>JBGSIM010000078.1:0-57555 GCA_041742535.1 Cyclobacteriaceae bacterium | reverse complement strand
TTTTTACCGACCACCCCGGGGCTTTATTAGGTGTTATGGAGCGGTGTCATGAAATGCAGCATTTTGACTCAAAGTGTCATGAAAAACTGCCCAATCTAGGAAAATTTGAAGGGTAGGGCATCGCTTGTAATCAGTAGGTCGCTGGTTCGATCCCGGCAGGGGGCTCTTAAGCATTCATCTTAATTGGTGAATGCTTTTTTTATTTTACGAGTTGCGTGTTCCACGCCTGAGTCCATATCCCCCGCAGGCGGGGGTAAGGGGGTGGAAAAAATAGAAGCCCATAAAAGCAATCTGCCTTGTAACACTAGCATTGAAAAAAAATTAATTCATCTCTTACTTTCTTTTGCTTACCCAAAATAAAGTAACAAAGAAAAGGGTAGCACGAATACTGCTCCTTTCCCCGCTGCTGGCCGCCTTGCAACCGCACATGCCCCAAGTGAGCCGCCCGTCAGTTGGCGGACACGCCCCCGCGCGAAACAGACCCAACAATTGCTTAATGAATAATTTACCAAATTGAAGGTTGCGGAAACGTAAGCGTTTCTTAAATTCCAGTTGTTACAATTAACTTATACTTGGTTGAATCTATATCCCCCGCAGGCGGGGGTAAGGGGGTGGAAAAATCGAAGCCAATAAAGACAACCTTCATTTGTATCACCAACTGTCTGTTAATAGAAGAGATTAGTGATGGTAACTTTTTCAGCTCACTATTTGCATCGAAACTTAAATTCTAATTTGTTAACCGTTAACTTGTACTTGGTTGAATCTATATCCCCCGCAGGCGGGGGTAAGGGGTGGAAAAAATGGAAGCCAATAAAGACAATCTACATTTTTATAACACCAATCTGCAGCCATTCGCTAATGACTTGCGCAAGCGAATGACTAAAGCTGAAGCGTGTCTGTGGAAATTTGCATTAAGAGCCAGTCAACTGAAAGGCTATCCTTTTCGCAGACAACGTCCTGTGCTAAACTACATAGCCGACTTTATGTGTAAAGACTTGATGCTGATTATTGAGGTAGATGGAATTACTCATCATGATGAAAAGGTAATTGAAAATGATAAACGCAGACAAGCAAGGTTAGAACATGCGGGTTTTACAGTTCTTCGATTCACAGATAATGAGGTGCTGAAAGGCATGACCGGAGTAATTGCTGAATTGGAAGATTGGATTGAAAAGTATGAAGCAAGTAAAACCACCCCCCAAGCCCCGCCCGCGGGGGATAGGTTTGGGTGTCATTAATTAGTTTGATTTTTAACGTTACAATTCATTCTTCTTCATGCGCACTAAAAAGTACACCAATACTTTTTGTATTCACTAACTCCATATCGAAACTTAATTCTAATTTGTTAACCGTTAACTTTCCCTTAGTCTGTACCATATCCCCCGCAGGCGGGGGTAAGGGGGTGGAAAAATCGTTGCCCAGGAGTGAATGCTTTTTTATTCACACCACACCACACCACCAACACCTAGGTACTCATCAAGTTGCAATCAGCACTTGACTATCTTTCACTCCCCTCATCCTATACGCCATCATCGCAAACTTCCCCAGTTTTTCGGTAAGCCGGTGATTTACATACGCGCCCACCACCGCACCAATGCCCGGCACCAGTTGCAGCAACTTCGCCAGGTCAATGTAATCGCGGTACTCCTGCTGAAAATTGCGCCAGTCAAATTCTTGCATCGTGGCCGGCAGCGTAGTGCTATAATCATCCCAGCCTTCCATAAGGGCATAGGTTTTCTGCCGCCCTTGCTGACTGCTAAACGTGAGCTGAAAAATGTGCAGGATGTATAGCCGCTCTTTAAAATCATTTACATCATAGCCATATACGGCCGCCAGCTCAAACAGCATCTTCATCTTCACCGTAAGCCACAGCGGAAAATCTGCCAGCCCCAGTAAAATTCCGCCCGCCCCGGTAATTGCGCCCTCTGCCGTGGCCGTATTGCGATACACTTTTATTTTATGTTGCGCGGCAAGCTCACGGGTTTCTAAATCTCCCGTGCGCAAAGGTTCTGGTGTGGTAAATCCCGACCCGGCCAGCACACCCCGCACCATCTGTTTGATGGCCACCGTAAAAACCTGGTGCACCTTTTCAGGAATAATTTTATTCACACGGGTTTGCAATCCCTTCGATAGGGTGTTGAACAGCGAAGGCCGCTGCTTCATTTTCTTCTGCCAGCGTGCCAGTTCCTGCAACGCATGGTATTCATAGTGGCTCATCGTGTTTTGTGTGCGCATTTATCGTGCCGATGGTAGTGTTGTAACTGCGAAACTTGGGCGTGCACACTTCGGGCCTGCCTGTCGAAGCCAAACAATAAGTGTGACGTTGTGTTGACGTAGGCAGGCTTTACCTACCGAAGTATTACGTAGGCAGGCCTCACGCAATGCACAACCTAACTATTCATTGATAATTAACAATTCTAGATTCTCCATTTTCAATTGTTCATTCTCCATTTTCCATTATCCATTATCCACTATCCATTATCCACTATTCATTCTCCATTTTCGACTATCCATTATCCACTATCCATTAACGACCAACCATTAAAAGTAAAATACCTAAACAACAGTTTGATAACGTTATGTTACTATCTTCATGTGTAGGAATCCTAAAACCATTGTATGCGGCTTGAATTAAATTACAAGAGACTAGTCTTGTTTATCATGTGTTTAATGCTGAGTACCGTAAAGTTGGTTGCCCAAGACCTTGACCCACGAGCGTATCTGTGGCTCCCGAAAAAAACGAATACGCTCGTTGCAGGATTCTCTTATGCACACGGGGGTGTAGTTACCGATCCCACATTGCCCATACAAGACCTCGAAGCCTCAGTACAGGTGGCCACACTCGGCTATGTAAATACATTTAATTTCTTCGGCCTGACTTCTCACGCATTGGCGGTCATTCCATATTCCTGGGCGCAGGTTTCAGGTAAGGTGATTAATCAACCACAGCAAATTACAAGAGCAGGTTTTGCGGACGCACGACTGCGACTTACAATATTGGTTCTCGGTGCTCCCTCGGTAGGGTTGGAAGAGTTTGTGAAGGCCAAAAAAAAGACAATTGTAGGCGTAAGCATGAATGTGATTGCACCCACAGGTCAGTTTTTTTCTGATAAACTAATTAACCTGGGTACTCATCGCTGGTCCTTTCGACCTGAAGTGGCGCTCTCTCAGCCAATAGGTAAGCGTTGGCTTATCGATGTGTTTGCTGGGGTTTGGTTCTTTACAACCAACCATTCCTTTTATCCAGGAAATTCCGTTCGCACACAACAGCCAATGAGTACGTTTCAGGCACACCTGAGTTATAACATCAGACCGCGCTTATGGATAGCCCTGGATGGAACGTATTATGCGGGCGGAAAATCTTCAGTCAATGATATATATAATGATGATCGGCAGAATAATTCACGCATTGGAATAACCACGGTAATGCCGATGGGAAAAAGTAATTCTTTAAAACTTGCTTTCAGCACCGGTGCTGTGGTTCGTGTAGGTCAGGATTTTAGTACAATCGCTGTCGGCTGGCAGCACTCCTGGTTCGGGAAACAAAAATAAGGACACTGGTAACTCCGGGAAAATCCCCGCTCCAAAACGGGGAAAATACACAACAACAACGGTTTGATTTTAAAGGATTTGGGGTAATTTTAAAGAGGTCAGAAAACTAATATCGTTTATGAAAAATCTCGATGAGATAACAAGCGCCTTAATCAAATTTAGAGATGAAAGGGATTGGGAACAATTTCATGATTCTAAAAATTTGGCAAGTGCAATTTCAATTGAAGCAGCAGAATTAAATGAACTTTTTCTTTGGAAAACAAATAAGGATTCGGAAGAGGTCGATAAGGAAAAAATCAAAGAAGAATTGGCAGACATTTTTGCATTTAGTCTATTGTTGGCAAACAAACACGGATTTGATGTTGTGAAAATAATAGAACAAAAGATTAAGAAGAACTCAGAAAAATATCCTGTCGAAAAAGCAAAAGGCACTTCGAAGAAATATACAGAGCTATGAGCTTGAGTAATTCCTTTGAAGTAAAAAGGTATGATTTCAATCAAAGTGTATTTGAGGAGTTTGAGAATGTTCACTCAGCTAAAGGCTTATGGCCTGTTGTTTATATTCTAACAGACGGAACCATTAAAGAAGCATATGTTGGAGAGACTACTGATACTTATGCCAGAATGAGTAGTCATTTAAAAAGTAGTTCAAAAAACAAACTCACTGCAGTCCATTTAATAACAAGCGAAAAGTTTAATAAATCGGCCACACTAGATATTGAATCTAACTTAATAAAATATATGTCAGGTGATGGTCAATATAAATTGATCAATGGCAATATTGGTCTGGCAAACCACAATTACTATCAAAAGAAAGAAGTTTATTGGGATATTTTCAAATCTATCTGGGATAGACTGAGAGCAGAAGGTATATCTAGGCATGCAATTGGTTATATCAATAACTCAGATTTATTCAAATACTCGCCTTACAAAAATTTAACCGATGAGCAACGAGTTGGATTGTTGAGCATGATTAAGAGTTTGTTAAGTAATGAATTTAAGAACATCATTGTTGAAGGAGGCGCAGGGACAGGAAAAACAATACTTGCGATATTCTTATTCAAGTTAATCTACTCAAACAATGATGATTTTAATTTTAAAGAATTTGGTGAAGATGAGTCTGAGTTTATTGAGTTAATTCTAGCATTAAAAAGAAAGTACCCTAGTCCTAAGATGGCATTGGTCGTTCCAATGTCCTCATTTAGAAATACATTAAAGAAAGTATTTAAGAATATAAAAGGCTTGAATGCAAATATGGTCATCGGGCCAGCTGAAGTTGTGAAAGCGAAGTTTGATATACTTGTTGTGGATGAGTCACACCGCCTGCGAAGAAGAGTCAACCTTGGAACATATTTTGGTGCATTTGATGTTGCTTGTGAAAAATTGCAATTGGAGAAGAATAGTTGCAGTGAGTTGGACTGGATTACCAAGCAATCAGTAACCGCAATTCTGTTCTATGATCAAGGCCAATCAGTAAAACCATCTGATGTAAAAGAGGAAGATTTTATTAAGTTGAAAGCAAATAAATCGACTAAAGTTGAATTCTTAAAGTCACAGTTTCGAGTTAAAGGAGGCAATGCTTATGTATCTTATATTGACGCACTTCTGAGAGGTAATCTGAAAACTGATCAACCACTATTCAACTCTAAGGATTATGAATTTTTGATTTTTGATTCCATTGAAGACATGTTAAGAGAGATAAAACATAGGGACTCTGAGAATGGTTTATCAAGACTGATTGCTGGATTCGCGTGGCCTTGGATTTCAAGAAAGAATAAAAGTCTTTATGATATTGAGATAGAAAACTCAAGACTTCGCTGGAATAGTGTCACTGAAGACTTTATTAATTCACCAAATGCGATAAATGAAGTTGGTTGCATTCACACGACACAAGGATATGACTTGAATTATGGTGGCATTATTTTCGGTAAAGAGATTACTTATGATAATGCGAAAAATGAAATAATTATTCGTAAAGAGCATTACTGCGATAAAAATGGTAAACAATCAATTAGTAATCCTCATGAGTTAAAATCCTTCATCATAAATATTTATAAGACAATAATGCTCCGAGGTATAAAAGGCACCTATGTGTATGTTTGTGATAAAGATTTAAGAGAATATTTCTCAAAGCATATAAGTGGGTATAAGACAGAAATAGTTAAACCTGACTATTTGCATCTAGATAAGGTTGTGCCATTCGTAAATTGTATACCTGTCTATGATCTAAAAGTTGCTGCCGGTAGTTTTGGTGAATTACAAAATGTTTCGGATTATGATTGGATCGTGCCGCCCCCAAGATATCGACCTTCAAATGATTTGTTTGCTTGCACTGTAATTGGTGAATCTATGAATAAAGTAATTCCAAATGGGGCACTTTGTTTATTCAGAAAATACTCAGGTGGTTCTAGAAATGGTAAAATAGTTTTGGTTGAACTCACTAACCTCCAAGATCCAGATTTTGGTTCAAGTTACACCGTAAAAGAATATCATAGTAAGAAATTTGTAGATTCTGAAAAGTGGAATCATGAATCCATAATTTTAAAGCCCTTAAGTAGTACCTCTGAATATACAGATATTGAGATAATGAAAAATGAAATGGAAAGCGTAAAGGTCATAGGTTATTTTGAGTGTGTTTTATAAAATTCAAGCATGGATAAAAGAAAAAGCAAATCCTAATGTTGATAGCTCCAAAGCACTACATTCATGCGATCGAGAAATGAAGCTAATTGAACATTGTATTTGACTTATTACATATGCTCATAAATGACCAAATAAAAATTAAAGATGCGGAGGGAGAGTTGGCTATGGCTGCAGAGGAGGAGGTAATCTATAAAAAAAAATAATTGAGTTAGTTATGAGTGTTATTTGTGATTGGAATTTGTTTTGGACCGGTCTGAGTGCAGTGTCGACATTCGCAAGTTTAATAGCAGCAGTCCTAATTTATATTCTAGCAAAGAATGAATTAAAGAAGAATAATGAAATTTCGGAGCTAGATGTTTACTTCAAAATAAAAGCAGATATAAATAGTGAAGCCTCCCAAAAAATCTATTGTGCAATACTTGAAGGAAATTTAAGGTTCGATAGAAAGGCAGACAGCACTGTTAATTTTAACATATTTGATGGTTTATCATGGCGTGCCTTTCCAATGGCAGAAGTTGATATGAATTTCTTGGGGCACATTGAAGATCTGGCATTGGTAAATGAAAAAAATCTTATTTCAATTGAGACCATAATTTCTGGATACAGCTCGCTAATACTAAGAGTCGGGAATTCTCCATGTATTTATAATTATATAGCTTATTTAAGAAATGAGAAATTTAACGATAGTGAGATTTATTCGGGTTTTGAGCAATTGTACTTGAAACTTTATGGAAGTTTGTCGGAAGATTTGAAGAAGGGATACAGACCTGTGATATGTTAAAGTAAAATGTGTGAAATTTTAATGTTATTTAGTTAATACATTGACAATCAAAAACATAAAAATAAACCTATAAGTTGATTTAATGGAGATTGTCAGTATCTTTGCAGACCAATTAACCTCCTTCCGCTATGGAAACGATCAACCCAATGAATTTTCAAGGCTTTTCAACCAATGGCAGGATTCTGAATTCTTATATGATTTCTTTACCCAACACATTGATGATTTGCAAAGTGGTTTCTTTGGAACAATTTCATTGCAAACGGCCATAAGGCAAACCAGAGACGAAGCCAGAAGATTGGAGCAAAAACTCCTTCAATTGGCAATTGGCAAACCTGATAATTTGGATTCAATCTTTGAACCCTTAAGACTTGAAGAACCTATTGAACTTACTCGCTCAAAAGCAAAAGGTGAAAAACCAAAAAGCTGGTTGCGCATTTATGCGATTAAACTGGAAGCAAATGTTTACGTTGTAACAGGTGGAACAATAAAACTAACAAGAAGTATGCAAGAACGTGAGCATACAAGTCTTGAACTTAGAAAATTTGAAAGATGCAAAGCCTATTTGCGTGAACTAGGCATTTCTGATATTGATGGACTTACCGAACTTATTTTATAAACAAAAAGGTAATGAGCAACCTTGAAAAATTGAACAAAGTACTCTCTACTCAAAAATCAACCTGGGAAGAAGAAGCTAAATGGAGAGAAGCTAACGAGGAGTGGTTATCTCAATCATTTAATATTGCCGTGCGTGTCTTAGACACACTGAAGGCCAAAAAGATGACTCAGAAAGACCTATCCGAAAAAATGAAAGTTACTCCACAGTTTATTAATAAGGTGGTAAAGGGTCAGGAGAACCTTTCCTTAGAAACTATCGGTAAGTTGAGTCGTGCGTTAGGGATAAAACTAATTGACGTTGTTGGCCATGAAACTTCCCCGGAGGCGGAGTATGACTTTGAGCAAGCTTACGAAGTCAGTCAGATCTATAGAAAGCAAATTTTCGGGCATGCATCCTCCAAAGGTTATGTTGGCCTTGAGGCATGTCAGGTATATGTAAAAGAGCAGAAACTAGAATATAAAATGCCAGCTTGATGGAAAGCAGGAAAGACATTGTGGAGTTTTCAATTGTAAAAGTTAGTACAGAGCAATTTGCTATAATTGAGAAAGCATTTGCGGAAACAGAACCGATTAACCTGAATACTAATTTACGGTTTGCAATTGATCGTGATGAGCGACTGGTAGCCGTGTTTATGCTTTTCAAATTTGAGCAAAAAGAAATTCCATTTTTAATTGTTGAAGTTTCTTGTCAATTTTTAATTGCTCCTGAATCGTGGGGGGCTTTTACAAAAGATGATGTTACAACCATAATACCTAAGGGTTTTTTGACTCATTTGGGTATGATCACGGTAGGCACAGCTCGGGGAGTGTTACACACCAAAACGGAAGGAACTGGATTTAATGATTTTGTTTTACCCACAATCAATGTTATTGAGATGGTGACAGAAGATGTTTCTTTCACAGAGGCAAACTCCCAGTAACTTCACGAAGTTTTAAAAAAGCAAATTGGGATTTTAGAGAAATGAATGCAGCGATTTAATATCGTTCTCATTTTAGTTGGTTTTCTTCATCAATAGATTTATAAAAATTACTTAATCCGATACCTTCTTCAGGTAATCAAGTATCCTAACCATCGCCAGCGTATCCAATCTACAATAAGCCAATAACTGCTTGCGTTGAATTTGTCTGGTGTCTTCATCTTGATACTTCAACTGAGAATAGACCAAACTGGCAGCACCACCTTCTTGTATCTCTAACGTGTCATATCGCAAATCTGGAATAAGAACCGGCAGAACTTTTTTGATAGAGTAACGGCCTTTAAACTCTGGATGATAATACCAGCGCTTTTGGAATGGAATCATCAAGTCTAATACTCGTTCGTTGATTGCAAGCAGGGCTTCTCTGTAATCCGGAAATATCAAGGCGAGATCTTTGATTCGCGTTTTTTCAAATCCCATATTATAGCAGATGATGCTGCCATTTTTTCCAAGCAGTCGCACCATTTCTTCTATCAATGCCAAACGCGGATCAGTTATTCCGTCTCCAAGAAAAGAGCAATGCTCTAACTCAGTGAATTCTTCATGCTGTATGTGTAGTGAAAATTGAAAAGGGATTTGTTGATACGGTTTACTATTCTCAAACTCCGGGATTCCCGGCATAATTGTCTCGAAGTCGAAGAAATATAATGGATAGGTGAGGGGCGCTAAGAACTGGTTTAATGCTTCTGCATTAATCTGGACTTCACCCGAACGGTAATGAGCAAGCTGGTGGGCAACCTTTTCATTCAATTCGTAGTCCTGGGGTATTTTATCAAGGTGAGTATAACCTTCTCCATAGAGTTTCCAAACCGGTCCGCGGGCAAGATCAAATACAGAATCTACTTTTGGTATGTGTGCCCAACAATGATTTGTAAAATCACAGTCATAAGGCGCAGCACAATGTGGCCCTATGTCTATTGTGGGTTCGATGCGTTCTGCGAGTAACCATTTCAATTCCCGAACTTTATCGAACACGACAACCTGTTGTTCCAATACTTCTTCCAGGATTGATGTGGTTGTAAATAATTGTTCAATATCAAGCTCGCCCTTACGAACATATTGATTGTTGAGGTGTATTATTGAAAAATCCTGAAGCGTGATTCCACTGTTTGTAACCACGAAGTATTGAAGGGAAGCATCCTGAACATGTTGTGGTTTTACCGAAGAAGTGCTTTTTACTTCAAATCCATACCAGGTATTTTCCTTCTTAACTAAAATATCAAGTGCACAGAGTACGCCTTCATATTGGAATGAAGCCTCATAGATTATTGTTGCCCCTTGTTCAATAAGCTCCTTGGTTTTAGCTACTGCGATCTCGTATGAGTAAGAGTCAGGCGGGGTTACATCCACTCCGCCCGGAAATAGTTTTTGGGCAAGTTCACCAACGCTTGTACCTGTATTGAATACGGCCTGCTGTTGCTCATTAATTGGGTTCTTGAGGTCTGGTCTGAACTTATGTAGAAACAGTCTCTTAGGGCATTGGCAGCCATACATGAATGTTGACTTGGAAAGAGTGTGTTTCATGAGTTGAAATTAGTAATATCCCTTATTAGGGGATCCTTCGCTCAAATATACTTCGGTCAGAGAAAATAAGAGTCGCGTCTTCATACAAGCATCATATGCGAATAGTACAAGCTGACCGCTCAGGATTGCGTTTCAATTTATTGTATACTCACAGAATAGAGAAGCACCCCAAACTTTTGGTCCAATCCAGAGCGAACCATGAATGGGTTTAGTTAGCAGTTGAATATGTAAAAGAGTTCTTCTATTCGGAAAGGAAACCGCAGAGCGAAGGATCCCCCAAACAGAAAACAGCTTCTTATTAGGGGATCCTTCGCTCAAATATACTTCGGTCAGAGAAAATAAGTTGTGTCTTCATGCAAGCCTCCTATACGAATCGCATAAGCTAACCGCTCAGGATTGCATTTCAATTTATTGTATACCCACGGAATAGGGAAGAACCCCAACCCTTTGGTCCAATCCTGAGTGAACCATGAATGGGTTTCGTGAGCAGTTGAATCTATAAAAGAGTTGTTCTCTTCGAAAGGAAACCGCAGAGCGAAGGATCCCCCAAACAGAACGTTCTTTCTTATTAGGGATCCTTCGCTAGTATAATTTGATCAACAAAAATAAGCTGCGTCTTCATGCAAGCCTTCTATACGAATCGTACAAGCTGACCGCTCAGGATTGCGTTTCAATTTATTGTATACCCAAGGAATAAGACTCCTCGCTTATGTTGGTGTTTGTTGTTGGTCGCCTGACCAACCGCGCAGCAGCAAGAGTTTGGCATTATCTTACTTCTTTGCCAGCAACTTCTTTAAGTCGGGGTGAGCTTGCGAGGTTTGAAACTCGGTGATGGTAAATTCGGCAAGCTTGAGCATGCAAAAAGGATCTTCGGCCATAATAACTTCCACTTCGGCTTTTGTTTGTGCCAGCACCAGTATGATACCACCGGTGCGGGGCACCTTACGGCCCGAGGCAACAAACTTGCTCGCTTTATAGTAGTGGTTTAAAAATACCATGTGCTCTTTCATAGCAGCATCAATTTGCTCAAGCGGCACAATGTAGGTGAGGTTAACAATGAACATGAGTGAAGTTAAATACTTTTTACTTTTCTTTTGTATGCCTCCGCCAAAATAAAAGTAGTGGTAAAAGCCACCCCCCAACCCCCGCCTGCGGGGGATAGGTTGAGTGCTTTGGATTATAACAATTTATAATTTATTACTATTCGTGCGCAGTTGGCAAGAGTTAACAGACCAAGCGATTTCTTTTTGCATTCACTAACTCTATATCTATAACTTTATTCAAATTCGTTACTGTTAACTTATACTTAGTTGCATCCATATCCCCCGCAGGCGGGGGTAAGGGGGTGGAAAAAATCCCAACCTTTGTCTAATTCAGATCCGCCAGCTGGCTGAGAGGGATCTCCCCAACAGAACGGCCTTCTTATTAGGAGATCCTTCGCTCTTGTATACTTCGGTCAGAGAAAATAAGTTGAGTCTTCATGCAAGCCTTAAATGCGAATGGAAGCTGGCCGCTCAGGATTGCGTTTTAACTTTTTGTAATCTCACGGAATAAAAGTCTAAAGTACAATACAGACTGAACGTGTTGGTGAAGAACACCAACACGGGCGAGGCATTAAGTTTCACAATACGTGTCCCAAACACCCGCTCAGGATTGCTTGCGCGTGAGTAGTAAGGCATGGCTTCGAATCATCATCTCCATAGTAATCTTTTTGGCCATGATCAAGGAATGGCTATCGTAGTGGGAAATTTTATTCGAGGATAAAGGAAAATCGGGCGTCTTTGTATTCAGCCTTCTTTACCTGGTTCCTCAAATTGCGAAAGGTCTCCAGCGGGCCTCGCGCGGCAAACAGATTAATCAGCCAGGCCGGAATCAGACCTCCCGGATCTACGTGCAGTGTAAAAACAATATCAACATAATTATCTCTTGGCCTTGCTGACCAGTGGCTCACGGTATGCATAATGCGTATTACACCATCCTGCTCGTTCAGATATTGGGGAAGGTTTTCTCCACTTACTGTTAGCGTTTTGGTACTGTCCTGTTCCAGCTTTATACGCACAATAAAGTCGCGGTTATTGGCAGGCCAGGGCACAGCTATTTCTGAATGATAAATAAGTTCATTAGGTGAAATAGTTTTTTGTACGTGACAGAACTTGGTGGCGTACACCCATTCATCGCTGGCCGGGATATCTAGCAACACAGCCGTAAGTTGTGAAATGGTTGCTTCAACCGTACACTCTACTTTAATCGCCTTAATGGCAGAATTCTCTACAGGACTGGTATACACCTTTATTCCTTCTTCTTCAGACTTCAATTCCCACGCTTGGCCGGCTAAAGAAAAAGAAATCAGGCTGCTTATCAGCAACATAGGGCCGAGCACGATGTTAGCAATTCTACAATTCATCCTGCGAAGGTAAGGGTTGTGCTGAAAATTTTGAGCGTGAGGATTACCATTCAAAGTGGTCAGACTAATAATATTATCTCATATAGCGGGGTGGTGGGCTGGCAAGTGGGGGGAAGCATTCCTGCCTGCCGGTAGGCAGGTTTCGGCCTTGACCTTTATGTGCCTGCCTGAACGGAGCTTTAGCGTAGGTAGGTCAAGACAAAAAGAACAAAGAAAATAACAGTGATGAGCTGTGCTATTTGATATGGTGAGTTAATAAAAAGTATCATAAAGGTGGTTCGCGAGGACACGAACCACGGAGAGGGGAGCATATCTAATTCAATTTTAATAATATTGATAGATCTAGAATTTGAACTGTTAACTTATCACAAGTCGTATCTGTATCCCCCGCAGGCGGGGGTAAGGGGGTTGGAAAAAATGGAAGCCAATAAAGACAATCTACATTTGTACAACACCAGACTGCAACCATTCGCTAATGCCTTGCGCAAGAGAATGACTAAAGCAGAAGCGTGTCTCTGGAAGTTTGCTTTGAGAGCCAGTCAACTTAAAGGGTATCCCTTTCGCAGACAACGACCTGTGTTAAATTACATAACAGACTTTATGTGTAAAGATTTGATGCTGATTATTGAAGTAGATGGCATCACACATCAAGATGAAAAAGTAATTGCAAATGATAAACGCAGGCAAGCAGATTTAGAAAATGCAGGATTTACTGTACTTCGATTTACAGATAATCAAGTGTTGAAGAGTATGACTGGCGTGATTGCTGAGTTGGAAGAATGGATTGAGAACTATGAGGCAAGTAAAGGCCACCCCCCGACCCCCGCCAGCGGGGGATAGGTTTGGGTGCTACCTATCGGGTGTGAAGCAAATTGTTAATTGAGAATCTCTAAGAAAAAGGGTAAAGAAGGAAAGTTTGGTGAGCTTGGTTTACAGATGAACCGCGTTGAGTTCATAGCATTTTTCAAAAACCTAATTTTGATTTGTTAATCATAACGTCTCGCTACTTGCATCTATATCCCCGCAGGCAGGGGTAAGGGGTTGAAAAAGAAAGTCGTCAAGACCACTTTAAGTGGTCAGACGACTCAACCAGTTAATATTACTTCTTGCTGGTAACCTGCGCATCATTCTCCAACGAAAGTACAGCCAGCAACCGTCCTGTCGAAACTGTCTTTGATGAGTAGGTAAGAGTAACCGTTTTGCGATCTGCTTTTTTGAAAGCCATAATTTCTTTCCCCTGAATGGCCATAGAGTTCATATCTTCGGAGTCTGTGAACTTCCACTCTTTTAAAAGATGACCCGCTTCATCTTTTAATGTCAGCTTTCGATTGGTTCCAATTTTACCACACTCGTTATACGATATCGAAATGACCTCATTGCCAGTGGCGGCATCTAACGAAAAACGAGGTGTCGCAGCTTTCGAAGTAAAGTAATGTTCAATTACCACTTTGTTGTTCATGTGCATCGTAAACCCTTCGCCCCCAATCGGTGCGAATGAAGCCAGCATTGCAATCATTACAATTCCGGCAAGTACATTGAATGTTTTCATAGTTATGTTATTTATATTTGATGTTAAGTACGTGCAAACGAGAACGATCTTTCTGAATCTTTGACCACCTGCAGAATATGCTTGACGAACTGCACGAACGACACTATTTCCCAAATACTTTTTGATGGCTTTAGGACAATGCGAAGTTTGAAAGATACGATACTTGATATGAAGATCTATTTAATAACTTATGCAAACGAATTTTAAAAACTTGAGAGCGCTGGCCCGGCCGAAAAGCGGGGTGGTGCGTTGGCTTGAGGGGGGAAGCATTTTTCGGCCTTGACCTTTTTGGTTCTTTTTGTGTCTAAGACAAAAAGAACGAAGAAACAAAATGCGATGCTACTTTTACTTATGGCAAAAGTATTTCTAGTGATTTATAATGTTCTGATGATTGACCTAGTTCTTAGGGTATCTTGACCAAATTTGATAACTCGCATCACGAGAATCACAAAAAATAAACTACTTTTAGTTTCATGGAAGTAAAACCACCCAAGAAAAAGAAACCCGGCAGGGGACGAGAAACCCTATTTCGATCCGCGTATCAAAATCAAAGCAACCTGATTCAAATGGCCGACAATAAAGCGAACATCATTATCAGCATCAACACCATGATCATCTCTTCCATCATTGCCATTACTGGTTACGGTGCGGTTGCGGGTAAGATAGATACCTATGAAGCAAGTGTAATGGTTCCGATAGTAATGATTATTCTTTCGTGCCTCGTCTCAGTAATTTTTGCCATTCAAGCAGCAAAGCCTAAGTTAATTTTAGCGAAAGCTGAGGGCGGGGAGATGCAAAAATCAAGTCTGTTATTTTTCGGAGTGATCTCACGGCACACGCAACAAGACTATTTGGATAAAATGAAAACATTGCTCGACTCAGACTCGGATTTATATGAGCATATGACCATTGACTTACACAATCAAGGAAAAATCCTGAAACGCAAATACAACTTGCTGGCTTATGCCTACCAGGTTTTTATGTTTGGTTTTATCTTCAGTGTGTTGGTCTTCCTGGGGTTCCTGGCATTCTAAAATAAAAAGAGCGGAATCTCTTCCGCTCTTTCATGATAGCATTCTAATGTTTACTGTTTGTTCTTCATATCTAACGCAAAATCCTTTGCGGTTTTAGCAGTCATTATTTCCATAAAGTTCAAGGCACCATTGGTTGTTTGTCCGCCACCCGTTTGGATTTGAGGAACCACCGCACCTGTGTACTTACTAAAAGCATCGGCCCACACTTTTTGCACTTCTACCTGCGCATTCAACTTCATTTCCAACGCACCATCAGCCTGCATAATCCGCTGTTTAGCATACGCATTAGCATCAGCTAACTCTTTAATCTTCTTAGCTTCAAGGATAGAGCCTTCGTAGGCAATTTTTTGTTGCAGCTTATCTTGCTCTGCCACCTTTACTTTAGTTTGCGCTTCAACCACCTGTTTGGTTTGCTCTTGTTTCTGTTGGTACTCAATTTCCACCAACGCTTGCTCACCTTTTGCCTTCGCGGTAAGCGTTTGCTGCTGAGCAGTCATTAACTCTTGTTTAGAGATAGAAGACTTGGTAACCGCATCGATAATCTTAACTAACTTCTCATCTACTTTATCTTCGTAGTCAACATCCGTGATTGCCGCATCGGCTACGGTAATTCCATATTCTTTGATGGATGATAGTTTCCGCTTTGGTAATGTAGTCTTCTTATCAAACTGGATTTCAGTTTGGTACACACGTTTCTTTTCCATTTCAAGAGAATCGAACACCAGATTCTCTTCAGTAACCAACAAATACACACCTTCCTTTAATTGATCTAAAAAGTCTTGTGCCATTTGAGCCCGTCCACCACCGTAGTGTTTTTCACTGCTCATCAACTGAGCGGATGATTGCAAACATTCTTTGGTATAAGGAGCCAGTCTTTTTACAACCAACGACTGTGGAGTTCTATGGGTATTGTGAATCAGAATCATTTCTTTTTCATCGGAGGGTAAAATGAACTGAGTGATTCCACGCACATCGGCAGTTGTCGCGTCACTAAAGCGAATCATAATCTGACCTACTTCAATGCCATTGTCTTCAATAGCAAGATTAGCCGCAGCTTCCTGATAGGTAACGGAAATCTGGTTGGGCCACTCTTTTTCTTTGGCAAAGAAACCAGCATAAAATATACCCGGGGCAAACTGAACAATCTGTTCACCATTAGTACGCTCCACTACGGTGCGGTTACCGGCATCATTCCACGAAAATGGATTGAGGATGGCAAACAGAATGATGCCCAGAATACCCAGTACACCCAGTATAATTGCTTTTTTGTTGATAGGATTCATAGTTATTATTGATTTTGGTTTTGGTCTTTGTTATTATCTTTTTTTGAAAAGTGATTGGTCAGGAGCAGCACGATAGCGTATGCAACAAGACCGAATACGGCCAGAAATCCGACCGCGAGAGCTAATCTAATCATGGTGTTTGTGGTTAATAGTTAAGGAAGTTAAAGAGACAAAAAAGTCTTTTTAGAAAACAAATAGTTCAGTAAGTTGGAGTTTACATCGGTGTTTCTATTTGTGAATTCATACTTACTGATGTGAGAATGAAACCAGTATTTCAATAATTTATTTTCTAATTATTGATCGTTTGAAGACAACCGATTCAAACGAATTTACGTAAGCGTTTTTTGCTTTATAAAAACTTTTCGACATCGCGAAAGCGAATCCCAACGGTTGCCGTAGCGGCTAAAGTAACTGAAGTGAGGTAGGAGGGATTAAGCGCAGCATACCCGCCTGAAAAAGTGAATTGAATTTTTGCATAGTAAGAAGCACTGTTATATCCGGCATTCATATTAAAGTATGCCGCATATTCAACATTGGTATAGCTATTTTTTCCATTCGCACTCTGGTAGGAGTTTTGTGCAACTCCCACTCCGGCAAATAACATGGGAGATATGAAGTATTTTGGATTAGACAATACAAAATTAATTCCGTAGCCAGGCATAACTAACACTCCCGGAGCTTTCACATATTCAAGCCCAACCTGATCGCCATACTTTTCGGGTGAATCAAATGCAGATGGGATCATACTGCCGCTCGAGCCTCCCAGATTTCTATAAAAGGGTTCTATACGCAAGAGGGCTGAACCTGCAGTTTGTCGCTGGAATTCAGATTGGTACATAGCTGCCCGGTATGAATATTTTGCTGAATTAAAAAGATAGGTTAGTTGAATCCCAATTCTCTGTTCGTGAAGAGACGGGGTACTTTGAAATTCATTTTCAGAACCGGAAAGTACTACTCCTTTGGAGTCGCTCAAGTAGCCGCGTAAACTCATTTTGCGTGTTGTAAAACTTCCTGCCAATTTGAATTGAGAAAGACTCGATCTTTCTTCGTTTAAATAGGTAGTACCAGGCAATGAAAAGCTCACATCACCATCAATCCATTTGTAGGTAATTCCTATACCCAGATAGTCATTTGTATTGGTGTATACATTTCCATTTAAATAAGTTGGATCATCATGTTTAGAACCGATGGCCATGTTGGCCCCTTGTCCGCCATAAAATAAACGAACATCATTCTTGAGTGGATACTTTAAAATATATAAAGAGTCAACACCGTTCGGAACAATCATTGTAATACCTGATTGACCGAAGCAGGTTGCTGAAATGAGAATAAAAAAAATAATGTGAATTGCCTTACAGAGTTTCATTTTGAAACTTCCACCAACAGAAGCATTGCAAAATTAATCTGCTAAAATTGATAAACAACGGCATTGATATTCATACCTGCACCTACAGATGCAAATACAATTTTCTCACCCGGATTAATCTCCTGATCTTTCATTTGCTTTTTCAGCATCAGATCAAGCAGGGTGGGAATGGTAGCAACAGAACTATTTCCTAACCACGAAATGCTCATGGGCATAATGCTGCGATTTGTAAATTCCAGATCATATAGTTTAAAGAGTCTTTGCACAATGGCTTCGTCCATCTTTTCGTTGGCCTGATGGATAAGTATTTTGCTGATCTCAGAAATGTGCGTATTGGCTTTGTCGAGTGCCAGCTTTACAACGTGTGGTACATACGTTAAGGCAAACTCATACAACTTTCGGCCATTCATTTTTATAAACAAGTCTTTACTACCATTTTGAGTGTGGTAGCTGTGATCCATGTTTAACAAATGGGCATGCTCACTGGCATGCGTTTGAGTTTTGTGAGACAGAATTCCTTCATGTCCGTTTCTCCCTTCTAAAATAACAGCTCCCGCTCCATCCGCATATATCATAGAGTCGCGGTCGTGTGGATCAATGATGCGCGATAATGTTTCTGCGCCAATGACCAGACAACGCTTGGCATCACCCGACTTTATAAAATAGTTTGCTTGAATCACTCCTTCCAGCCAACCCGGACATCCAAAGGGAAGATCGTATGCCACACAATCCGGATTTTTTATTTGTAACAAATATTTTACCCGCGATGCTAATGAAGGCACCATATCAACCCGATTACTGTCAGTGGCAACATCTCCAAAGTTGTGGGCTACAATTAAATAGTCAATGGTTTCTTTGTCGATGCCTGAACTTTCAAATGCTTGCAAGGCAGCCAGGTAGCCAAGGTCGGATGCGGTTTGATCGGGGAGTGCATAACATCGGTCTTCAATACCTGTTATGGATTTGAATTTATCGACAACTATGCCAATGCTTTTGCTGATGGCTACCCCATCCTTTTCGAAAAAGGTGTGATTAAGAAAATGAGAGTTGTTGATTTTTAATCCTGGGATGTGACTGCCCGTAGCGACAATAACAGATTGAATAGAATGATTCTGCATGCGTTGCAAATCGGGGTTTTAGTTAGGTGGCACGAATGTACTTTCACAAATTTCATGGTACAACTATTTCAAATAATTCCTTCAAACAATGAACGGTCGTAAGTAAACTCAAATCTCCTTTTATCTTAGCTCAATTTTTTCAATCTTCCTGAAATTTACAAGCTACTTCAATGAGTGTAACATTAGATAAAATGCTCGGCATCGATTACCCAGTAATTGTTGCGCCTATGTTTTTAATCTCCAATACAAAAATGATTAAGGCTGCACTGGCCAACGGAGTCACGGCTGCTTTCCCAGCCTTGAATTATCGGACGGATGCAGAACTACGAGCGGCCATAGCCGAGATCAAATCTTTTACGGATAAACCGTTTGGGGTAAATCTGATTGTAAATAAATCCAACCCAAAATATAAGGGTCAATTAGAAACCCTTCTAGAATTAAAAGTGGGGTTCATTATTACTTCGTTAGGTAATCCATTTGAGGTAATTGAAAAGTGTAAGCCATTGGGGATTAAAGTCTTTTGCGATGTAGTGGATTTAGCCTATGCAAAGAAGGTAGAGAGTCAGGGTGCAGATGCTGTGATTGCTGTGAACAATCGGGCGGGCGGTCATGCCGGAAAACTTTCGCCCAAAGAGTTGGTAACACTGTTGAAAGAGAATTGCAGCATTCCAGTGATCTCGGCAGGAGGCATTGCCCATGGAAAAGATTTAAAAGAGGTAATGAGTTGGGGTGCAGCCGGTGCGTCTATTGGTACAATTTTTATTGCGTGTGAGGAGGCCGATATTTCGCCCGAGTATAAGCAGGCCATGATTGATTATGGTGAAAAAGATATTGTGATGACAACAAAGCTATCGGGCTCCGCACTTACCGTAATCAACACACCGTACGTTCAACAATTGGGTACAAAAGCTAACTGGTTGGAACGTATTCTAAACAACAATAAAACTTTGAAGAAGTATGCCAAGATGATTATCGCTTACCGCGGAATGAAACAAGTGGAGAATGCGGCTTTTGGTGCTACGTATAAAACAGTGTGGTGTGCAGGGCCGGCCATTGAACACGTTCATAGCGTTCGGCCGATGGCTGAGATTATCAAAACATTAACCAAAGAATACGATGCGGCATGATGAATGAAAAAGAGCATTGGAACAAAATAGCGCCCAGTTATAATGACGAGATTTTTGATGTGTTTCAAAGTGATAAATTCAAGCGGCTACCAAAATACTTTAAGAAGCATGGAAGTTTAAATAAGACAGCAATCGACTTTGGCTGCGGTAATGGAAAGTCTTTCCCGTTTATCGCGCCACTCTTTAAAGAAATTCTTGCGCTTGATATTTCAAAAGGATTATTGAAGCAAGCGAAGCAGCGTGGGTTGAGTAATGTAATATTAAAGCAGGCAGATTTAACAAAGAAGAAACTTGTTTTGCCAAAAGCTGATTTTGCTTTTTGCTGTAACGTAATCATGTTTCCAGTTCTGGCAAAGAATTATCAAATGATTAATAATGTATATCGGTCACTTAAATCAGGAGGAACAGCTTTAATTGTGCTACCCTCGCTCGACTCAGCGATATTTTCCGCGTTGCGACTAATAGATGTTTACAAGAAAGCAGGGGTTAAGCCTAAAGATATTCCTGCGAGTGAGTTTGAGTATTTCAAAGCAAGTAAACTCGATTTGATTCAAGGTCTTATTAATATTGATGGTGTACCTACCAAGCACTATTCGGAATCGGAGATTAAAGTCATTTTTAGAGATGCCGGATTTACTGTGACAAAGATTGATAAGTTGGAGTATGACTGGGGAACAGAGATTGCATCCCCACCCAAATGGCTTAAAGATCCTTATCCATGTGATTGGTTGGTGGAGTTGAAAAAATGAGAACTAAAGATTTTAACCACTGAGGCACGAAAGCACTTGAAAGCAGAATAAAAATTTAATTAATAGCTACATCCCTTGCGATTTCATCTTTAACTTTGATTTCAATGTTAATAAATTCATCTCTACCTATGAAAGTGTATTTGTTCAAATCCATTTTAATTGCAACCTCGTTGCTTTTGGTTCTCCAATCATGCCAACAATTTGAATCACCCACTGATCTTGCTCTTCAAGGAGTTATTCCAAAGCCTGTATCAATTGTTTCAACGGGTAAAAACTTTTCGTTGACTTCTAACACAAAGATTTTTGTGAATGGCAGTGACGAACTTCTTGGCATGGCTAATTATCTCTCAAGTGAGTTAAACAAAACTACAGGGTTCAACTTCGTTGCTGAAGCAACTTCAGACGTACCTGAGAATGGCAATATTTATTTAGTGTTGGGAGATGCTGATGAAAAATTAGGAGCCGAAGGGTATGAACTTGAGATCACAAAGGATCTAATCACAGTAAAAGCCAATCAACCTGCCGGTCTATTCATGGGTGTGCAAACCATCATCCAACTGATTCCAAACGTTAAGGAAAAATCTGAGAATGATAGTTACGGAATCCCAACCGGAACGATTGTTGATTATCCAACCTATGCCTGGCGTGGCTCAATGTTAGATGTAGCCCGTCATTTCTTTTCTGTAGAAGATGTGAAACGTTACATTGATTTAATCAGCTATTATAAAATGAATGTGCTACACCTACATTTAAGTGATGATCAGGGTTGGCGCATCGAAATTAAATCGTGGCCCAACCTGGCGTTGCATGGTGGCAAGACACAAGTAGGTGGGGGTAATGGTGGTTACTACACACAAGAGCAATACAAAGACATCGTTGCCTATGCTGCTACCAAGTATATTACCATTGTACCTGAAATTGATTTGCCCGGTCATATCAATTCTGCCTTGGCTTCCTATGGTGTTTTGAATGGTGGAATTATTGTTCCGGAAGAAGGAAGATACAAAGGTGAAACAACTACACAGGGAGATTTAGGTGGGAAGAATAAACCGACAGAATTATATACAGGCATTGAAGTAGGATGGAGTACACTTCGGGTTGAGAAGCCTGAAACGTTCAAATTTGTGAATGATGTAATTCGTGAACTTGCAGAGATTACTCCTGGGCCCTATTTGCACATTGGTGGCGATGAAGCTCATGCCACCAAAAAAGAAGATTACATCGAGTTCATCAATCGGTTTTCGGAGATTGTGAAAGCGAATGGAAAGAAAATGATTGGCTGGGAAGAAATCTCGCAAGCCAATATTGATGAGAATGCAATTGCTCAACATTGGGATAAACCAAAGTATGCACAGATGGCGGCCGAAAAGGGAGCGCAAATAATTATGTCACCTTCAAAGCGGGTGTACATCGATATGCAATATGATTCAACATCCCGCCTTGGATTACATTGGGCGGCTTACATTGAAGTAGATGATGCTTATAACTGGGATCCGGCTACACACGTGGAAGGAATTAGCAAAGATCAAATCCTGGGTGTTGAAACCCCACTTTGGAGTGAAACAATCTCAACAATGGACGACATTGAATACATGCTTTTTCCCCGCATGCCGGGTATTGCAGAAATCGCATGGTCGCCAGCAGCAGACAGAAGCTGGGAAGAATACCGAGTGCGATTAGGAAATCATGCCCCGTTTATGAAAACTCGTGGAATTGATTTCTATCCTTCTGCAAGGGTTCAGTGGGTTGAGTAGGCCTGCCTATGCACATTGTAAAATACATGATATTTGTCACCCTCATAGTTGGTGACTTTAGGTATCTTGTCGCATGAAGTGATAACTCACACGTTATGAAATGTATCATAAGATTTTTTCCTTGTGCCCTTGTTGCGCTGATGTTTTTCAGTTGTTCTATTCAGGTAAAGGAAACGTATGATCACCAAGTCGATTTCAGTAAGTATAAAACGTATTGCTGGATGAATGGCTGTGAATTTATATTTGAAGGCCCTTCTTATCTAAATGATAGTTCATTGCGGGAAAATTTAAAAAAATCGATCATTCATGAACTTGAGCAAAAAGGACTGACACAAAATACAGACAATCCCGATTTGTTGGTTGGTCTTACTATAACAGTAAGTGATGAAAAGGCAATCATTTACCATCGCTCAGAAGACGCACCGGTTTATTATACACCTTTGGAGACAGAGAAAGACATGGAAATAATTAACTACCTCAAAGGATCCCTTATTATTGGTATGGCCGATAATGCAGAGAGTAGAATGGTTTGGCAATCGCACGCCATTAGCTATATGGAGTCGCATCCTGATTTATCAGAAAAGAATATCAGGCGCGGAATTAAATTAGTCCTAAAGAATTTTCCTCCAGAGTCGATTAAGCAATAATTGCTTCTGCTTCCATTTCAATCAGATATTCATCACCAATGAGTTCGGCTTTAACCATCGTGTTTGCCGGTTGAATCGTTTTAAACCGTTCGCCATGCGCTCGGGCGATTACTTGCCAATCGTTTATATTTCGTATAAAAATTCTGGTTCGCACGACATCGTTCAACGTACCGCCAAGTGATTGAATGGCACCTTCAATTTTATCAATTACAAAATGAGTTTGTGCTGCCGGATCATTGCCGCCAATTGCATTCTTGCCATGGGTGGCCGTTGTACCCGAAACAAGAATTCGGTTTCCTTTTTTTACCGCGCGACTAAATCCGGCAATGTCTTCCCACACAGTTCCGCTAAGTGCTTTGGTTCTTCCATCGCTCCCGGTATAAGAGGGATAGGGTGGTGGAATGGTATCAACATGATGACTCAAATCACCAGAAGCAGTTAAGAAAGGCGGTTTGCGATACTCATCACCACAATCACCGGGAATTGGATTTAATGAATCAAGTGCTTGCCTTATGACTTTCTTACTTTCTGCATCAATTGAAAATGAAAATAGCTTTACATTTTCCTGAATGTGTTCACTCAGTCCCAACCGGGCTCCAATAATAATTCCGCCCACCGCAGGTTGCTCCATCATGTATCGACTGGCAATATTGGCAATAGATGTGTTATGCTTTTCAGCAACCTGATTTAGAATAGTAAGTAGATTTTGAAATTTACTCCAACCTCCAGCAGCATCAATAAAACGTTTATATTTCATCTGCGACCAGGTGAGTGATTGGTCTTGCTGAGGTTCTAGTTTATTCAGCCACTTCTCAGTAAGAAAGCCACCGGCTATTGTTCCAAAGGCTAAGAGCTTAATATTGTGTTGTAAACATAGCTCAGTCATTGCAAGTGATGCTCGCTGATCAATCAGTGAGTAACAAACTTGATTCGAAACGACTTCAATCCCACTGGTCAAAACAATGCGCAAGTGCGCGGTATCAAAATTGGTTAGCCCTAAGTGCTTGATTAGTCCTTCTTCTTTTAACTCCTGCAACCAATACAAACAATCTAACCACGTAGGGTCTGCATAATTCCATGCATGAAATTGCATGAGATCGATTTGCTCGGATTGCATGCGTGTCAATGATTTTTGAACAGCCTCACGAACAGTTTCCTTTTTCACGGGTCCTGGTGTAGGCACCCATTTTGTAAAAAGTTGTGATTTTCCATTTGCATACTTCGTTCGAAAAACTCCGGCAATGTCTTCGGCCGAGCCATAGTGATCAGCCATGTCGAACGTGGTCAAACCTGCATCATAATATTGTTTCATAGAAAGAGCGGCATCTTCCCAATTAATCTTTTTCCCATCTCGTTCCAGATCGGCTATTTGCCATAGGCCTGTGAGCACGCGTGAAATAGTTAATCCGGAGGCTAGTTCTATAGTATGATCAGAATTCATAAATCTAAATTATTGTGGAGGTAAGGTTGAGAAAAGTTTTTTGGTATCTATTCCGGATTTTTTTAATCTACTCCAATAGAAATAGAAAATAGCGGAAGCTGCTGCCATGACGATCAACCAAACTGGTGTAGAATGGAAATACCAGGCTTCCACTGAAGCGGAAAGATCTTTGCTAATATGAATGACCAGAAATCCGAGAAGCCAAAGCGATCCGGTAATTGCCAATGTTTTTTGCAGTGCATTCGATTTAAATACTTTTATTTCTTTGGCGATGGTTGGATTTGTTTTTGGAAGAGCAAGCACCGAAACGCACATCAATAGAAAATTCACGAGCATGGAAGTAACCATGATATCAATACCTAAAAAAAAATCGCCCGCGAAGTGACTTCCTAAAATGCCAATGCTGGCCATAAGTCCACTCAGTAGAATGGCAATGTGCGGTGTGTGAAGCGTTGGGTGAATCCTTGAAATTTGTTTTGGGAAAATTCCATCTTCTGCCCATGAGAACATCAATCTGGAAACAGATAAAATCATAGCTGGCAAATCGTTCGTTAAAGCAATGGCTGCACCTAATACAATAGGCACAGCCCAGCCCGAAGGAAGCACATAACTTAGCAAGCCTGGTGCAGTTACATCTTTTATCAACGACTCCTGAGCAACAAAACTCCAGGGCACTGTATGATAAACTGCAAGTGTGAAAAGAATATAGAATGAACTGACAACTAAGATAGCTATTCCAATGGCGCGCGGTAATGATCGGGCAGGGTCTTTTGCCTCGCCACCAGCTTGCGCGATAGAATCGAATCCAATAAAGCTTGAGAACAATAATGCGGAACCGGCCAGAAAGGTTTTCCAGCTAAAAGCAGAAATCGTTTCAGGAATAATTTTTTCATCCCTAATTAAAACCGCTTCTGCGAAGTCCTTTTGATTAAAAATTAATCCAGCAACAATAACAATCGCCCCAAGGCCAAACATCAAAAACATTAAGGGAACTACAGTGCGTTCATACAATTTTATCCCACGAATATTAATAATGACAAACGTCCAGAGAATGAGCAACGATATGGACACCCGAACGAATCCTTCGTTAAGCCATGTAGCCAAATCATTCCATTGAAGTGTTGTTGCCACATCGCGAAGAAAAGGAACAATCACATAAGACACTACACCAATCGCAATAGATAAACCAAACCATTGGGAAAAACTGGCGATAAACCCAAGGTAAGGATTCAAAGCACGACTGGCATAGATGTAACTTCCGCCTGCGCGGGGCATGGCCGAAGCCAAAATGATGTAAGCAAACGCGGCAAGTGTTGCAGGGATGGCAGCAAATAAAAAAGCAGGTAACACATACGGTCCAATGCCGGGTACGTTTCGTTGAATCATAAACGGAACCACATAAATAGATGCACCTATCATAGAGCAAATACCCGTGGCAGCCAGACCTACCAATCCCATTTGGCGAGTAAGCTTAGCTGACGGTTTGGAAGTTTGATTCATATAAGAAAAGCGAAAAGTAAATGAATTAAGAAGCAATCGCAATCCGTTTATAAAACAGAATTTATTGACTTACCTCTTGTGAGATTTGGCTACTTTGAGTCTTGGTAGTTAAAAATTAAAAATCAAATCGTTGTTCTTTGCGTATGAAAGGTTAATATCTAAATTTCCGGAATGAATAAAGTAACATCAGTGACTCTGGAAGGAAAAAGAGAATCCGTATTCGAGTCTATTAGTACATACTTAAAACAAGAAGGCTTTGTAATTGCGTCTTTCGACTTCAATAGACCTTGGGGTGGCTTTTTTGTTTTGGACGAAAGTCAGGCAGAAAAGTTTGCTAAGGAATTTTTTGAAGAAGTAGATTTTGCATCACTAAAGATCAGCGATAAGCTGAGTCCTAAGATATTAGTCGTGGAACCGAACAAACGCCTCTCATGGCAATACCATCACAGACGTGCGGAAATCTGGAAACTGGTTGCTGGTACTTCGGGTGTGGCAACCAGTGAAACGGATACACAAGGAGCGGTTAAGCCAATGCGGTTAGGAGAGGTGGTTCGCTTGGCACAAGGGCAACGGCATCGGTTGGTAGGTCGTGATGGTTGGGGAATGGTGGCGGAAATTTGGCAGCACACTGATGCTAGTAATCCGTCTGATGAAAGTGATATTGTAAGGTTGCAAGATGATTTTGGGAGATGAGCAATTAAAACCTCGTTGTTTAGAGGTTGAAAGTAGTATCACAGTCAGTAAAATTATTTGTAAGTTCTGACGGTTTGAAATACATTTAAGGAGGGTATTGAACCTAAATCAGAATTGGTTCGGATACAAATTGCCTTATTAACCTCTAACCTAAATCCCATGAAAAAATTAGTAGCAGAATTTATTGGAACTTTTTGGCTTGTGCTAGGTGGATGCGGTAGTGCTGTATTAGCGGCTGCTTATCCAGAACTTGGAATTGGTTTTGTTGGTGTTTCTATCGCCTTTGGTTTAACCGTATTAACAATGGCTTATGCGATTGGGCACATCTCAGGTTGCCATCTCAATCCCGCTGTTTCTATTGGGCTTTGGGTTGCCGGACGTTTTAATCAAAAAGAATTACTGCCCTATATTCTTGCGCAAGTAGCAGGTGGAATTTTTGGAGCAGGGGTGCTGTATCTAATAGCAACTGGAAAATCAGGATTTGAAGTGGGTGGTTTTGCATCAAATGGATACGGAGAGCATTCACCAGGGGGATATAGTATGCTTGCTGCATTAATTACAGAAGTAGTAATGACATTCATGTTCCTGATTATTATTTTAGGAACAACCCATGCAAAAGCACCACAAGGATTTGCTGGTTTAGCGATTGGATTAGGATTAACACTTATCCATTTAATAAGTATTCCTGTAACAAACACTTCTGTAAACCCTGCACGAAGCACAAGTCAGGCATTGTTTGCTGGTGACTGGGCCTTAAGTCAATTATGGTTGTTTTGGGTGGGTCCAATCATTGGTGCTGTGTTAGCAGGAGTTGTGTATAAAATGATAGCACCTGACAAGGAATAGTCCGAGATTCTCGATTAGCTAGAAGCTTTGTTTATTTAAATACAGTTTTTAAACGAGGCAGAATCTGCATCAGGATTGTCCTGATCTGAAATTACTATGTTCCATTTAGAACGCATCTGTTCGTTTGTGTACATCATAAAAATGATTAACAGGTTTTGAGACTGAATTTAAAGGTTTGCTGAAGTGGCATAGTTATTACAACGAGTGTGCAGTTATAATACCTTTTGAATATGTTTAAAAGTTACCTAAAAATTGGCTTGCGTAATTTGTTGAAGAACAAAGGCTTGTTTGCAATAAATATTTCCGGGCTTGCCTTGGGTATAGCCACGTGTCTAATCATTATGCTATTTGTTGTAGACGAACTAAGTTTCGATCGCTTCAATGAAAAAGCCGATCAGATAGTGCGGGTAGTATTGAGAGGCAAAGTAAATGGTGAAATAATTAAAGAAGCAGTTACCGCAGCGCCCGTTGCAGCAACACTTGCATCAGAATTTCCAGAAGTGCTACAAGCAACCCGCTTGCGCAGAATGGGTTCACCAAAAATATCTTATAAAAACACCTCTTTTAAAAATAGTAACGTAGCCTTTGTTGATCCAAACTTTTTTGAAGTGTTTACACTTCCGTTAATTCAAGGCAATCCTAAAACAGCATTGCTGGAACCAAACACAATTGTAATTACAAAAGAGGAGGCGCATAAATATTTTGGTGATGAAGATCCTATCAATAAGATTTTAGAATTTGCGGATGCCAACGAGCAATATAAAGTAACAGGAGTGATAGAGAAAGTCCCTGCAAACTCTCATTTTCATTTTGATCTCTTTGCATCGATGGAAGGGTTAGCTCATGCAAAGGAAAATAATTGGATGGAGTCAAATTATTTTAACTACCTGGTTCTTGCTGAAGGAACCGATCACAAAGAGTTTGAAGCCAAATTACCGGCCATCATTAAAAAATATATGGGGCCACAGGTAGAACAAATGGGAATGAGCTTTGAAAAGTTTAAAGAAAATGGAAACGAGGTGGGAATTTTTATACAACCTCTCACAGATATTCATCTGCGTTCTGATTTTGCAAGTCAGAGTGAGTTGGAAGCAGGCGGTGATTTGAAATCTGTTTACATTTTTGGAGCGGTGGCGTTGTTCATGCTGCTGATTGCCTGTATCAATTTCATGAACCTTTCAACTGCAGGTGCCACTAAACGGAATAAAGAAGTGGGTGTAAAGAAAGTTTTAGGTTCGAAGAAGAATCAATTGGTTCAACAATTTTTAACCGAATCATTTATTTCGACAGCAGTGTCGATGATTTTAGCCGTGATGCTAGTTTTATTGGCCTTACCTTTTTTTAATCAGCTTTCGGGAAAAGCGTTGGAGTCGGCTTTTTTATTGAATCCTAAGGTATTAGCCTCATTGTTGATGCTCGGAATCGCGATCACGTTTTTAGCGGGAAGTTATCCGGCCTTCTTTCTTTCCTCCATCAAACCTATTTCAGCACTTAAGAATAAGATTGTAAGTGGCGGTAGGAGCAAAGGCATACGCAGTGGCTTGGTGGTATTTCAATTTGTTATTTCTGCTTCGCTTATTCTGGCGATTATTGTTGTCAACCAGCAGATGTCATACATTCAAAATAAAGAAATTGGTTATGACCGGGATCAAATGTTGGTACTGAGAGATTCACGATTATTAGGAACTAATGAGAATGCTTTCAAGAATCAAATCTTAACGGATCCGCGTGTTGAGAATGTTACCATGTCGGCATTTGTTCCGGCTGGTCCAACGGATAATAACATGACGGGTGTTTATCCGGGTCAGGATCATGAAGCGGTGCGAAGAACTATAGTTTACAAAGTGGATGCTCAATACATCCCAACCATGGGAATGCGATTGGTGGCTGGAAGAAATTTTTCAGATAAGGTGGGAAGCGATTCGTTGAATGTGATTGTAAATGAAACCGCTATCAAAATTTTTGGTTTAGAAGATAATCCACTTGGTCAAACGTTGACTGCAAATGAGGGCAATGACAGAAAGAAAACACTTACCATAATTGGTGTTGTAAAGGACTTTCATTTTAAATCCTTACACGAAACCATTGCGCCCTTAATTATGCTCAATAATCCATATGGAGGTCTTATTGTTAGAGGTAAAACAAAGGAGATGGCCGGCTTAATAGCTAGCATTGAAGATAAGTGGAAAGCTTTTCAGGTGGAAGAACCATTTTCATATGCATTGTTAGACGAACTTTACAATGAGACTTATGTGAGAGAACAAAAGATGGGAAGCATTTTAAAGATCTTCGGTATGCTCACCATATTGGTAGCTTGTATGGGTCTGTTTGGGCTGGTAACATTTACTGCTGAGCAACGTGTGAAAGAAATTGGCGTTCGTAAAGTGTTGGGTGCAAATGTTACTGAGATTGTTTCTCTACTATCAAAAGATTTGATAATTCTCGTGGCGATTTCATTTGTTATTGCATTTCCACTAGGCTATTACATAATGGATAAATGGCTTCAGGATTTTGCTTACAAGATAGAAATTCAATGGTGGGTTTTTGCGCTTGCAGGGGTAACTACCTTGTTGATAGCCTTCTTCACAATGAGTTTCAAAACTATAAAATCTGCCCTGGCAAATCCGGTTGATTCATTACGATCTGAGTAAGTTTTAAGTGTTGGTTCATTCGATAGAGGAAGCAGCTAATTGTATCCTCCATAAAAACTCAGTTGATTAAGTGAATTAATACTCATACTTTGGTCCGTATAGAAATCTGGCCTATGAGTTCAGTTAAAACATTTTTTGGTCACCCACGCGGCCTTGCTACTCTTTTCTTTACCGAAATGTGGGAGCGCTTTAGTTACTATGGCATGCGTGCCCTATTGCTGCTTTTCATGGTTGCTTCTGTAGAGAATGGAGGGATGGGGTTGGATGATAGAACAGGGGGTGCCATCTATGGACTTTACACCATGTTTGTTTATCTGATGGCGTTGCCGGGCGGTTGGCTTGCTGATAAATTTTTTGGGCTGCGTAAGTCCATTTTTTATGGAGGTTGTATTATTGCCTTAGGTCATATTTGTCTCGCATTTCCGTTTACAGAAACATTCTTTGTAGGTCTGCTCTTGATTGTGATAGGTACGGGTTTACTAAAACCAAACATCAGCAGCATGGTTGGTGAGATTTATCCCAGTGAAGAACAAGTAAAGCGTGATGCGGGGTTCTCAATCTTTTTTATGGGCATTAATTCAGGCGCGTTACTCGCACCGATTATTGTTGGTTACTTAGGTGAAAATATTAACTGGCATTATGGATTTGCTGCAGCTGGAATAGGAATGATTGCAGGAGTAATTCAATACAAAGTAACAGAACATTACCTTGGTAATGCTGGTCTTGAACCAACGCGATTACCAGATGAACTCCAACAAACAAAGCGTGAGCGTTCCATTCGACAGGTACTTTGGGGATTAGGTTTGTTTCTCATTGTATTTGTGTTACTTCTCTTAACAAATACTCTTACGATCAATCCTGTGGTTTTTGCGAATACTTCAGGCATTGTAATAGTGGTTAGTGTATTTATCTATTTCATTTATGTTTTCCTTTTCGAGAATCTGAATGGAGATGAAAAGAAAAAGGTATCGGCAATCTTCATTTTGTTTCTTGCAACAACGGCATTCTATGCGGGCTATGAAGGTCAGGGATCGTCTCTCAATCTTTTTGCAGATCGTTATACAAACATGTTCATTGGCAGTTTCGAAATGCCAGCTAGTTGGCTTCAGGCTGCACCTCCATTTTTCGTACTTCTTTTTGTTCCGGTCTTCGCCTGGCTTTGGTCGTGGCTTGCTAAGCGAAATCTAAATCCTAATACTCCTATAAAGATGGCATTGGGTTTATTATGGATGGGATTGGGTTATCTGGTAATGATTTTTGCTTCTAATCTTGTGATTGCAGGAGATAAGCCATTACCCACCTGGCTAATTTGCACCTACATGTTTCATACGTTCGGTGAGATTTGTTTATATCCAATCGGGTTAAGCGGTGTAACAAAATTGTCGCCTAAGCGATTGGTAGGACAAATGATGGGAGTGTTTTTTATGGCACTTGCTTTGGGAAATTTAGTAGCAGGACTTTATGCTGGTGAGTTCAACAACGAAGCAATCTCTGCTGATCCAACGTTACTTACCGATTTGTTTGGCCTTATTGTTAAGATCATGTTTGTAGCCGCAGCTGTTGTAATAATCTTTAATAATCCGATTAGGAAACTAATGGGAAATATCAAGTAACCCCAAAAGCCGTTTGTATGTCAAACTCTACCAAAGTTTTTAAACCCTACATTGCCCCAGAGCAAAACGTTGCTGAGTTCACAGTAAAGTCCGTTGTATTTGGTGCGTTGTTCGGTGTGCTGTTTGGATGTTCTACTGTTTATCTCGCACTCAAAGCAGGACTCACAGTTTCAGCATCCATACCCATTGCAGTAATTGCAATTACATTGGGCAGAAAGTTTTTAAAGACTACTATTCTTGAAAACAATATTATTCAGACAGCAGGCTCTGCAGGCGAATCGATAGCAGCTGGGGTTGTGTTTACTTTACCGGGATTTTTGTTTCTGTCACCCGGAGAAAACGGAGTGAGTGTAGGTGAGGGATACTTTAATTATTTGACCATTCTTATTCTAGCTGCCTTTGGAGGTATGTTGGGTACGCTTATGATGATTCCTTTGCGGAGATCATTGATTGTAAAAGAACATGATACATTACCGTACCCGGAAGGGACAGCGTGCGGATCGGTGCTGCAAGCAGGAGAGAAGGGTGGCGTGTTTGCGCAGACAGCCTTTATAGGAATGGGGATAGCAATGCTATATGCAATCCTTCAAAAGGTCTTTCATGTAATATCAGAGGCACCTGCATTTGTTACCAGTCAGGTAAATAAGTTTTGGCCTTCCGCAACAATCAATGGAGAGATTACACCAGAATATATGGGTGTTGGGTATATCATCGGGCCCAAGATTGGAGGCGTGTTGGTTGCAGGTTCGGTATTAGCCTGGTGGGCTATGATTCCATTGTTATCAACCCTTGTTGATCCCACGCTAATTGCGATACAGTTAGTTAAAATTGGTTATCTGGCAGATATTAATGTTGCGGGTGGTAAAGGTGGCTGGGATCCTGTATTGAAGACTTTCGCAAATCCAGCTTCTGCAATATACTTTGCCTACATCCGCCAGATTGGTGCTGGGGCGGTTGCTGCCGGTGGGTTTATTACGTTAATGAAAACACTTCCTACTATTGTTAGTTCCTTTCGGGATAGTATTGCATCGCTGAAAGAGAAAAGCGAAGTTACTGTGCTTCGCACCGACCGTGACCTTTCATTTAAAGTGGTAATTATTGGTAGTTTAATTCTTGTTGCCTTAATGACTGTGCTACCGGGTATTCCAGGAGATGGATTTCTTCAAAAATTTTTGATTGGAATTCTGATCATCATTTTCGGATTTTTCTTTGTTACTGTCGCCAGTAGAATTGTTGGGTTAGTAGGGTCAAGCAATAGTCCCATTTCTGGGATGACGATTGCTACGCTCATGGGAACGTGTTTAATCTTTACGGCTGTTGGTTGGAGCGGAAAACTTTACGAACCATTGGCACTTGTTGTAGGCGGAATGATTTGTATTGCGGCAGCAAATGCTGGCGCAACTTCACAGGATTTAAAATCAGGATATATTGTTGGGGCAACACCAAAATATCAACAACTCGCATTGTTTATTGGAGCAATAGTGTCTTCTGTGGCCATTGGTATTGTTGTTAAAGTATTGGATACACCTACAGCCGACATGGTAGCACAAGGAATTACTCATGCGATTGGTAGTGAGCGCTATCCTGCACCTCAAGCTACACTCATGGCAACCTTGGCAAAAGGTATTTTATCCTTTAATCTGGATTGGCAATTTGTAATGGTGGGTGTCTTTATTGCCATTATGATTGAGCTTTGCGGAATTAAAGCGCTGGCATTCGCGATTGGCCTTTACTTACCACTAGCAACTACGTTACCCTGGCGGAGCCATTAAGGGTGTAATTGATTGGCGAGCCGAAAAGAAGGGCGAAGCAAAGCAAGACGAGGAGTTGGGTAGGGGAAGTTTGTTTGCCACAGGCTTGATTGCCGGTGGAGCGCTGGCCGGAGTTGTAGTGGCCTTGCTTTCTGTTAACGATAATGTTTATAAAGGACTTAAGTCTATTAGTGCCGAACATGGCCTGACTAATCTGTTGGGTGCAAATGGTTATAGCTTATTAGGTCTTGCCTTCTTCGTTGCAATGGGCGTAATGCTTTACAGAATAGGAATTAAGAAGGAGAATGACGCTTGATACTCGATTCTTAATGCAGGATAAATGAAAGCTTGATCAACTATGACTGATGAGTTATTCGTATAGAAGCGGCTGAGATAACTATGGACTATCGACTAAATACTATTGACTTACTTATCAACTACTAAATCGATAATCTCCTTTAGCTCGTTAATGGCTTTGGTTTCTGACGCTTCAATCTTTCCATCAGCTTGAATAATGTCGTACATATCGGCATAGATTCGATAGCGCTGCGAAAATTTTATGTGATCAAAGTGCTTGAATGATTCTTTAATGATAGTGTGATGTTTTGCAGAATCCATTTTTTGATAGGTCACAACCTCCTGATCGAACTTTAGTTTATGATCACCCTCAATAGGGAAGTGCCTATTCATTTTTTCCAGGATTGCTTTTTCTTCTGATGGATGTAATTCGCCATCCGCATAAGCCATGTGAACAAACAAATACAAAATGAAGTCGCTGAAGGTTTTATGCATTACCATAAATAAACAATTAAGACTGACTTAAAGGTAAAGAAAAAAGGCTTTGCATGAGATGCAAAGCCTTTTTTTATTGGAGTTTTGAATGATTACATCATTCCACCCATTCCACCGCCACCGTGTGGCATAGCTGGCATTTCCTTTTCTTCAGCAATGTCAGAAACAACTGCTTCGGTTGTTAACAACAATCCTGCAATAGAGGCTGCGTTTTCTAGTGCTAAACGAGCCACCTTGGTAGGGTCGATAATACCCGCTGCAAAGAAGTCTTCGAACTTATTGTCGCGTGCGTTGTAACCGAAATCCTTCTTGCCATCGCGTACTTTGTTCACGATTACTGAACCTTCCTGACCTGCATTTTCTGCAATAGTTCTTAATGGAGATTCAAGTGCAAGACGTACAATGTTTACACCTGTAGTCTGATCTTCGTTATCAGTAGGCAAATCTTTAAGGGCATCGATAGCGCGGATGTATGCAACACCACCACCAGCAATAATTCCTTCCTGAACAGCAGCACGAGTTGCATGCAATGCATCATCAACACGGTCTTTTTTCTCTTTCATTTCAACCTCAGTAGCTGCACCAATGTAAAGGATAGCAACACCACCAGAAAGTTTAGCCAAACGCTCTTGTAATTTTTCTTTATCGTAATCAGAAGTAGTAGATTCAATCTGAGATTTGATTTGATTTACACGACCTTGAATATCAGCTTTTTTACCAGCACCATTCACAACAGTTGTGTTGTCCTTGTCAATCGTGATTTTCTCAGCGCGACCTAAATACTCAAGTTTAGCATCTTCCAACTTCATTCCTGTTTCTTCAGAAATTACTTTTCCACCAGTTAGAATTGCAATGTCTTCCAACATAGCCTTTCTGCGATCGCCAAAGCCAGGAGCTTTAACAGCAGCCACTCGCAGCGCACCACGGATTTTATTTACAACTAACGTAGCCAACGCTTCGCCTTCTACTTCTTCAGAGATGATCAACAGAGGCTTGCCAGTTTGAGCAGTGGCTTCCAATACAGGAAGTAATTCCTTCATAGAAGAAATCTTCTTATCGTAAATCAAGATGTAAGCGCTTTCTAATTCTGCTTCCATTTTCTCTGTGTTTGTAACAAAGTATGGAGACAAGTAACCGCGATCGAACTGCATACCCTCTACTGTCTTAACTTCAGTTTCAGTTCCTTTAGCCTCTTCTACGGTGATTACGCCATCCTTGCCAACTTTTTCCATGGCAGTAGCAATCATTTTACCAATTTCAACATCATTATTAGATGAGATAGTGGCAACCTGAGTAATTTCCTGAGAACCTTTGATTGGCTTTGATTGCTTCTTAAGGTTTGCGATAACAGCATCAACAGCCTTATCGATTCCACGCTTCAAATCCATTGGGTTTGCACCGGCAGCTACGTTTTTAATTCCGTGGCCATAAATAGATTGAGCTAATACAGTAGCAGTTGTAGTTCCATCACCAGCTGCATCAGCAGTTTTTGAGGCAACTTCTTTTACCAATTGCGCACCCATGTTTTCGATAGCATCTTTCAATTCAATTTCTTTTGCTACCGATACACCGTCCTTAGTAACAGTTGGGGCACCGAATTTCTTATCAAGAATTACATTGCGGCCTTTAGGACCTAATGTAACCTTTACTGCATTTGCTAATTTGTCAACACCCTTTTTAATTCTATCGCGGGCGCTTGTATCGAATGTAATTTCCTTAGCCATAATTATTTTAAAATAAGTTTTTGTTAAAAATTAAACTGTTCCGAAAATGTCGGAGTTGCGCATGATAAGATACTCTTTACCATCAATGGTAATCTCAGTACCTGAATATTTTCCGTAAAGGATTTGATCACCCACTTTCACAGTAACAGGCTTGTCCTTCAATCCATCACCTACAGCAATTACTTTTCCTTTTTGTGGTTTTTCTTTTGCAGTATCAGGAATGATTAGCCCTGACGCTGTCTTTTGTTCAGCCGCGGCTGCTTCTACAAGCACGCGGTCTTCATTTGGTTTGAAATTCACCTTTGCCATATGGAATTAATAAAGTTTAGTTGTTAAAATTTGACTTCCGTTGCCCTACAATCGATTTCCATGCCATTTTCAGCATTATGACAGATATTGACACTTTTTCCGTTGGGGGCAGCAAAGATGAAGATTTTTGTCAGACCTGTCATTATCTCACCAGAAACAAAGTGGCAAATTGTCAGAACATTGATTTTTTATGTATAATCGCTTATCAAAACAGATGACTATGGAGCAATTGAAAGATAATTGGCTAACCGAAGGATTGATCGATTTTGAATACAAGAAGTATCAACTTTTAGCGTATCTGAAAAGAGTAAAAGATTCCTTTAACAAGGTTGAGTTATATCCGTTTTTATCCGACTTGGTTTTTCATTACCGAAACCTAATAACCTTGCGGGAGACACAATCCATTATCAGAGAGTCTTTCCCAAAGGAATTGTCTCCTGAGAGTCTCAAAAATCTTGAAGTGACTTACAAGCGAATTATTGAAGATGATTTGATTATGCAAGAGATTGAAACCATTATTGAGTACGCGCTGCCACAATTCAAATCATCATTGGATGAAGGTTCATTTATCTATGAATACGTTGAATCAAAGTGTGAGATTTCGCCTGTCGGATTGACTTCACTTTACACAAACGAAGGCTATTTATTCATTACACAACCACCCGAAAAGGAAACTCGTGTTTATCGGTATCAGACAACGCTGTTCGAACAAAGTTCAGAGACGATGCGGGGCATTCATACCCAACATGTATTAACCACAGAGCGAAGCATCAGCAATACCTATGAACATATGAAGTTGAATTTGATCAAACAATATACTTCGTTGCCAAACCCATCTGTTTACCTGGTTCTTTCTAAAATTACGTTCCCATTTGATCAGACTTTAATGCCAGTAGCCAAGCGTTTACTGGTGAAGCAGATCTCAAAAGCAGCATAACAAAAAAGACCCTCGAAGGGTCTTTTTAAATCTATTGATAGAATATCAATTACTTATTTTCTTCTACCGGAGCAACGGGTTGAGGTTGCTCGGTTTTATTAAGATCAATTCCTGTTCCTTGTTGCTCTCTTGCTTTTTCTAAGATCGCGTCATTAGTTCCTGCAGTGTTAGGAGCGGTAAAGTTGGTTGCCAAAGCAAACACCATAATCGCAATGGCAAAACCCCAGGTTAAGCGCTCTAATAAATCTCCGGTTTTCTTTACACCAATCATGTTACTGGCTCCAGAACCACCAAACTGACCTGAAAGGCCACCACCTTTGGAATTTTGAGCTAACACAACCAAAACCAATAATACTGAGCTAAAAATGGCTAAACTGATGAATAAGATATACATAACTACTTTTTGAGGTCTTCAATTTGAGCCGCAAAGTAAGCCTTTTTTTGTGGAAACTTCCAAATTAACTTCTTCAGAACCTCAATGGCTTTCTCCTTTTTACCCTGTTTTATCAGGATTTCAACAAGAGTTTCCGATACTATATTTTCACCATAGGTAAGTTCTTTTTCAATTAAATCACCTTTCGGGATGGTGGCCTCTTGTGCTGCCAACTTGTTTTTAGTAATGGAAGGTTGGGTTTTTATAAACTGATTAATTATGTCAATTTGTTCTTTCTGCTTAGGGTCTTCTGGTTTTATTTTTTTCTTGGATGTTTTAATCTCTTTCAGCAAACCTTCTTCTGGATCAGAAACTCGTTTCTTTGGTTTCTCTTCAGCAACAATAATAGGTAGACCTTTTTCGAAGTTACTAACAGCTTCATCAAATTGGTGCTTTCGTTTAACTAAAGTTTCAAGATCATTTTCGAACTCAGCGTAAAAGGAGTCAGTGATATCTTCGTCAATTTCAGCCGACTCAATTAATGGATTTGTTTTGATCGGAGTTTTTTCTACACCAGGTGTTGAAACAGTTTCCACTATCTTCACTTTAACAACTTCACTGGTCACCGCCTCTTTAACTTTAACAGAAGGTGCAGACTTTCTGCTTTGCTGAAGGGAAGTCATAATTGACTTTAATACCGATCGATCAGTACTATAGATAGCGCTCAGGTGAAGTTGATGATCTTTGTCGGTAAACTTATTATCTTGAGTAGCTCTGGCAGCCATTCCGTGAATTACCTGACTGTATGGAAATTGATTTTGCAATGAAATCAATTCATTAGTTTCCTCTTTGGAGAGTGAGGTGTAATTAGAAAGAAGAGTATAGAATTGATTCTTTTCCACAATTATTTCAGGTGAAGGTAAATGTAATGGAAAATCCAGCGTTGTGCAACCTACCAGTTCGCTAATGTTGCATTGAAGATATCAATGTAAATCTGATCAAGAATTTTACGTTCTAAACTTTCTTGTACAGAGGTAAAATCCTGTGCACTTGGAAAATCTGCATAGAAACTAAAGTTGCGATCTTTAAAATTGTTTTCAGGAACGATCGTATCAATATAATTAGCGCGCACCGCAATGGTAAGCCGAGTTAAAGATGCTGGGTCACTCTTTTGATCAGTGGCGGCTCCGGACACTGGAGCAATTGGAGTAATTATATATTGAGTAATGGTTCCTTCAATTTGTAGTTCGCCATTTTCGGGAACTACTCGTAAACTTGAATTCTGCTGAAAATATTCTTTGAGCTTGTTGGTAAAGGTTTGGCCTAAGTTAGCTGGCCCTAGATCGGTGTTGTTAAAAAAATCGTCTACCTGAATGGTTTTAGCATTGGTAGCGGCTCCAGTTAATGAATAGCTTATACAGCTCTGTAGCTTTTGTAAACACAATAGGAGAGCAACAGCAAATAATTTATTCTTCAAGTTCGTATTCTTTAATCTTTCGGTACAATGTACGTTCTGATATACCCAAATCGCGTGCCGCATATTTTCGTTTATTGTTATTTTTTCGAAGGGCACGCACAATTAATTCTCTTTCTTTCTTAATGATTGATAAGGAATCATCTTCTGCTTCGTGGGTAATATCTTGGACTTCCTCCTCTTCGTTTGTATCAATAGGGGTATTTGAAGGTTTTAAGTTTAGAGTAACAGGTTCATGAACCGCTTCTTGTTCTTCATGAATGCCCTCAAATAATCCGGCATTGTCTTTAATTAATTGTGCTGCGTTTGCTGGGTTGGTTGTACTGTCAAGAACAATTCGTTTTAAGTCGTTTACATCCTTTCTCATATCAAACAAAATCTTGTAGAGAATTTCACGTTCTGAAATATCTTTACCTTGATGTTCTTTATAAAGTGCTGGTAAACTGCTCTCTTTTGGAATGTAAGTAGTTAGGTTTTCCGCACTTATTTCTTTGTGTTCAGAAGAAAGGACTGAAATCTGTTCCACAAGATTTTTTAATTGACGAATGTTTCCTGGGAAACGATATTTTAAAAGCAGTTCTTTTGCTTCTTCCGTTAATGAGATAGGTTTTACTTTATACTTCTCCGCAAAGTCAGATGCAAATTTTCTAAACAGTAATTCAACATCTTTGCCTCGTTCCCGCAAAGGCGGAACATAAATCGGAACTGTACTTAATCGATAATATAAATCCTCACGAAATTTTCCTTGCTCAACCTTTACCAGCAGATTAACATTGGTTGCAGCAACAACCCGCACATCAGTCTTTTGAACTTTCGATGAACCTACTTTTATAAACTCCCCATTTTCTAACACGCGTAGTAATCTTGCTTGCGTTGCCAATGGCATTTCACCAATCTCATCTAAAAATATGGTGCCTCCGTTTGTTACCTCAAAATAACCTTTGCGTGCTTCGTGAGCTCCGGTAAACGACCCTTTCTCATGACCAAATAATTCGGAGTCGATAGTACCTTCAGGTATTGACCCACAATTGATGGCAATAAATTGTCCGTGCTTGCGCAGACTTAGGTGATGAATTATTTTAGAAAATGATTCTTTACCGCTTCCACTCTCACCACTTAACAAAACTGACATATCGGTTGGCGCTACTTGCATAGCCACACGAACAGCATTAGTGAGCAGCGGTGAAAAACCGATAATCCCAAATCGCTGTTTAACACTTTGTATTTCTGAATCTGTAATTGCCATAATTATTCTACAATTGAACCAATCAATGTCCCGCTTGTGCAACGTTCAATAAATACATTGACGTATTCACCCTTCTTTTTATTTCCTTTCGGGAAAACAGCCACATGGTTAGAGGAGGCTCTTCCTTGCCAGTGATCCTTACTCTTTTTCGATTCCCCTTCAATCAACACGCGCTGTGTACTTCCAACATCCATCTGGTGATGAAGGTGTGAATGTTTTCTTTGCTTTGTGATGATTTCTTCAAGCCTTCTGTTTTTAACTTCCAACGGGATATCATCTATGAGTTTTTTTGCTGCTGGTGTTCCAGGTCGTTCAGAGTATGAAAACATATAGGCGTAATCATACTTTACAAGATCCATCAACGAAAGTGTATCCTGATGTTCTTCTTCGGTTTCGCTGCAAAAGCCAGAAATCATGTCGGAAGAAATTCCACATTCTTCGCCTAGAATATCACGAATGCGCTGTACTTTCTCCAGATACCATTCGCGTGTATAACCGCGATTCATTAATTCTAAAATGCGACTGTTACCACTTTGTGCAGGAAGGTGAATGTATTTGCAAATGTTTTCGTACTTCGCCATTACATGAAGTACATCATCGGTAATATCTTTGGGGTGCGAGGTAGAAAATCTGACTCTCAAATCAGAGTTTACTTGTGCCACTAACTCCAACAAATTGGCAAACGTAACCACCTTTTCAATGCCATTCTTTTCAAGACGTGCTTTGTTATTTTCTTCAGCACTCCATTTATATGAATCAACATTCTGACCTAATAAAGTTACTTCACGAAAGCCACGATTGAAAAGATCGTGAGCTTCAGCTACTATGGATTGCGGGTCGCGACTTCTTTCGCGGCCGCGCGTATATGGAACTACACAGAATGAACACATATTGTCGCACCCACGCATGATTGAAATGAATGCAGTAACTCCGTTGGTTCCTAATCGAACAGGAGTGATGTCGCCATACGTTTCTTCGCGCGATAGGAATGTGTTTACTGCTTTATCACCATCATCTACTTTAGCGATAAGGGAGGGCAAGTCGCGGTAAGCATCAGGACCAGCAACCAGATCAACAATTTTCTCCTCTTCAAGTAATTGGGTCTTTAGACGCTCGGCCATACAGCCCAAAATGCCCACCATCATTTCTGGTTTCTTTTTCTTGAAGCCTTGAATATGACTAAGCCGTTTACGAACCGTTAGTTCTGCTTTTTCGCGAATGGAACAGGTGTTTAGAAAAACTACATCGGCTTGAGCCAGATCTGAGGTAGTATCAAAGCCATCATTTTCAAGAATGGATGCTACAATCTCGCTGTCAGAGAAATTCATCTGGCAACCATAGCTTTCTATGTAGAGTTTTCTGTTTTTACCGGTATTGGTCTCTGCCGTGACTCTTATCGGCTCGTTAACCGCAATTTCTTCCTCAATAATTCCGATATCTCCTATCAAATTCTTCATTCAAACAACATTGAATCACAAAATTAACACATTTTACGCTTTTTGGTGACATCTTGTCAGTTACGATTTTACATTTCTTCATCAGGTTGGTTTAATGCTATTTTCAAGTAGTTTTAGCCTTGATTCATTTAAAAAATGGCAATTATTAAAACAGTGAGGGGGTTCACCCCAAAGTTTGGAGCAAACTACTTTTTAGCGGATAATGCTGTGGTGGTAGGTGAAGTTACCATGGGTGATAACTGCACAGTTTGGTTTAATGCGGTAGTGCGAGGCGATGTTAACTCGATTACCATAGGAGATAATACAAACATTCAAGATGGAGCCATCATTCATTGCACGTATCAGCAAGCGAAAACGGTGATAGGAAGCAATGTGTCGATCGCCCACAATGCAATAGTGCATGGCTGCACGGTGGAAGATAATGTGCTAATAGGAATGAGTGCGGTGATTATGGATCATGCTGTGATAGGAGCGGGGTCGGTTATTGCTGCGGGAGCAATTGTGCTTCCCAAAACAATAGTAGAGCCAGGAAGTGTTTATGCAGGCATTCCTGCAAAGAAAGTGAAAGACGTTGGCGATGAAATGAAGGCTGTTATTGTTCGCACCGCAAAAAATTACCCCATGTATGCCGAGTGGTTTAAATGAGATTTAATTTCTGATCAATGAAAAACAAAGGGTTCGATAAAGAGACCATCTCTGAATACAAAAAGAAGATAATTGCTTCTGGCAAGAATTTCATACTTGATGAAGAGGATGAGAATTCGGATGAGTATGTACACTTCTTTTTCATTGGTACGCATGAGGGAGACGAAGTTGTTTTCGATAGTGTTTTATATACCCTTCGGCTTCAGCATGAAAGTGAACTCTTTGATGTAGCGGAGCAAAGAGCTGCTAAACAGTTTCCTCATTACGAAAAAATAAGTTATGAAGAGGATGAAAACGGAGATCTAAAAACGCTGAGTAGTCAGGAGGAGGAAATAGGTCTTTATTTGGCTGAGGTAATGGTCGAGTTGCAGGAAGAAGATTCTGTAAAAGTAAGTGAGCACGTTGATTTAGATATTGACCATGAATTTGGAATTGGATTGGATGCCGGGCTAAATATTGAATTTGTAACCCCAGAAATTATTCAGCGATTTATTGAAGATTTCAATGCAGACACGCTTTCGTTGGATGAAACGCTGTATTCATTTCAAATGGAGAGTGATGATTGAAATTCTTAGATCGGAAGCAAAAAATTCACAAATAAACATATCTTTGCGCCCCTAAATAAGATATTATAACGCATGAAAAATCTTTCTCTTGCCCTAAGTTCACTGGCATTGGTAGCTGTTGGGGTTTTGTATTTCCTTCATTTTTCTTCCAATGGAACTTCGGCTTCTTCTACAGAAACGATAAAGCCTGGCGATTTTCAAATAGCCTATATCAATTCAGATTCTGTTCTTAAGCATTATGAATTTGTTAAGGTGAACATGGAAAAGCTTGAAGCAAAAGGTAAAAAACTAGATCAGGATCTTCAGAATCGGGCTCAAAGTTTACAAAATGACATCAATGCCTATCAGCGTAATTATGGCAACATGACTATTGGACAAGCCAAAGCTGTTGAAGAAGATCTAGGCAAAAAACGTCAGAACCTTGAATTGTACCAACGTGGACTAGAACAGGATCTAATGACTGAACAGTCGGCTATGACGGAAGACTTATACAAAAAAATTACCCTGTACTTGAAAGATTATGCTGAGCAAAAGCAATTGCAAGTGGTGTTAAAGTATAATCCAGGTAGCGACCTTTTATATGGTGGTGCAAGTATTGATATAACCAACGAAGTAATTGCTGGATTGAATGAAGTGTATAAGAATGATCAAACCCTTGGTGCAAAAGTAAAATCTGATACTACTGCTGCTAAGAAAAAGTAATAACTACATAATCAGTTGAAAGCCATCCAAATAAAAATTTCGGATGGCTTTTTTTGTTTCTTGTTTAATGTTCTAATTTCAAATCGTGAATGCCTGTTGCAAAAGTTGTAGTGAGATGACGAGACCGTTCTTTAAAGTTAACACATGAAAAAAAATGCACTTGCATTTTTAGGTGTTAGAGCCGAGGAGCAAACGCAGGTTTTACTGATGCTCTTAACAGGATTTTTCATCGGTATTTTTATTGCCACCTATCAGGTAACAGCTGAATCCCTTTTCTTAAACAAACTTAGCGATCAGTTAGATAAAGCCTTTTTGATCTCAGGAGTTTTGGGGATCGTTTCAACAATCATCTTTTCATATTTTCAAAACCGCATCCGATTTGTAACACTTACTATTGCCAGCATTGTATTGATCGTATTGGCCACATTTGGGTTATACTACTTCTATCACAACTCAGACGAAAACATTCAAAATGGAACCTTGTTCCTGATGTACTGTTTGATTGGCCCAATGACCGCGATCTTACTCCTTTGCTATTGGGGGATCTTTGGTAGGTTGTTCAATTTCAAGCAATCGAAACGAATAATTGGGTGGATTGATACCGGTCAATTGATTGCAATTATCCTTGCCAACTTCCTTATTCCTTTTACTACAAGCCTATTTCCTGATACTTCTAACTATCTGATGGTGTGTAATATAAGTATTCTTGGTTCATTGATATGTTTAGTTGTAATAGCCATCAAATATGATTTGGCCAGGTTAAGCACTGACCCTTCCATGCGGGCTGAAACCAAGTTTGGTAAGATCTTTAAAGATCGCTACATCGTTCTGCTTAGTGTGTTCTTGATTATTTCCATGGTGACCTTCAGTTTCAATCAGTTCACCTTTCAAACCCTATTGAACAAACAGTATCCGGATCAGCGAGACTTAACAAATTTTTTGGCGTTTTTCAATGGAGCCATTTATGCACTCAGCTTACTCATGCAGCTGTTTGTCAACGATCGTATCATGAGTACTTATGGTATTCGCATTTCCTTGTTTGCACTCCCAGCGGTTGTTGCTTTGTTATCAGTAGGTGCAATACTAACCGGAGGTTTGTTTGGTTATAATATCGACACTAGCCCTCAAACCTATATTTACTTTTTCCTCTTTGTTGCTGTTACCAGGCTCTTCAATAGCATGATAAAAGATTCGTTAGAGAATCCTGTTTATAAATTATTATTCATTCCACTCGATAGTCGTTACAGGTTTGGTATTCAGACTAAAGTAGAAGGTGTGGTGAATGAGTCTGGAAGATTTATTGCCGGTATTTTTATTTTCCTTTTTGCCTTAGTTCCATTTTTTAAAATTATCTGGGTGCCTGTAATTGTGCTCGGTTTAATTCTGGCTTATTTTCGGGTGATCCAAAATCTTTATCAGGAATACAAAAGTAAAATCCGATTAAAATTAGAGCATGGAGATGGGTACCAGGAGGAGAAGTTGGAGGTTGGATATGCTGAAATTACCACTCGATTGGAAGGTCATCTTACAGATGTAGATCCTACTCGGGCGGTGTTTTCTTTTAAGCTATTGGAAAAGATAGATCCGTCAAAGACTTCCGTTTGGATAAATACGCTCATGAAGAATGATGCAGAAAACACCAGAGAGTATGCTCAGAAGAAGATGAATGAGTTGAAAGGATTATCAGTTTCTGATAACTATGTGATCCGTTTGGACAAGGAAAAAACTGATGGCGTGAAGAAGAATGTGTTATCCAAAACCGATCTTGAGTTAATATTCAACAGTGGAGGCGATGTGCAAAAGGCTCGAATTCAACGACTTGCCAGATCTCAGAATGTGAATGACAGGCATTACAGTGCTGAGTTATTATTACATTCTCAAAATAGAGAGAACATTTCATTTTTAATAGAACTTCTTAATGATAACGAGCCCAAAGTTCGAAGTGTTGCTATTAAAACAGCCATAAAGAAATATGACAATGAAGTAATAGCTTCTTTAATTGAAAATCTGGGAAATGTTACTCATAGCAATGAGGCTATGAATGCTCTTATTTTGATTGGAGATTCAGCGTTGCCGCTAGTGGACAATTCATTTTATCGCTCGGGGCAAAATCCTCAAACCATGCTACGCCTGGTTCAAATCATTGGAGCTATTGGTGGTCAGCGTGCCAAGGATTTGCTTTGGAATAAAATTGATTATCCCGATAAGGTAATCGTTTCGGAAGTGTTACTCGCACTAGGTGAATCTGGCTTTAAAGCAGGAATGTCTCAGGTGAGTAGGATTAAGTTTGCGATAGAATCGGATATAGCAGATATCACTTGGAATCTTGGAGCCATTCAGGAGATTGAAGAAGCAGACGACTCGGCTATTGTAAGGCGAGCGTTAGATCGAGAAATACAAAATGACATAGAGCATATCTATATGCTACTTGCTATGCTTTATGATACACGATCTATTCAACTTGTGAAGGAAAATATAGAGAGTGGTACGGCCGAAGGAGTTACCTATGCAGTTGAGTTGTTGGATGTTTTCCTTTCCGAGCAGTTAAAACAACGGGTAATTCCTGTTCTGGATGATCTAAGCATTTCCGAGAAAATAAAACGTCTTGAGATTTTCTATCCAAGAGTTCAATTGAATAAAAAACTTGTGCTTAAGTTCCTGATAAACAGGGAATTTACGCAAAGTAATAGATGGACAAAAGCAGCTGTACTTTACCTTATTGGAACCCAGAAGATAGAAGAATTCATAATGGATTTAGTTGCACATCTTTTTAATCCTGATATGCTGATTCGTGAAACTGCTGCCTGGGCGTTGCATAAAATTAATCCGCAATTGTACTACTCTAATGTTGTTAGGTTAAGCGATGATCTTAAGCGATCACTCGATCATTCCATTTTAGATAAAGCGGAGAAATCAACTCTCATGTATTATGATAAAGTTTTGTTTTTTCAGCGCAGTGCATTGTTTGAAGGAATGGCCGGATTGACACTTTCTTATCTAGCTGATCTTTCAATGACAATTATGCTGAAGCAAGGACAAGTACTTGTAATCGATGAAGAACAAAGCAACGAATTTTACATAATTTATAGTGGTGAAGTGGATCATTATGATAAGAACGAATCCGTAACTAGCTATCAGCAAGGACAGTTTGTGGGTGAGAGGTTGTCGGTTTCGGGTTTTGTTAATTCTAACCTTCTAAAAGCCAAAACAGATACCATTTTATTGAAGTTTAACAAGGATCGCTTTTATGAGTTGATGGCTAATCATATTAAGTTAGCAAATAAGGTTTTGGAATATATTTGATTTTAGCTTATTTTTCACAGATTTTTTTAACTGAACTGGGAATAAGACTATTTTTTAAGCTTAGATTACTCAAGTAAAATATCTTGAAATCCCCATATTTTAGTAAATTTCTGGTGTTACCGTTTCGAAAAGGATGCTGAACTATTCACTTCAGGCTGGCGATTTGAATGACTCCTCTCAGGATGTTATATATCCTGTTGAGCAGATCGGTGCAAATCCGTTTCCTGGATTACGTCCATTTACAATAGATGATAGCCATCTCTTTTTCGGTCGTGAAGGTCAGGTTGATGACGTTCTCCTCAAACTTTATAAGCATCGTTCGGTAACCATAATGGGTTACTCAGGCAGCGGTAAATCAAGTTTAATGTATTGCGGATTGATCCCTGTTTTGTACGGTGGATTCATGACCGATTCGGGTCCGCATTGGAAAATAATAACCATTCGGCCCGGTAATTCTCCAATTGAAAATCTATGCCAATCAGCTGTAAATTTTCTGTTAGAGGAAGGCAGAATTGCTCCTGAGGATAAGAAGATCCATAAAGCGATAATCAATTCAGTTTTACGCAGCAGTTCGCAAGGGTTGATCGAACTAACTAAGTATTTGCAATCATCGCGGGGTGATAATGTATTCTTTTTGATTGATCAGTTTGAGGAATTATTTAGATACAAAGATTCTGGTGATGATGAATTTGCAAACGAAGCAACTGCCTATGTAAATCTTTTGTTGGAAGCAGTAGCTCAGCGTGAAGTGCCAGCGTTTATAGCGTTAAGCATGCGATCCGATTTCATCGGAGAATGCGCATCATTTCCGGGGTTAACCCAGATGATTAACGAAAGCAATTATCTGGTGCCGCAGATGACACGCGAACAAAAACGCATGGCCATTGAAGGCCCGGTTGCGGTAGGTGGTGGAAGGATTTCTCAACGGTTAGTAAAACGACTGCTTAGCGATATTGGCGATAACCAAGATCAACTGCCTATTCTTCAACACGCACTTATGCGTACATGGGATTATTGGGTAGCCAATCGTGAAGAAGGCGAGCCGATGGACATCCGCCATTACAACGCTATTGGTAGAATAAGCCAGGCTTTATCGCTCCACGCGAATGAAGCGTATGATGAATTATCGATTCAAGAACGCGAAATAGCTGAAGTACTTTTTAAAGTTGTAACAGAGAAAAATTCAGAAGGACTTGAGATGCGCAGACCTGCAAAAATTGCAGATGTAGCAGCATTAGCTCAAGTGTCCGATGATCTGGTAATAGGTGTAGTTGAGAAATTTAGAAAGCCAGGGAGATCATTCCTGATGCCCGGAACTCATGTAACATTAAAGGCAAATTCTGTTGTTGAACTTTCGCACGAAAGTTTTATGCGGATTTGGATCCGTCTTTCCACGTGGGTGGATGAAGAACATGAGTCGGCACAAATGTATAGAAGGGTTTCGGATGCAGCGGCCATGTATCAGATTGGAAAGACGAGTTTGTGGCGGCCACCAGATTTACAACTTGCTCTTAACTGGCAAAAGAAACAGAAGCCCACCCGGCAATGGGCGCAACGGTATGATATCGCCTTCGAGCGAGCCATTGTATTTCTTGACACGAGCCGCATTACCTATGAGGCCGAACTAAAGAATCAGGAAATGTTGCAGCGAAGAATGTTGCAACGAGCAAGAATAACGAATTTGATCCTTGCTCTTTTATTATTGATCGCAACAGGTTTCTTTGTTTATGGATTTTTTCAGAAGATCGATGCGGACAGGCAACGTGAGTTTGCGGAACTGAAAAGGATAGAAGCTGAAAATGCTACGGTTGAAGCAAATACGCAGCGTGATCGTGCCGAGGAGACTCTAAAGAAGAATATAGAACAACAAAAAGTAATAGAATCAAATAATAGGGAATTAGCGATTAGATATGAACAAATACAAACAACGCTATTTCAATTAGAAAGGCAGAAACGAAGAGCTGAACAAAACTTTAGAGAGGCAAGTATCCAAAGGGATAGTGCGCGATTTGAAAGAGACAATGCTAATCGCCAATACTATCGAGCAGAAAAGGCATTGGTGAAATCAGATAGTTTATATATGCTTTCTGTGGCACAATCATTGGCAGCAAAATCTGAAGGTATAGATGATCAACAACTTGCTGGTTTGACCTCAATGCAAGGATACCTTTATCACACTAAATATGGTGGTAAAAAATATGATCCATACATCTTTAGAGGTTTATATTATTCGTTGGCTAAGTTGAATGGCTACAATTACAATGCAGTTAAGATCCCTGGTGGTGGTAAAAATAGAATGTATTCTATTGCAGTTTCAGGAAACTCAACTTCATTTTATACAACAGGTAGTGATGGAAAGATTGTGAAAGGCGATTACCTGAATCCAGAAATTAAGAGTGCTACCATTTTTGAAAACAAAGGCTTTCCTAATAAAGTACTGGCTCTAAGCAAAGACGAAAAATACCTTATCAATGGTGGGGATTCGAGTTATGTTGAAATTATTAATCTGGCATCACCATCAAAACCTAAACGAGTAGAGGGGCATACCCGCTTTGTAACAGATATTGAATTTATGCCCGATAATTCTGGATTTATAACCGCTTCTGCGGATAGAACACTGAGGATTACAAACCAGGAGACTGGAGTAAGTAATAAAGTTGTTTCATTGCCTTACGAGGTGAAATCTATTGACATCAGTCCCAATGGAAAACAATTGGTTGGTGTATCCCCTTCAGGTAAAATGATTTTAGTAGACTTATCAAATAATTCATATAAGGAAATATGGACCGATGAATCTTCTCTAAAATCAAAAGACAGTACAAAAACAGTCAAGGTTGCGAATCGTATTTTGTCTGTAGCGTGGAGTCCAAATAGTCAATTGGTTGCTTTTGGTGTGGAGGTATTGAATGAAAATAGAAGACCTGTGCGCGGAATAGTTAAATTATATAATCTTCAAACTAAAACTATTAAGGAACTTACCGGGCATAAGTCCGGAATTGCTGATCTTGAGTTCAGCCCGGATGGTGCATTGCTGGCTAGTGCTGGCTTGGATAGCAAACTTCAAATGTGGGTAGTTGACCATCCTGAGGATTTGCCAATCATTATGGATAATAACAATGGGGCAGTTTGGGATGTTGAGTTCACTAAAAATTCAAAATATTTAATTGCTTCCTGTAATAATGGCGAAATTCGGGTTTGGCCAACAGATCCAAGAATGTTAGCTGAGGCAGTATGCCCGCAAATGGAACGCAACATGACTAAAGATGAGTGGGATAGTTATGTGGGTAAGGATATTGGGTATGAGTCCACGTGCCAGAGTCTGTTAATCAATAAGTTTTAATGAAGAACAGTCCATTATTTTTTGTCTTACTCTTTTCGGTCTCCCTGTATGGGCAAAATTCCGTTCTAGATTGCGAGCAAATTCTAATTCAAGCAGATGATGAGTTTAATGCGGGTCGGTTTTATGGGATACCAGCCTTGCTTAAACCCTGTTTGGATAAAAATGACTTCACTAATGAACAAAGAGTTAGAGCTTATCTTATCTTAACCCAGGCTTATCTAATTTTGGATGATCCAATCGCAGCTGATGATAGTTATTTGAAATTATTAAAAGCTGATCCTGAATACGTGGCAAACCCTGGCCGAGATCCAATAGATGTTTATTATCTGAGCAAGAAGTTTACTTCTACGCCTGTGTTCACACCCCATGTGCGTATTGGATTAAATACTTCATTGGTAAGAACAATTTATGGAAACAATACCAGTGGTCTCCCTGTGGATAGGAAAAATATTCCGAGAGTAGGGATGCAGTTTGGTGGTGGAATAGATTGGAACATCAATAATCATTGGAGCATCTGCGCAGAAGGAAATTATTCCTATAAGACTTTTAAGCAAGAAAGGAAGGGTTACTTCTCAGCAAATGATCAACCCTCCGACAATCAGGTAATTCTTGAAAAGCAAAATTGGATTGACATTCCCATGTATGTAAAATATGCTGATGACTCGGGCAAGATAAGACCCTTTGGTTACGCTGGTTTTGCCATTAACCTATTGGTGTCATCAAATGGCCCGGATTGGTTGCTTGAGAATGTTAGTTCGGATGGAAGTTCGAAAGATGCAACAGGAGCTGCTGAGAATCTTACTCACAAGAGAAATTTTGTTAATCGATCATTAGTAATTGGTGGTGGGGCGAAGTATAAGATTGGGAAAGATTTTGTGTATGCTGATTTGAGGTATATGGCAGGCCTAAGCAACCTTACCAAACAGGAAACGAATTACTACGATAAGGAAGGAAACTTTGATCCTGCTGTGGCAAGGTACGCGTATGCCAGCGATCTTTTCAGGTTAGATAATATTTCGATATCGTTTGGATACATCCACCCAATTTATAATCCACGAAAGAAAACAAAACCAAAGCTAAAAAACCTCTTTAAAAAGAAGGAAGTAGTAACCGAAGATAATCCTTAGTATGCGCGTCACGAATGTCTTCATATTTCTTATTCTACTAATTGCTGCAGGCTGCGATACCGAGAGTAGTTTTCCTATTCCCGAAGAAAATTATTTTGTAAAATTTTATGGCGAGGAAGGAGAGCAGGAGGGGATTGATTTTGTTCTTAACTCTGATGGCTCGGTTGTGATGGTTGGAAACACATGGACAAGGGAGGATAAAAGCGATCAACAAATTTATGTAGTAAAAGTTGATGCGAATGGAAATGTAATTTGGCAAAAAAAGATTGGGTTACCAGATAAGAGAGATATAGCAAAGGATGTTGAATTGCATTCAGATGGAAGGATTGTGATAGCAGGGGAGACGGAGATGGGAGTGAACAATAAAGATGTTTATATTAAAACCCTTTCTCAGGATGGTAATGAATTAGATAGCGCACGGCATGGGTTGAATAATGGTAGTATTGATACCAATGAAACTGTAAATTCTGTTACCATTATTAATGGCGGTGGTGGATTTCCTGCTGGATTTGTAATTGCGGGTTCAACAACATTTGTTATAACAACTGATCCTAGAGATATTAATGATGCTATGTTTTTACGATTCGACAATTCGCTTAATAGAATTTTAGAAACAGGTAATTCACCAATTTGGGGTCCACCAAGATATGGTTATAATAGCGATGATGTTGCTTATAAGATTGTTGAAATTGATTTTGATACATATTATGTATTTGGCTATACAAATAGGATAGTTCAAAGTTACAATGGGGATTATAATTTTTGGTATTATGCGTTAAGTGGTGATGGAAAACCCAAATTGGGAGAATATTATTTAGGTAAAAATTCGGAAGATGAAATATTGACTTCATTAGAGATTGCCTCGCCACAAGCTGGTGGTGGCTATATTTTGGGCGGCACAGCAACAGGATCTGGAAATACAACTCAATCCTATTCAGTGATGCTTTCGACTTTATTGAAATTTAATACCAATGATATTATTCGTGAAACCAACCCAACTGAATTGGGTGATAATATAAATAGTGCTCAATTCGTTAAGGTAAGGCCGTTACAAACTAGTGATTCTTTTTTTCTCCTAAGCACAGACTCACAAATCCCAAATCAAGGGTATAATCTGGCCTTAACAAAACTCAAATTTAATCTCCTTAGGGAATGGCAACAGACTTTAATCTTTGGAGGAGAGGCAGAAGACTTTGCAGGGTCAGTTGCAGAGCTCCCCAATGGAAGAGTTTTAGTTATGGGTACAATGACCGTTGGTCAGAGTTCAACTAAAGGGCAAAAGAAGATGGTTCTAATAAAATTAAATCCCAACGGCAAACTAGCAGAATAGCGTCAATTTGAATGGAAATGGTTACTTTTAGGGTGTCTATTATTATATAGTAACTGTAAGTTGGTAATACCTAATCTATGTCCTTGATTCTAAGACCACTCCTATACTGTCTCTCGGGTTTTACCAATGTTTTTAGTCTTTCTTTTCCACTTTCAATTCCTTTTGAATTACAAATATTTGCTGACCAACAAAGCTTAAATACCCCAAATTGAAAAAGCTTGTTGGAACCATATTAAGCAAGGTAACATCGAGACTATACATAGTCTTGCTCCTTTTTCTGCTGTTTAGTATTACCAGCTTTTCCCAGGTAAGTACCTTTACATCTAATGTTGCAACAGGTAACTGGAATGTGGCTGGCAGCTGGACAGAAGTTGGAAGTGATGTAGACAATATTCCGGATGCCGATGATATCGTAATCATTCTATCAGGTCACAATATTTCTTTAAACGGTGCGCGATCTGCCAATTCTGTAACGATCAATTCTGGAGGTACACTAACCGCTAATGGCGGTGGACTTACAGTTGGTACAATGTCAGTTAATGGAACCTATGTCCATGCTATCGATGGAGGTACAATTCCGACAGCAACCTGGGCTGCTAATTCGAACTGTAACGTGACAGGCGTAATATCATCAACTCCCACTGGATTTTCTCAAACTTTTGGTAATCTAACATGGAATTCTCCAGGCCAAACAATTAATGCCTATTTGCAATCTAGCATAACCATTCTTGGGAATTTCTCTATAGCTGGCACTGGAACGTTTGATGCCACTAATCATTCAGTTCGTATGTCGAACACAGGAACTGGTTATGTTATTAGTGTCAGTGGAGATTTGATTATTTCCAATAACAGTACTTTTAAAATGAACAATAGCACTGGTTCATGTACAATTAATGTTGGAGGAAATTTTACGTTGAATAGCGGAAATTTTACAATAAGTACCGGGCCAGCTAGCTCCATCTTATCTGTTTCTGGTGATGTTGACATTCTCGGTGGAACGTTATTGATGCAAGAAGATAATAATGCCGGAGCAGTAGGTAATTTAAATGTTGGAGGTGATTTTTTAATAGCAGGAGGGGCTACTATTACTGAAGCTCAACCTAACGGAAATGGTCAAATAGTTTTTAATAGAACAGGAACTCAGACATTTACATCAGCGGGCACAATTTCTAACGAAATAAATGTAACAGTAAATAGTGGATCAATTTTACAAATGGGCGATGCTGTATCCACAATATCAGGAACCGGCACGTTTTTGTTATCTGCGGGATCAACACTAGGTATTAGATCCATTGATGGAATTACTACCGCAGGAGCTTCAGGACATATCCAAACTACAACAAGGACTTATTCAACCGGTGCGAATTACATATATAATGGAAGTGCAAATCAATCTGCTGGAGATGGTTTGCCTGGAACAGTTTCTAATTTAACAGTTGCAAATACGGGTGGTGGTGGAAATAATACAGTTACTCTGGTTAGTAATGTTGGTATTACGAATGCATTAGCAGTCAATTCTGGTGCGCTGGCATTAGGTGCAAATAATATTACAACAGTTGGCTCGGTCAATATGACGGGTACCTCAATTACAGGAACTGGGACATTAACGCTTGCTGGAGATGTAACAACGAATGCAAGTGGAACTACTGCTAGTATAAGTGCTCCCATAGCTTTAGGCGCATCATCAAGAACATTTAATGTTCCTGATGGAGGAGCTAATCCTGATCTAACTATTTCATCGGTGATAAGTGGTGTGGGGGGTATTGTTAAGACGGGGACTGGTGTGATGAACATAAGTAATGGAGCAAATTCTTATACTGGTCAAACATTAATTAGCCAGGGTACTCTCAGAATTTCTGTTTTTGGAGGAGCCATTCCAAACGGTAGTGCATTAATGGTAAATGGTACACTTGATCTAAATGGAAATAGCGAATCAGTAGCATCTCTTTCAGGATCGGGAACTGTTACAAGTAGTGCAGCTGGAACACCTACGCTAACAGTGGGCGATGCTTCAAACACTACCTTTTCTGGTGTAATCCAGAATGGGTCTAGTACATCGGTAGCACTCACTAAAAATGGTACAGGTGCCTTAACACTTAGCGGGGCAAATACTTATAGTGGAGGTACATTTTTATTAACTGGAACACTTAACGTTAATGGTTCTTCAGCACTTGGTGTTGGACCTTTTACTATTTTTAATGGAACAAACGTAGACAATACATCAGGGTCTCCTGTAACTCTTAGTACTAATAATACAATAAACTTTAATGGTGACTTCACTTTCATCGGTAGTCAAAATTTAGATTTAGGTACAGGAACATATTCTCTTGGATCCACACGAAGTATTACCGTTAATGCTAATACTTTAACCATAGGAGGTAACCTAAATTCAGGTGCATTTTCTCTTTTTAAGTTTGGCAATGGAACTCTTCATTTGGGAGCGAATACAATTACTTTAAATAGTTTAACGATAAGTAATGGTACTTTGACTTCAACTTCAGGTACTTTAAATATTGCAGGCAGTCTTTCAAATTCAGGAACCTTTAACAATAACAATGGGATAGTCAATTATAATGGGGGGGCTCCACAGTCAATTACTAATTTAACCTACAACAACCTGTCTCTCTCAGGTGCCGGTCAAAAGAACGCAGCTACTATCATATCAGTGGGAGGAAATCTTACTAGCTCTTCGATCTTTGATATGGGTGCAAATGCCCTCTCTGTTTCAGGCACAATTAATAATACGGGAGGTAATATTCGATTCACTGGCGCCACTAATGGGATTGCTGCAAGCACTGGCACAGTAACCTATTACGGGGCTTCGCAGACTATTGCAATAGGAACATATAATGACCTTGTTATTAATCAATCAAGTGGTCAAGCTTCGTTAGGTGGATCAACTTCAGTTAACGGAGTCCTCACTTTAACTAATGGAAATCTTAATCTCAATGGATTTGATCTCACTTTAGGTTCAACAGCAACTATTTCTGTAGCATCGCCATCAGCATCAAAAATGATTGTTGCGGCTAATGGAAATCAATTGATTAAAACATTTGCAGGTATTGGATCTTTTACTTTTCCTATTGGCGATGACACAGGAACTTCAGAATATTCTCCTGTTACTGTTAATGTAACAAGTGGTAGTGGATTTCCATCAAATATTGGAGTATCTGTTTTTGATGCCAAACATCCCAATAACTCAAGTGCCACCAATTTCTTAACGAGATATTGGGATATTTCGCAGCCCGGAATAACAGGCTGTATTGCAACAATAACGGGAACTTACACTGCTGCAGATGTTACCGGAACAGAAGCAAATATCAATGCAGCACAGTTGAGTGGAGCATTTAATCAATCATCCAATCCATGGGTGAAATATTCCGCACTTGGATCAAATACACTTACGGCAACTGCTGCACCTCTGACTCTCGGTCAAATCAACACATTTACGGGAATAACTGGTGCAAATCCAACAGCAACAATTATTGGGGGCGGAGTTACTATTTGCAATAGTGGATCAGTTAATCTTAGCACAAATGTAACTGGAGACCCATCGTTTATTTATTCATGGAGTCCTGCTTTAGGTTTAAGTGCAACGAATATTCCAAACCCCGTTGCCTCACCAACTCTAACAACAGTTTATACGGTAACTGTACGAGATGGTAATGGTATTTCTGCTGTTGATAACACAACAATAACTGTTGATATCGTACCGACACCCACCATTAGTTCAAGTGGAAGTATTGTGTGTGATGGGGCAAACCCGGATGTTACTTTGTCGAGTTCACTTGCTCCAAATGCGGGTACTTATGTTTGGTATAAAGGCGGGGTTGCTACGGGAGATGTGGGTGCAAATCTTATTATAAATGATCCAGTAGGAAGTGGTTTATACACAGTTAGCGTCATTGATGGTATTAGTGGATGCGCTAGTCCTCAAAGTGTAGGTGAGGTAGTTACGATTAATTCATTACCTATCGATAAGGTTGTTAGTGCAATTAGTTCTACAACGATTTGTAATGGGGGAACGATAACCTTACGAGTTGTAGCATCTGAGTCGGGTATAAATTATGAGATTCTAGATCAATCAAATAATCCAGTAAGCATAGTTGCGGGAGGCACTGGGGCTAACTTAGATATTGTAACCAGTACATTGTCGACTAGTGTAACGAGTTTAAAGGTAGTTGCAACAAATGCAAGTACACTATGCAGCTTGACTTTGTCAACTGTGATCAATCCCGTTACAGTAAATGCAATCCCAGCAACACCGACAATCAACCCGTTAGGTCCAGTAGTTGAGTGCGAAGGCTCAGCAGGGATAGTATTGACGAGCAGTGCAGGATCGGGGAATCAATGGTATAAAGATGGTTCACCGCTAGGAGGAGAAACAGCTACGACTTTAAACATAGCAACAGCCCCTGGCAACATTGGTAGTTATACAGTAATCTCTACGGTATCGGGTTGCAGTTCAGCAGTATCGGCAGCGGTTGCAGTCACGATCAATGCCTTACCATTAACGACTCCGATTGTAACACCGGCTACGCCAACGATATGCAGTGGCAGCACAGTAACAGTAAATATTGCAGGCAGCCAGGCAGGCATTAACTATGAATTA
>JBGSIM010000077.1:0-36936 GCA_041742535.1 Cyclobacteriaceae bacterium | reverse complement strand
GTGTTTGGTTACAATGGTGCGGGCTCGTTAACAAACTATGGTAGCTATGCACAATTGAATCGTTACACACTAACTAGTGAACCGGCTGCTCAACCTGCGAGCATAAATTTTACATCCGTTACAACTAACACGTTTACAGTTGCCTATGCAGCTGCTACTGGTTCACCGGCAGGATATCTTGTTGTTCGCAAAGCTGGATCGGCACCAACGGGTATTCCGGTAGATGGTACCAATTATGGAGTCAATGACAATCTTGGAGATGGCACAATTGCCTACGTTGGTAATCTTACCACATTTTCACAAAGTTCATTAGTCTCAGGCACAACCTATTATTATGCTATCTATAGTTACAATGGTTCATTCCCAACGGGGGGTGCTACCTATAATTATTTGACATCCTCACCTTTAACAGGAAGTCAGGCAACCTTGCTGGGCGAGCCATCAAACTCACCGTTAGGGCAGATACTATTTTCAAACGCAACTCCTACCTCATTGCATGTTGAGTTTAGTGCTGCACCGGGTGGTGCAGATGGATACATTGCTATTCGAAGAGCGGGGGCTTCGCCAACAGGGGTGCCTGTTGATGCAACAGCTTATACCGAAGAAGTAAGTAACATCGGGGACGGTCGTGTTGCTTACATTGGCGCCACACCAAGTTTTGATGATACCGGCTTGCTTGCTAACACCGTTTATTACTACGATATATTTTCTTACAACGGTTCAGGCACGTTGCTCAACTATAAAACCTCAACTCCTTTAGAAGGCAGCAGAACAACCCTGGCCGCAGACCCAACGGCATCGCCTACGGCTATGAGTTTTGCAAGTGTTACGACAACATCGTATCAAGTTAACTATGTTGCTGCAACAGGAACACCAACTGGCTACCTTGTGTTGCGTAAATTAGGTAGTAGCCCCACGGGCATTCCTATTGATGGCGCAACGTATAGTGTTAGCAATCAGATTGGAGATGGTGAAGTAGTTTATCTGGGCGGAGGCACTACCTTTCCACAAACTTCTTTAACTGAGGGTACAGCTTACTTCTATGATGTATATAGCTATAATGGAAGTGGCCTTGCTATTAACTACCGCGAAGTTTCACCGTTGGAAGGTTCGCAGATTACACCTATTACAAGTCCTACCAATCAGCCAACGAGTCTTTCATTTACGGCTGTGACTACAAATTCTATTTCCGGTTCTTTTTTGGCAGCTGCAGGGGCACCAACGGGCTACCTGGTAGTTAGTAAAAGTGGCGTGAGTCCTGCACCTGTGTTAACGAACAATATAGATTATACAGTTGGGCAAACCTTAAGTGATGGAAGTAAAGTAGTATCAAAAGGAAGTACGCTAAGTTTTATTGAAAGTAGCCTTGCATCAAGTACAACGTACTATTATGATGTTTACTCTTACAATCAGATTGGATCGTTAATCTCTTATCGCACTAATTTGCCTTTAGAGGGAAACGCAACAACGTTTACAGGTGAGCCTACAGCCCAACCTTCAGGATTAGTGTTTTCATTACCTGCATCAACAAGTTTACGTGTAAACTTTACTGCTGCTAGCCCGGCACCAGGTAGTTATTTGGCAATTCGTAAAGCAGGTTCAGCTCCAATATTTATTCCACAGGATGGTAACGACTATGCCCTTGGTAGCACTCAAGGTGATAGTTATGTTGCTTATAAGGGAAGTGCAATTACGTTTGATGATTCAAATTTATTACCGGGTACTACCTATTATTATACAATTTTCTCATATAACGGAAGTGGTGCTTCCACTAATTTTCTTTCTACAGTCAATGCATCAAATTCGGGCAATAAAATAACCGTGCCTGATAAACCGGCAGGAAGCGTGGCTTCTGCAATTGCACAAAATTCATTTCGAGCTAACTGGCAAGCAACGACTGGAGCCGTTAGTTACCGTTTGGATGTATCTAGTGATAATTTTGTAACACGCATTGCTGGATTTGATGACCTCATAGTAACAGGAATATTTGCTGATGTTACCGGCCTGCAACCGGGTACGGTTTATAAGTATCAAGTGCGTGCAGTTAATGGAAGTGGAGTTTCGGTTAACTCAGATCCTATTCAACAATTTACAATCCCACCTACACCAGTAACCAATGCCGCTGATCTAATCGGGCAAACAACCTTTACTGCAAAATGGAGTTCAGTAGTTGGAGCGACTGATTATTTTATAGATGTATCGGCTGATGACTTTGTTTCATTTGCTACCGGATTTGGAAATAAGGCAACAGGCCTAGTTACATCCTCAGTAATTACCGGGCTCAATCCAGGACTTTTATACAAGTATAGAGTAAGGTCATCCAACTCCGGGGGGAGTTCACCCAATTCAAATCCACCAATAGAAGTATTATTAATTCCGGCAACACCAGTAGGGTCAGATCCAACATTGGTTCAATCAACATCCTTCAAAGCAAATTGACAAGCTGTTGTAGGTGCAGATGAATACCGTGTGGATGTAAGTCTTGCATCGTCTAATTTCAATCCTTCACTTCAAGAATTTACAAACATTGCAGTGATTGGAAACACGGAATTGTTAGTTACAAATCTGAATCCAGCCACTGATTATCTATTTAGAGTTAGAGCAGTTAATGCATCTGGTTCTTCTCCTAATTCTGCATCAAAGGCTGGCAGAACAAACGAGGCAGGAACGGGTAATCTCTCATTGGCCGCTCCAACATTTACACCCGGATTTACAGGAACAGATTCTGATGTTGCAGTCAGAATTACAGCCGGTGTTCCGCCTTTCACAGTAAAGTTTCATTACCGTCCTATTTTAGCTAATAGTTTTACTGTTGTAGATGCAGCGCTGGTATCTTCCCTTAATTATAAGGCAACGGTTAATTCATCAATGGTTGATGAGGTTGGAATAGAATTCTTTTTCTCGGTAGTAGCCGGAAATAATCAACCTGATCAAACGGACAAACGCTTTATTTACAATGCCATCCCATCGGCTGGTATTAAAATTCCATTTACTAAATCTGGGGGCGATCTGTCATCCTATGAAATATTTTCTATTCCATATCAGCTTGAGTCAGATTTGGTAGCTCAAATTTTTGAAGAGTTTGGTGTTGCCGACAAAGCTAAGTGGAGACTTGTTCGTTTTCAGGGTGGCAAAAATGTTGATTTGAGTACTGCAAGTAAAATTGAACCCGGCAAGGGATATTGGTTTAATAGAAAGGAAAAAACTGATGTGAGTTTTTCTAATGGCACCGTAGTTCAAAGGAATCAAACTTCCCCATTTGAGATGACATTGGAATCTGGTTGGAATCAGATTGGAAATCCCTATCTATTTAATGTTGATTGGGATGATATTCTATCGGTGAATCCGTCAGTCGCAAACTTAATTGGCAATCTTAAAATTTATAACGCCAATGCTTTGCACCTTAATGATGAATCAAACAACTTAAAAGTATGGTCAGGTGGCTTTGTCCACAATGATAGTGACCAGTCAATTAAAATATCACTGCCAGTTACCCTCAAGGCAACTGCCGGTGGGCGAAAATCGGATCGAATAATATTAAATACAAACCTTGACCGACCAGATTGGTTTTTGCCGATTTCCGTTAAACAAGGTGAGCTTGAAAATCAATATGTAGGAGTAGGAATGCATCCTGAAGCAAAGTTGTTAAAAGACCAGTTTGATGATATTGTTGCTCCGCGCTTTATAAATTACCTCGAGTTTTATTCATATCACGCTGATTACTTCAGTCCAAAATTTGGACAAGATGTGGTACCTACTGCTAATAGCTTTGTTTGGGATTTTGATTTTGCCTCTAATGTAAGTAAGGAAACTGTAATTCTGAATTGGAATAACAATGACTTTGGTGCTAATGATGGCCAACTTTTACTATTTGATGTCTCGAACAATAACATCATTAATATGAGAGTAAGCGATCATTACCAATTCAATCCAAAGGAAGGTCAGCATTTCAAAATCCTTTTTGGAATTAACAAATCGGTTGTTACCCCTGATATAAATATGCTGGGGCATGCTTATCCAAATCCATTTTCAAGTGAAACGTCCATTCCATATGTTATAAAACAATCCAATAGCAAAGTTTCTATTTCCATATTAGATGTAATGGGTAGGTCAGTTTCTTATCTACTAAATAATGTATTGGGAAGTGGTGTTTACGAAGCTAATTGGAATGGTACCAATGAAGCAGGTGATGTTGTTGCCCCGGGACTTTACCTCTGTCGGATTGAGATCAATGGTCGAATAATAACGGAAAGGATAATAAAACGATAAATCATGAGAGCACTTTTAATGATTGCATTAGGTTTTTATGGTTCGCTTGCGTTAGGCCAGAGCTTTAGTGGTAAAACAAACGATATCCATCTTGACTTTAAAAATTCAATTAATTCATCAACTCCCTCCATTCAATGGATAACACCTTCGTTGGAATACACCAATAGTCAGCGCAATGATTTAATAATTGAAGCAGAAGTTTTCAGTGACTTGGTTTTAAAAGAGATAAAGTTTTCAGTCACTGATGCTGAAAAAAATGTTCGGGAGAAAGTAATTGATTTAGATCCGGGCAGCAGGTCAAAGAAATTTAAACAATCTATCAATTTACCAGATGGCCTTCATATTTTAAAAATAACTGCTATAAACATGAGTGGCGGACAAGTAAGCAGCACACGGAATCTACTAATTGGAAAGGATGCGATAGCCGATGCCATATCTATTGACCGGAAGGATTATGCTATACTTTTCGCGACAGATAAATATGATTATTGGAGTGATCTCGTAAATCCAATTGAGGATGCGCATGCTATCGCTAATGAATTAAAAAAGCAGTATGGATTTGAAGTGGAGGTTGTAGAAAATCCTACTCAAGATGAAGTCTTTATTAAGATTGCTGACTACGTTCAAAAGAAATTTAAACCTCAGGATCAATTAATGATTTTTTTTGCTGGTCATGGCTATTTTGACGACACATTTGGTGAAGGTTTTGTCGTAGCAAAAAATTCGCTTGAGAATGATAAGGCTAAGACAAGCTATATTTCTCATAATAGACTCCGTTCAGTAATCAATAATATTCCATGCGAACATATCTTTCTAACTATGGATGTTTGTTTTGGTGGAACGTTTGACCCGGTAATTGCAAAAGAGCGTGGAGGCATTTATGAAGAAACTACGCAGACAGAGTTTTTAATTAGAAAACTCTCTTATAAGACGAGAAAGTATTTAACCTCAGGCGGTAAAACCTATGTTTCAGATGGAATAGCGGGAAAGCATTCACCTTTTACCGTAAAACTGTTACAGGCATTTAAGGAATCGGGTGGTGGTGATAGAATATTGACATTAGAAGAAATTAAAACCTATGTTGAAAAGCTAACACCGGAACCAAGGTCAGGAAGTTTTGGCGATGATAACTTAGCGAGCGATTTTGTTTTTGTGGCAAAACAGAATTAATTCTTGGCTTACTTTGCAATAGTTATCTATAAAGGCTTAAACTGCTCAAACGCTTCCTTGCAATCGTGGCAATAGTATAATGCACGGCAGAGTGTTGGCCCAAACGGACTTTTCATTTCAGTGTTTTCACCATCGCAGCGTGGACAAACTCCTGTTTCTAATATCTCAAGATCAGTAAATACTTTGTTGGATGGAGGAGGGGCAAGCCCATATTTTTTTAAGGCTGCTTTTCCTTTTTCAGAAATTAAGTCTGAGCTCCAAGGCTTTTCAAAAGTAATTTGAACAGTTGGGGTAAAACCATTTTCCAGTAAAGCCGCTTCAACTTCGGCTTTCATGTAATCCATAGCGGGGCAACCCACAAATGTAGGAGTCATTTTTACGAGTACTGATTTTTGATCAACAACCACATCCGTAATCACTCCAAGGTCAATAAGCGAGAGCACCGGAATCTCAGGGTCTTTTACGGTTTCGAGTATATGTAGGATTTCTTCTTTCATTGTTTAGTTAAATAGTCCATAGTCTATTGTCCATAGTTTTGCTATCGACTGTTAACTATCGACCAAATTACCACTCGGCTGTGGGATCAATCTTAAACACTTCGCTCATTTCATCCAGCAAGGGCTGCAGGTGTTCGGTATGTTTGCCTTGTCGACCGCCAAAAATTGGTTGTAATGATTTTGGATCAGGTAACTCTAATTTGGTTTGAGCAATTACTAATTCTACTTTTTCAATCCATCTGTTCTGCAAAGTATTCTCACCTTGAAAGATTCCAGTTGAAATCAGCTCATCTTCGTGTGGAGAAGTTTCAAAAATGCCAAGTGCAAATGGCATTGCATATACAAGTGATCTTTGAAGTCGTTCAATACTTTCTGGTGTTGCTGATCCCAATTGTTTAATCCATGTGTTCGCGTGAAGCGTATGATAACGAAGTTCGCCCCGTATTTTTTTAGCAAGCTGTGCCAAAGGTTCATACGATGAATTTGTAAGCAACTCAAAACGCAAAGCTTCGGCAGTATCAAACAAAAAATGACGAATTAAACTAAAGTCATACTCCTGATTGGGAAGTTCAACTAACTGGCAATTGTGAAATTGGTTTGCGTTGCGGGTAAAGGCAACAGTATCCGGATCTTGTTCGCCAAGCCCTTGCAGTAATGTATATAATGCAAGACTCTGTCCAATTTTATCCTGCGCCATGGAAGAGAATGCAATGTCTTCTTCTAACAAAGGCCCCATGCCCGTCCATTCCGAATTACGATGACCAAGGATTAGTTGATCATCAGCCATTTTGTAAAGAAGTTCTTTAAGGGCTAATTCTTTCACTTGTTTTTATTTTTCTATGTTCATCAAACTCACGCAAAAGGAAACCAAGCGACATAATTGGTAACGCGTAAACAAAAAGATTAGAACTTGAAATTAAGTCAACAACCACAAGTTCACTAACAAAAAGACTTGTCGCTAAATTAAAGCCATCCAAATTCGTCTTTGGTTCCTTCAGTACTAAATACCTAGTTATTTCGATCAAAGAAAATAATAAAATAGAAATCGGAATCGTGTATTGAAAACCAGATTTTACATGCAATATTTTCAGTAATGCTCCAATTATAACAATACATGCCAGAATGGAACTTAGACGGTCAAATGTATTTTTCATTTTAAATTTTTTTCTAAAAACCTTTTCAATTTATCTCCGCCTTTATAATCCGAGGCATCACGAAATTTCTTCTCAGGTAGTGTGATCCAGTATTCTTTTTCTTCTTCGGTGGTAAATCTGATTTTGTCTTTTTGGATAGACCAAATATTGTAAACCATTTTCCCAGTGTTAAGTGTCGTTTTGGCTTGTAACATGGCAGAGGCATGATCAGAGGCATTCACCGATCCCACATAAATATGCTGCTTACCTCTCTTAACCAAATGGTAAATTTCAAATGCTGATTTTCCATCATCGCTTGAATTTCCTTCTATAAGATCATAAGCATTTTGTTCCCCTTCCGTCATGGGGGAAACAAACACATCGCGTGTATCGCAAACATATAACGAAGAACACGTAAACCTGCGTGTGAACGTTTCTTTGGCAAGCACATACGCCATTTCTAAATTTGGAGCGTGCACAGCGCCTTCGTGTTGAAAAGGTTTTCCGGGTTTTGGTTCTACAAAGACTTCGTACGTACCAAACTGATCCAAGGGAGCTTTAGGATTTATTTTTCCTTCTTCACCTATTTCTGGCAATCGCTCTACACGTGGATCTAAAGAGTTCAAGGTTAAAGATTTAAAAATCAAAATAGTTTAAATGTAAAACTTCAAGATTCAATTTTGAACATTGAATTTTGAATTGATTATGCTAACGGTGTTACATACTGTGCCTTGGAAGTTTTGAGCGCATCGCGCACCCACTTTCCTCTTTCCTCCGCAATCCTTCGTACTTCAAGTCGCTCTTTATTGCAAGGGCCATCTCCGTTAATTACGCGTTTGAATTCTTCCCAATCAGGTTCGGTATAATTCCACTTACCTGTTTCAGTGTCTTTTTTAAGATTGGGATCAGGAATTGTAAAACCTAATTCCCAGATTTTAGGAACATACATATCTAAAAACTGATTTCGCATTTCATCATTGGTTCCCATCTTCACTTTCCATCGCATGAGAACTTCGGTGTGTGCAGAAATCTTATCGGAAGGACCAAAGAAGTGCATCATCGGTGGCCACCATCTATTCAATGCTTCCTGAAACAATTGGCGTTGCACAGCGGTACCTGATGCTAAATAAATAACACAATGGTGGCCGTACTTTAAGTGAAAGGATTCTTCTGCACAAATACGATCAAGCGCCCGGCAATAAGGCCCATAGCTTCCTTTTGCATTTGCTAACTGATTTACAATGGCACCTGCATCTACCAACCAGGAAATAAAACAGCAATCGGCCCAGGTAAAAGTTGGGTAATTAAAGATGTTGGAGTATTTAGATTTTCCATTGATCAAATCTTCAATCATTTTTTCGCGTGGCTTCCCTAATGTTTCAGCTGCACTATATAATAGTTGTGCATGACCCACTTCATCTTGCACTTTAGCCATCAAAGACATTTTCCGTTTAAAGCCTGGGGCACGGGTAATCCATGTTCCTTCAGGTAACGCACCAATAATTTCACTATGCGCATGTTGTTCAATCATGCGAATTAATTGCTTGCGATAAAGTTGCGGCATCCAGTCGGCAGGTTCAATTTTCTCACCTCGCTCAATGCGTGCCTCAAATGCAGCCAACAGAATTGGATCTTCACCAGCAATGCTATCAGTCTTGATGCCCTCAAATGTATTTCCACCACCGTACATAAATGATTGATTTAATTGCCTAACAACCGTTTGCAAATATAACAAGGCAGACTGTAAGAAGGTTATTCTCAACAGTTAAAAAAGAAAATTGCGGTGCTTAGTTTTTCTTGAGGCCGTTAACCAGCATATCGGCTAATTGATGGCCTAAATCAGTAGGATCGATTTTACTGGAAGGATCATACCACATGGGCATCCAATTGAGCGAGGAGAAGAGCGTCATCACGGCTAATTTTTTATCAATCCCATCTTTGAACTCGCCTGCTTGGGCTCCTTCTTCGATAATCGCCTTAAACCGGTTTATGTAATTAATGCGTAACAAAAGAAAATCGCGCAGGTAGGGTTGGCTTAGGTGCCGATGTTCATTCATAAACACAGCCGATGCGGTAAGATCTTTAGCCATCACCTGAATATGGCCAATAATCCCTAAACGAAGTTTTTCAGTAGCCGAGACTTTTTTGCTTTCTACTTCCGCTAATGACTTGCGGAATTCGGCTGCCATGTCAAAGCACAAACTTTGAAGTATTTCTTCCTTGGATTTGATATGAGAATAGAGACTGGCGGCTTCAATACCAAGTTTTTGAGCAAGATCGCGCATGGATGATGCTGCATATCCTTTCTCACGAAACAATGCTGCAGCACTTCGAATAACTTGTTCTTTACGAGATAAATTTCCTACTGCTTCCATAGCCTTAAAACTAAAATCAAAGGCTAATTTAATTAATTAAATTTGATAAAAATCTGTAAGGTCAAAAAATGAAGTTTAATTCAGTCAAAGAATACTTTTATAAGCTGAACAACACGGGGTATCAGCTCATGATGGTGCCGTTGATATTATTCATTGGCTACTATTCGCAGTCCTATTTCTTTGACACGAAATTTAAAATCGATGCTCCGGAATTAGTTGCCTATCTACAATTTGCTTTCTTAGGGTTTGCTGTCATTGCACTAACGACTGTTCAGTTAATCTTTAGGAATAAAGTTCGAAAAGTGGCCAGCGAGATTGGGTTGGGGATAAAACTTGAAAAATTGGGTTCGCTGTTAAAAGCAAGAATGATATGGCAAGCATTGATGGCGTTGCTGATGCCACTGGGATTGGTTCTAACCGATGATCCCTTGTTTGTTATTTTTTTTGGTCTGGCATTGACCTGGTATTTTATCCATTGGCCAAGTCCATGGAAAGTCTCTAAATTATTGCATTTGCGAGGCGATGAAAAGGAAATGGTACTAAGTAGGGGTGAGGCTTTCAAGTGAGTGGTTCACGCAAAGGCGCTAAGTTCGCAAAGATTTATTTTTGAAATTTTACTTGCGGCCTTGGCGTCTTTGCGAGAAAAAAATCAGAACGTTACTCCAAAACTAAAGGCATTTAACTTTGGGCCTTTGTTCTCGATGAAGAGTTCATTTAAATCGTAGTTGAAGAACAAATCAACATCATCGAAGCCCAGTTGCACACGCATGCCATATCTAAAATTGTTCAGATAAAAATTATCACTATCATGTGGTTTTTGAGTATCGCCATTCTCAACATACTTTCTTTTGCTGTGACTTTCTATGCGATATCCAATGTAAGGCCCTGCACCAATTCTAAAAGAGTCGGAGTTATGACCATCAAACACACTTGGCTTTCTGCGATTACTTCCAAAGTCGAGCATGGGAACAATGGATGCGTTTACGTAGGATGCTGTTAACTTACTCTTTATAAATTCGGCCTCACGCGTATCTTCCGTAAACACAACAGACTGATCGTCTTTCGAAATTACGGTTGCAAAATTTTGGAATTTGAAATTATACCAACTTACACCAAGACCCCACTCCACATAAAACTTATTTACAATTCGTGTACGCTGTACAGAGTTGAGACCGACATACCACGAACCCCAAGGTTTAACGGTATACAAGGCATTATTCTGATCCGGAAAATTTCCATCTGATAAATAGTTGTTGGTACCAAGATCGAAGTTGAATGAACTATAAGTTCTTTTTGAGTGTCGGTTCTTTTTACTTGTAACAACAGTCCAATTTTCATCGTCCCAATCATCATCATCGTTGTCATCTTCATCAATCACCTGAGTTTCAGTAACGGCTTCTTCCACCATCGGTTCTTTGAGATAATCGGCAGAGGCCTTTTGCAGATCCGATGTATCTTTTTGTTCCAGCTTGATAATTAGATCATTCATAAGTGCCTGGAAATCGTAGCTCTTCATGGTCTCCAAATCTTGTTTATCCTTGATGGCAACAATTATTTTACTTCCGAGGCCAACTTTAATAATCACCGTATCGGCAGGCTTATCTTGGGCTACACTCACTCCACTCCAGCCCATCAGCAGGGCAGCAAACATCATTCTCAATTTCATAAAATTGTCTATTTAAATTTCTTAATTTCTTTTCGATTTATCTTTTCTAAAGTCGAGGGCAAAGAGTTCATTCTTAGCCATTCGTAATCCACCCAACTCAGCATCTCCATTTTTTATATTCAGCGCTTTATCCAGGATTTTCTTAAGCGCGGGCTTTTCTTCGGTTACTTGTGCGATGGCAGTTGTTGCTGGTGCAACCGGATCTAATGTAAATTCGATTACAATTGGTTTTTCAGTTTTAGCTACTTGGGTAACGGTTACTGATTCTAATTGAATCGGTTCTTCAACAATCGCAAGGGTTGGTTCGGGCTCATTAATAATTACTTGAGGTTGTTGAGTTATTTTCTGCTTTTCCTTTATAGGAGTTTGTTTCTTTTCCTGATTGTTATTTGACGCAACCTGTTGAGCAGGTTCTTCTTTTTGAGGTATAACAGCTGGAGGTTCGTTAACCTCAGGTGTTTTTTCGTTAGAGACTGAGTTCTTTGTTTTTGTTGCAAGTCTTGTTGCTTGTTCGCTTTGTTCTGATTGCCAATAGAACCAGCTTCCCGTAAGCAGCCCAAGCAAAACAAAAACAGCAGCAACTCGCCATACGATTACAAACTTATTTTTTTTTGAAAGGTTGGATTCAATTCTGGACCATGCCTCCGAAGAAGGTGTCATAGAATGATCGGCCAGTTTGCGGTTAAATAATTTATCAATTTTGTTACTCATATCTGTTCAGTTTTTGAGTCAATACGTTGTTCAGTTTCCATCAGACTTTTTTGTAGTGCTGTCCGTGCACGACTAAGTTGGGATTTGGAAGTACTTTCCGTGATGCCCAATTGTTCAGCAATTTCCTTATGCGAGTATCCATCAATCGCATACATGTTAAACACAATCTTATAACCTGATGGAAGTGTTTCAATAAGTTTCATCAAATCGTCAGCCTCCAATTGGTTTTCCAACTTGTTGTAGTCTGGTTCGTAATTAGCTGCCTCAATCGTTGTTTCCAGATACATGTTTTTGTGTTTCCTTAAATAACTAAGCGCTTCGTTTACCATTACTCTCCGCATCCAACCTTCAAAATTTCCTTCCCCTGTATATTGATCTATCTTATCTAAGATTTTCGTAAAGGCTGTGATCAGCACATCTTCAGCCTCCATTTTATCCTTTACATACCGACAGCATAGAGTGTAGAATTTCGATGAATACTGCTCATAAAGGCGTTTTTGTGCCTGCCGATTTTGTCGCCTGCAGCCTTCAATCAACTCTTCGTCTTTTGCGCGGTAAATCTTAAATTCCATTTAAATCCTTAATCACTATCAAGATGCAAGGTAACGGCAGGAGGTTGCACCGGGTTGTAAACTAATTATAGAATTTGATAGGGACGCCTAAATTCCAGTGAAAAGCTCAACGGTTTCGAGATATTCCGGGATCATTGTATTCCAACCCAATTCTTCAATTTTTTTGGCCAATGCAGTAGCACTTGCTAATTCACCGTGGGTTATGAAAGTCATTTTAGGGCTTTCTTTAAAGCTGCTTAACCACTTCAAAATTTCGGTCTGATCTGCATGCGCAGATAGTCCATGAATTGTATTAACATGACAGTTCAAGGGAACTTGTTCTCCAAATATTTTTATTAGTGATTCTCTTTCTTGTATCCTTCTACCACGCGAACCTTCAGCTTGATAACCGGCTAACAGAACCGTATCATGTTCTCTGCGCAGCCGATGAAATAAATGATGTAAGATTCGTCCACCAGTAGCCATGCCGCTTGCAGAGATAATAATGGCGGGGGTTTTAATATCGTTTAATGCTTTTGAACTTTCAGGTGTGCTGCAAAAATGTATCTGAGGCGAATCAAAAATACTCTTCAGTTGATTTCCCTCTCGTTCAACTTTTATTTTATGTTCGTTACCATGCCGTTCATAAAGTTCAGTAACACTAATCGCCATCGGGCTATCAATATAAATGGGGAGCAAGGGGATCTTTTTGCTTGCCATCAGTTTTTGAAAGTAGAATAGCAGAATTTGTGTTCTTCCGACTGCAAAGGCGGGGACTAAAATAGTTCCATCATTCTTGACAGCTTCATTAACAATTTTTGTTAAGTCTTCTTCAACTTGATCCATTGGATTAAGACGATCACCATAGGTTGATTCCACAAAAAGAATATCAGCTTCGGTGAGTGCTTTGGGTGGATACATGATAGGATCATCATATCGACCGAGATCGCCAGAGAAAACAATTTTCTTTGTTTGGTTCTTAGTGGTAAGTTTTAATTCAATAATAGCTGAGCCAAGAATATGCCCAGCGTTATAATATGTTAGCGACACATTATTAACAACTTTTGTCTCTTTTTCAAGTCGAACGCTATCAACAAATTCAAACACACGTTCTGCATCTTCGATTGTAAAGAGTGGTTCTGGCTTACTGTGTTTGGAATAACCCTTCTTAAAAGCAAACTGTGCTTCTTCTTCTTGTAGTTTTGCTGCATCGCGAAGCATTATTTTCATTAAATCTTTTGTAGCATGGGTGCATATAATGCGGCCCCGAAATCCATCTTTCACTAGTCGTGGTAGATAACCAATATGGTCGATGTGCGCATGAGTAATAATTACAGTATGTATAGTAGCTGGGTCAACAGGTAGCGGCTCCCAGTTTCTAAGGCGAAGTTCTTTCTTTCCTTGAAACATGCCACAATCGATAAGAATTTTTCGACTATCAATTTCCAATAAGTATTTAGAACCAGTAACACTTTGAGCAGCTCCTAAAAATCGCAATCGTACATCCATGAGTTTGTATTAGTCAACTCTTAAATGTACTAAAAAATAAGAGCAAGATGATAGATCACCTTGCCCTTGCGCATAGCGTTTCGAAACTATTTAATTCCTTTTAATCACTTCCGGATCACCCCGATGCGAAACCGAACTTGTCATTGTTTTTGTTATTTCTAATTTCTCAGAAACATAGACTTTTACTGAAGAGGCTCCAATGGCATCTACCACCGCATCGCTAACACGGTAACCATAAGCCCGAAGGGAAGATGCACCCACTGCTTTTGCTTCCAGAAAATGTCCGGTGCCTTTCAATTCCAGGTTTGATACTCCTTTAAGATCAACCGTAAGATTGTTGGCATTTATATTTCCTTCACCCGAAACGGCTCCTAACAATTCAATATCGAGATCGTGTTCATCAAAACCATTGAATGATAAATTGCCTGCTCCACGTGCTTTTAGTTTTTCCAACCTCGGCATAGTGATTTTTATTTTTACCTTTTCAGTATCAAAGATGGCGCGGTCCCAAAAAGAATCCCGGTCGTCATCAAAGTCGATAATCAAGATATCTCCACTTGTATATACATCATATCTCTTTTTTTGTTTCTCCTCGCCATCCATTTCAACTGCATATTCGCTTCCCTGTTCAATCTGCACATCAAACAAACCGGATAATTCAAGTTGATTGAAATCGCGAAGGCCGTATTGATCTCTCAGGCGCATTGACTTTCTTCCAGCAGGTTCCTGGCAAGTGGTGCATTCAAATCCATTGTCGGTCATGCGCCAGGTATGATTGAAATTTGAATCGCGATAGCCTTCATAATCTCTGGAATTGTTTTGAATGATGTGCCACATTCTTTCTTCAATCACAAAAAGTGTATTGTAAGGAATATATAAATCCATTTTAAGGCGCTGGGCGCGGAATGGTGCATCTTTTTTGAATGTGATGTTTGAATCAAACAATAAGATGCTATCGCGCTGCTCTACATTGTATTCAATTAGCTGAGCGTTTTCTCCCGCTATTTTGCGGGTGTTTCCTTGCGCTTCAAATCGCTCCACTAATTTGATTTCGGTGCCTTCATAGCCTCTAATGTTTAAGTCGGTCATGTCATAATCATCGAGACCGATTTCATTTACCCGAAGAATTGGAATCTTACCATTAAGGTTAAATGTTTTTTCAACTTTATATTCTCCCTCCTCTTTAAAGGCATATACCATTTGTGGGATGCTAATGCTAAGGGCAATCACACTCACAAAGAATAGCACAAACAACGACCATCCTACTAATTGATTAAACACAATTCTTTTAGCGATGATAGAACTTCCGATAAGGCAAATAAAAAGAGCGGGAACAAACAAAGCTGCAAAGCCAAAAAATACAGTCCAACCTGGGAATGCATTTTGAAATGCTTCTAGTGGTAAACCCACATCACTGATATGAAAATTCCACCATCCCGGAAAGGATGAGAAATGAAAAACCCCAAAGATGATACCCATAGCCATCACTAAGGAAATGATCATGGATAATCCCGTAAGGCTAATCACAATACCAATGGCTACTCGAAGTACATCAATAAATACAGCAAAGAGTGGACCCAGTACTTTTGTTATTCCTTCAATAATCATGGCGATTAGGCGAAACGGAAAGAGGATGATTTTAGCAAAGACACTTTCCTCGCTTTGATCCTTTTCATTCAGGCTTTTCTTAACAGAACTTTCAATATTGGTAAGGGTAACTGGCTCGCCTTGCATTTGCATGCGTTCGGTAATTGTTTTTGCTTCGGGCAACGCAATCCATAGTATGATGTAGGTTAGTAACCCTAATCCCCCTGCAAATAAAAATACTACAAACAGAACGCGGATGACGGTAACATCAACACCAAAGAATGCAGCAATTCCACCGGCAACACCGCCAATTACTTTTTTCTCGGTGTCGCGATACATCTTTTTTACGGATGGTTCATCTTCCAGATCGTCACTGGCGGGCAGTACAATCCAAAAGATGATATAGACTAACAGTAAGCCTCCATAACTACCAAGTACTAATAGTGCAAACAGTAATCGTGGCCAAACCGGATCGATGTTGAAGTAGTGTGCTAAGCCAGCACATACACCACCCAAAATTTTTCTTTTTTGATCGCGTTGAAGTTTTTTGTTCGGAGGCTGAGTACTTGATGATTGACTTTGCTGTTGAGAGAATTCTGACTTTGCAGATTCTCCAGCAAACTCCTGCTCTTCAGCAGCTTTAAAATCACTTACACTACCCATGGTGGCCACCAGGCTGCTCACATCTTCGGCAGTGATTACTTGTTTGCCTTCATGAAGTTTGGCTAAAAATATTTCGGCAATGCGACTTTCTATGTCGGATAGAATTTCGCTGCTATCCTCAAACGAAGCGAAGTACCGCTTGATAGAGTCTAAGTATTTGCGAAGGGTTTCGTATCCGTCTTCTTCAATGTGGAAGATAATGCCGCTGATGTTTATACTGATATTCTTTTTCATAGTCGAAACGTTATCAACTGGGTTTGTGAGTTTAGCTAATCGGTTTGGTTTGGATCATTTGCGTGGAGTGAACCAAATCTTCCCAGGTTTCTGATAAACCCGATAGAAATGTAGTTCCTTCCTCGGTTAATTTATAATACTTGCGGGGTGGGCCTGATTTCGATTCCACCCATTTGTATTCCAACAGGCCTGCATTTTTCAGGCGGGTGAGAAGTGGGTAAAGGGTTCCTTCCACTACAATCATTTTCGCGGCAGTCAATTCATCAAGCATGTCGGAGGCATATACCTCACCACGCGAAATAATATGTAGGATGCAGTACTCCAATATGCCTTTTCTCATCTGTACTTGTGTGTTTTCAAGGTTCATACATCCATATTAGTTTAAGACTAAGATCTTAGTGACTTATACGGTGAAAGTACTATGTATGGCAAAGTACTGGATGAAATATTTCAAATATTTTTAAAATCCCTTTAATTTGAAAGGATTTGAAGGTTTTGACAACAGTTACCAGTAATTTTGAGGCGGTATTTATTTTATACTATAATTAATTGAGTTACTGTGCGGGCTGGGTTTAGGCTTTTTATCTTCTTAATAGGGCTTCCTTTTTTAGGTTTCGCACAATACTCCAACGATTGGATTCGAACTGGACAGTCTTATTACAAAATTCCGATTGCTGCAAAGGGTGTTTATCGGTTAACCTATTCAGACCTGCAAACAGCAGGACTTCCGCTTAGCGCGATTGACCCAAGACGAATTCAGATTTTTCATCGCGGGCAGGAGCAATCCATTTTTGTTCTGGGTCAGGCCGATGCAGTGTTTGACCCAACCGATTACATTGAGTTTTACGGAACCAGAAATGACGGCACGCTTGACAAAGATTTATACAAACCTGCAAATGTTCAACCTCATACCTATTATAACCTTTATAGCGATACCACCGCTTATTTTCTTACGTGGCAATTATCGGCTGTGCAAGGAAAGCGTATAACCAATTTTTCAGAAGTAAATGTTACCAACATCCCAAAGGAAGTTTCACACACGCAAGAAAGAATCCTAATAAACACCAATCAGTATTCGGGTGGCTATAAAGTAGATGACGTAATTCAATACACTCATTTTGATGTAGGTGAAGGTTGGACTGGAACTGCGTTGCAAGGTGGACTAAGCATTGATTACACATTGGATTTAGTTTCTCAAACGGTAAGTGCTGCTGGCGATCCGCAACTTGAAATTGTTTTGGTAGGTCGCGATCAGATTTCGCATACAGCCGAAATTTATGTAGGTGCGAACATAGGCTCATTACGATTGTTAGACACACATAGTTTTACGGGCTACACCACTGAGAAATTAACGTATTCCATTTTATGGAGCGATATTGGTGTCGATGGTAAGTTTTCCGTGAGATTTACCGCACCGCCTGCTGGTACAAATCGACTTCAATTCAGTGCTTCCTATCTTAAGATTTCATTCCCACAAAATTTTGATGCGAATGGCGTAACAGAGAAAGCATTTTATCTCAACCCAAACCCAACAAACAAGTCATACATTGAATGGGATAATGCTGCCGCAAATCTTCGGGTGTGGGACATTACAGATCCTACTGCTATAGTTTCCATTGGAACAACATTGATGGGTACAACATTAAAGGCTATGGTTCCTTCAACGCTAACTACACGATCACTTTTTGTTTTTAATTCACTAAAGACATCATCATTAAAGCGAGTTTCATTTCGTGCCATCAATCCTGCACAAGCGAGTTATATAGTTATCTCCAACAAATCTTTAATGCAACCTGCTTTAGGATATTCGAATCCCGTAAAGGCGTACGCGGGTTATCGAGCTTCTGAAGTGGGTGGGTTATATGATACTCTTGTGGTAACGGTTGATCAACTTTATAACCAATTCAATTATGGTGAAACATCACCACGGGCTATTTATGAGTTTATGCGGTATCTGGTTGATGGCGGTTCGCCAAAGTATCTTTTCCTTATTGGTAAGGGTCGCGATGTGAGTTCAGGATTTCATCGACTGGTTAATCCTTCGTCAACTATATTAAAAGATATGGTTCCCTCAGCAGGTTTTCCGGCTGCTGACATTACTTATACTGCCGGATTAAATGGAACCATGTATGAACCTGCTGTGCCTACCGGGAGACTTTCAGCAAGCACTCCGGCACAAGTTGCGGGCTATCTTAATAAAGTAATCGAAATAGAAACCGGAGTATCTGTTAACCCTTGGCAAAAGAAAGGCTTGCATTTGAGTGGTGGCATTCAGCCCAACGAGTTGATTGCTTTTCGTGAATATATGGATGGTTTCAAAGCAATTGCTGAAGATACGCTCTGGGGCGGATCAATCACTACCATTGGCAAGCGTGATCCAAACCCCGTTGAGTTAATTAATGTTTCAGACAAAGTAAACGAAGGCCTCAACCTCATCACTTTTTTTGGCCACTCATCGCCCAGCACCATTGATATAGACATTGGGTTTGTTTCCGATCCAACCATGGGTTATAATAATCCGGGTAAGTATCCTGTTTTTTTAATCAATGGTTGTAATGCGGGTAATTTCTTTTCAGGAACTACTTCGTTTGGTGAAGACTGGATGTTAACAGCCAATAAAGGAGCCCGTAATTTTATTGCGCATAGTTCATTCGGGTTTGTTTACACTCTTCGATACTATTCTGATTTATTTTATCAGGTTGGACTTGCAGATTCTGTTTTTGTTACCCAAGGTATTGGCGATGTCCAAAAGGAAGTAGCGCGACAATACATGGCAACAGCGGCAGCTACAATTGCCAACATTACGCAAGTTCAACAAATGGTTTTAATGGGTGACCCTGCAGTTCGGTTGTTTAACTCCAGCAAACCTGATTATGAGATCGCACCCGCTTCACTTTCTATTGAATCATTCGATAGTAAACCAGTAACAGTAGCCAGTGATTCGTTCGCCATTAAAATCGCAATCAAGAATTTTGGTCTTGCAAAACCAGTACCAATTGATGTCCGGTTAGTACGCACAATGGGTAATGGAACTCAGATTACATTCGATTCAGTAATAGCTTCTGTACTTAATGCAGATACTATTTTTTTTAAAGTGTATAAGGAGAATAATTCTGGCGGAAATAATCAGTTCACAATAACCATTGATCCTGATAATAAGATTGATGAAATCAATGAAAATAATAATGAAGCAACATTCAATACTTTTATTCCATCCAACACTACGCTTAATCTTTTTCCAACTGCTTACGCACTTGTCAATCAACTAAAACCTAAATTAGTTTGGCAATCAACCAACCTGATCTCTCCGTCACGCGCATTTTTAATTGAGGTTGATACCACATTGTTATTCAATAGTCCTTATTTAATACAGCGTGAAGTGTCGGGTAAAGTACTTGCATCCATAGAAGTGGACTTAGTCAACAAAGACTCGACCGTATATTTTTGGCGTACTCGTTTTAAAGATCCTCAAATAGGAGAGAGCGCTGACTGGACAACAAGTTCTTTTACTTTTATTTCAGGCAGTGGCGAAGGTTGGGCTCAAATTCGAAGCGATCAACTGAGTGAAAATAATTTTACAAGTCTGATAGCGGATGGTAAGCACTTTAGTTTTGAAGAAACCAGTACTTCAGTTGCTGTAAAGACATTTGGCAGTGGTAGTCTACTGCCAGCTACTGATGCATCCATCAAAATAAATAATGCTGAATTTAATCTCGCAACGCAAGGGCAGCCTTGTAGAAATAACACTCTAAATTTTGTAGCCTTTAATAAAACGACTGCAGCACCCTATGCGGCTATTCCATTTATTTTTCAAGACCCTCGTACGTGTGGTCGTGAACCACAAGTGATTAATAGTTTTACAGCCGTTGAATTGGAAAATGATTTAACTAATTTCATTAATGCGGTAGGCTTAAGTGATTCGGTGGTTATCTTTTCTATTGGAAATGCTGGGTATTCATCATGGTCAAATACTGTTAAAAGTCAGTTAGGCGAATTGGGAATTAGCCTTGATGATTTGAATAATTTGCAATCCGGGGAACCGATTATTGCATTTGGAAAAAAAGGTGCCGCGCCTGGTAGTGTTCAACTTACACAGGCACTATTATCTCCGACAAATGAGCAAGTGATTGTTGATTCTCAAACTATAACGGGACGAAAAACAGAAGGCATCATGAAATCAGTCATTATTGGCCCGGCTGCTGAATGGAAACAATTTGTTGCCAAGGCTGATAAGGCGGAGCCAATGGATGAAATAACATTTTCAGTTTTTGGGATTTCATTGAATGGAATAGAATCACTTATAGGTAGTGATCTTGGAACCGATTATGATTTGTCAACAGTTTCAGCGGAGGATTTTCCGTATCTAAAAATCGTTTTTCAAACTAAAGACGAGGTTAATCTAACTCCGGCAGTATTTAAAAATTGGATTGTTTTATACGAGCCACTGGCCGAAGGGATTTTATTCTGGAAGGAAACAAATCCGCTAGTAGTGCAAGAGGGACAATCCTGGAGTTCTACCTATGGATTCGCAAACATCTCTGCAAGGAATTTTAAAAGTCCGCTTCATGTGGATGTGGAAATCTATACCAAGGAATCTCAGAATCGCGAAAAGCAAGATTTAATAATCAATGCACCAATACCAGGTGATACCACCTTTTTTGATGTCACTTCTTCAACACTCGGCAAAGTTGGCTTTAATGATGTGAATGTATTTGTGAATAAGAGAATTATAGCTGAACCCTATTACGATAATAATTTTATAGGCTTGTCGGATTATTTATTGGTGCAACCAGATAAAACAGCTCCGGTGCTAAATGTAACTTTTGATGGGCGTACCCTTAGCAACAAGGATTTTGTTTCATCAACTCCTTTCATCAAAATCTCTATGAATGATGAAAATCCCTTTCGATTAAAGTCAGACACAGTCGGAGTCACCTTATTATTAAGCTATCCATGTTCAAGTTCATCATGTCCGTTTACCCAAATCGCGCTAAGCGGAGCGGATGTAAAATGGGTTGCGGCTACAGAAAACTCTGATTACAGAATTGAGTTTACGCCAACGCTAGCTGATGGTGATTATACTTTATCGGTTCAAGTGGCTGATGTAAATGGTAATTTGAGTGGTGATGTTCCGTATGAGATTTCATTCACTGTAAAGTCAGAACCCACGCTGGAGTTTGTAAGTATTCATCCAAATCCTTCCAGCGGTAACTTCTTCTTCGATTTTATCCTAACAGGAAATGAATTACCGGATGATTTTCTCTTAGAAATTTTTACACCAGGTGGGCAGCGGGTACAAACTTTTACGGTCAACGATATTCAACAATTCCATGTGGGCACCAATGAGCTTATGTGGAATGGCCGAGATGCCTCAGATGGATTTTTGCCCCGTGGATTTTATGTTTATCGCATGCGTATTAAAGCAGGAGCGATGGATAAAACCGCACAGGGCAAAATTGTTATTATGAGATGATGCTGTTTATTTCCCGCAAATCTCGCTGATTCATGCTGAATAATTTTAAACAATCTCTAGGAATATCTGCGTGATCCGCGGGAACTTAGTTGTACAGATTTTTAATGTTGATGTCCACCCGGACCATGAACATGGCCGTGTGCAAGTTCATCTTCAGTAGCGTTTCGGATTTCCATCACCTCAACATCAAAATTTAATTCAACACCAGCAAGCGGGTGGTTAGCATCCACAGTAACTGAATCAAGGCCTATTTTGGTGATAGTAACAACCTGCCCTTGATTGGTTTGGAATTGCATTCCTACATCAATCTTTTGATCGCCAAATGCAGAGCGTGGAACTTGCTGCATTAGGTCATCGCTCTTTACGCCATATCCATTTTCAGGACTTACTTTAATATTAAATTTATCACCCTTCGTTTTTCCTTCTAATCCGTTCTCCATTCCGGGAATTAGATTTCCATTGCCATGAATATACACGAGTGGGCTTTTACCCGAACTTGAATCCAGAATATTACCATCATTATCGGTAAGGGTGTAATGAATTGAAGCTACTTTGTTTTTGTCGATCTGCATGTTTTTTGATTTTTTTAATGAGATCGTTAAAATTATAAATAGTATAACTGAATACAAATTATTTGTTCAATTAGTGACTTGTGTAAAGTATGAAAAAGTATCAACAGGCAGTATTCGTTATTGTTCTGAATGCTAAAAGTCAAAACCTGCAAGTGATACAAAATTTTTCATCAGAGTTCGGGTTAATTCTTATTCAAAAATCTCAATAGATAATTCGGCTCAATACCATCGACCACGGATTTTAAGTAGCTCACTTATCCTGACATAACCTGTTGGGGATTGTAAACTGTGGAATTGAAGTTCTGGTTTGTAGAAGATTGTCCACAATAAATTGAGTCTAATATTCAGAATTGATCATTTTATCCATGGCACGAATATTCTAATAGCATGTGGAAAAGATTATGATTTCTACGAAACATCCTGAAAACGCAGCCCAAACTCAATTGGATAACAGAATGGCTAAATCAAAGCCGTTCAAATTAGGTTGGACTTCTGATGAGACTGAAGAAATAACAAAATCGCTCAATGAGCTTTTGGCCAATTACTCAGTTCATTATCAAAAACTCCGAAACTATCATTGGAATGTGACAGGTGCAGATTTCTTTGACCTTCATGAACAATTTGAAATTCAATACACTGAAGCAATTCAGAATATTGATGACATAGCGGAGAGAATTAGGATTTTTGGAAAAAGTCCGATTAGCACACTACAAGAATATATTGATGCTTCAGAAGTTAAAGAAACCAGTTCGCAACTCAGTTCTGAGTTGATGGTAAGGGAAATATTAACTGACTACAGAATTTTGCTTAAACATATGTGTTTGGTTGTGGAGGTTGCTGTGGAGCATGAAGATTCGGGCACAGAAGAAATGGTGAAACGATTTATTAACAGCATCGAAAAACATCACTGGATGCTTTCCGCTTTTATGGCAAATTAAAATTTTAACTAAATACAAATATGAAGAAGCTAGTAGTGTTATGTTTTTTATTGGGAATTGGGTCGTTTGCTTTTGGTCAGTATGCACTGGATAAAGGTCAGTCTCAATTTAATGCCGGGTTTGGTTTTTCATCATGGGGTGTTCCTGTGTATGCAGGATTTGACGTGGGCGTGCATCGTGATATTTCTGTTGGTGGAGAATTCTCATTTCGTTCTTATAATGATAATTATCAAGGACCTAACAAGAATAGTTACCATCATAGCATTGTTGGTCTTTCGGGAAATGGAAACTATCATTTTAATACATTGTTAGAAATTCCTACTAACTGGGATTTTTATGCTGGATTAAATTTGGGTTTCTATTTCTGGAATTCAGATGATGATTATCCTGGCACCAGAAGTTCTGGGCTTGCATTAGGTGGTCAAGTTGGAGGTCGCTATTATTTCAATAAGAAATTTGGAATTAACTTAGAAGCAGGAGGTGCCAATGCCTTTTCTGGCGGAAAGTTTGGTGTAACCATTAAATTGTAGTGCTCGAGAAGAAAGAATTCAAATGATCGATTTTTATAGCAGAATAAGAGTAAGGTTGATTCAATCTTACTCTTATTTATTATCCTTACCTGTTAAAACCAGAATTCTTGTTGTTGCCGGTTGTATAGGTGGAGGTGTTTTTACTCTAGTATTTGTTTTATTTCTCTTTACATGGCTAGGAATATTTGGATCTTTACCCAGCAAGCAAGATTTAGTTGATGTAAAAAATCCTACAGCCTCAGAAGTTTTTAGTGCTGACAGTGTGCTGTTAGGAAGGTATTTTTTTCAGGAACGATCTAATGTATCGTTTACTGATTTTCCTGCCCATGTTATTGATGCACTGGTTGCAACCGAAGATGTTCGGTTTTATAATCACAATGGAATTGACTTTCGAAGCTTGGGAAGAGTGTTGATAAAAAGTATTCTTCTTCAAAAAGAATCAGCAGGTGGAGGTAGCACAATTACACAACAGCTTGCCAAGAATTTATATCCCCGCAAAAACTATTGGTTCTTCTCGCTCTTAATTAATAAGATGCGAGAGGTGATCATTGCATCGCGGCTGGAGAAAGCATATGATAAAGATTCCATTCTAACGCTCTATTTAAACACTGTTCCCTTTGGAGGTAACACGTTTGGGTTGGAGGCTTCTGCACAATTATTTTTTTCTGTACCTACAAATGAGTTGACCATTGATCAAGGCGCTTTGTTGATTGGGATGTTAAAAGCTACTCATGGATATAATCCAAGAATTAATCCCGATAAGGCTTTTGTGCGAAGAAACGTAGTGCTCACTCAATTACAAAAATATAAAGAGTTAGAGCCAGACTATGTTGATTCGATTCAAACGATACCTATTAAGTTGAAGTACAATAAGATTACGCATCATTCTGGGTTGGCTCCTTACTTTCGTGAACAAGTTAGGGCTGACGTATTGAAATGGTGTGAGGAATATAACGAAACGCATGAGCAACCTATCAATCTTTACACAAGTGGATTAAAAATTTATACCACCATTGATTCACGACTTCAGGGGTATGCCGAGCAAGCCATGGAAAATCAAATGACAAAAGTTCAAAAATCGTTTTTAAATCATTGGAGTAAAAATGAACCTTGGCAACGTTATCCGGAAATGATAAATGAAGCGATTGAAAAATCGAATCATTATAAGTCGCTTAAGCAAAACGGAATGACACACGAGGAAGCATTGGCAGAGCTCAACAAACCTGTTCTTATGCATGTATTCACATGGGATGGCGAGAAGGAGGTTTCCATGAGTCCCGTTGATTCAATTAAACACTATTTAAAATTTTTGAATGCTGGATTTCTTGCGCTCGACCCAAGGCAAGGTGCAGTACAAGTTTGGGTAGGCGGAATCAATCATCAATATTTTCAGTATGATCATGTGCGCGAGAGTACGAAGCGACAAGTAGGGTCAATTTTTAAACCTATTGTGTATGCCGCTGCCCTTGAACGAGGCGAGAGGCCATGTTCTTTTACTTCAGCGGAAAAGATTACATACACCAACATGGAAGATTGGGCGCCTGCAAATACAGAAGACAATTACGGTCTGAAATATTCTATGCCTGGGGCTTTGGCAAAATCGGTAAATACAGTTTCTGTAAGAATTTTAGAAAATGCTGGGATTGAAAATACGATCTTACTTGCTCATAAGATGGGAGTTGAAAGCAGTCTTAGTGCCGTTCCATCCCTTGCGTTGGGTACGGCTGAGATTTCTATGATGGAGATGGTAACGGCCTATGCATGTTTTGCAAATGCAGGCCAAACGGTTGAGCCTTTTTATATCACCTCGATTACCAATCATGAAAATGAAATTTTATCGAAGTTTAAATCAGCCCAAAGACATCAGGCATTGACAAAGGAAAATGCTGAGTTGATGGTGCATATGTTGAGAAGGGCTGTCAATGAAGGAACGAGTTCAAGCCTGCGGTCTCAATTTGGTCTTACGAATGATATAGCAGGAAAGACCGGAACTACTCAGTCAAACACAGACGGCTGGTTCATGGCCATTACCCCAAAACTTGTAATGGGTGCCTGGGTAGGTGGCGATGATCCGCGTATCCGGTTTCGTTCTACAGCACTGGGACAAGGTTCTCGGACAGCCCTACCTATTGTTGGTGAGTTTTTAAAATTATGTAATAATGATGCGGAATTGAATTCAATAACTCGAGCAAGGTTTCCAGAGTTATCCTTCTCCCAAAAAAGAAAAATTGATTGTGCTCTTTCTAAACAGGATGATACGCTGTTGGAAAGGATATTTGGAAGGAATGAAGAAAATGAGAAAGAGAAAAAGAAGGAATTTGGGGCTGGAGGAAGTGAGAAAAAGGGATTCTTCAAGAAATTATTCGGAAGGAAAGACTAGTGATTTATGGGGATTTATCTCCACATAAAAAGGAGTTAATTGTAGATAAATTTAGAATCAGTCTGATCACACCTGCTGATTTTAGCTCAAATAGTCAGTCAATCGATTGGCATAGAATTCGAAATAACTGAACAAAAAATAAAAACATTAAACCTTATGAAAACTATTAAAGCATTAGTACTCAGTCTTGGAGTTGCAGCAGCCATGCTAAGTTGCGACACAAAAGAAAAAGAAAGGCTTCAATCTAAAGTAGATTCGCTAAGCACAGAGTTGCAGGCAAGTCAGGAAGTAGCAGCACAATTGAAAGAAGTGGATGTGTTGATTGACTCGATTGACTTAAGTCGTAATGTGCTTCGTGCAAATGTTGTTGAAGGCACTTCATACAACAATTATTCAAATCGCTTAAAGGATATCAATAAGCACATCAAAGACACACAAGCGAAAATTGACGAACTTGAAAAAACCTCAAAGAAAGTACCTGGCTTATCTTCATCCATTAGAAAGCTGAAGAGCGACCTGGAATTACGTTCGCAGGAAATTGCAGCGCTTCAATTGGAAGTTTCGAAAATGCGAAGTGAGAATGAATCAATGTCAGTAGCAATTGCCAAGAAAGATTCAACATTGATAATGAAAGAGGATGTAATTAAAGTGAAGGAAAGCGATATCGCTTCTTTAGAAACTTCAATGAAAGATGCTACAGAGAAAAACAGAATTGCAATGGCTGATTTATATTACAAGCAGGCCAGTGCATTAGAGGAAGTAGCTGACAGGACAAACTTTGCTCCGCGCAAAAAGAAAGAAGCACTTCGTGAAGCAGTTGAGTTGTACAAAATATCCTTGTCTTTAGGTAAAGAAGAGGCTCAGGATAAAATCAATACAATTGAAAAAGAGCTTAGTTAATTTTTGATCAATTTGGAGGTTAGGTAGAAAAGGCCCGGTATGTTTTGACCGGGCTTTTTTTTACAACGAGGTGAGACTTAATGAATTTTAATCATGGAAAAGGGGAAAGTTTTGATAATTGATGATGAAGAGGATTTTGGTTTTTTGATGAATGAATTCTTTTCCGCAAAAGGATATAGTGTTTTTATAGCCCAAACGATTGAACAAGGAATGGAAATACTTGAAAGAGAAAGGCCACAATTTATTTTTCTGGATAATATCCTTCCTGATGGACATGGCTGGAGCAAAGCCGATTTTATTCTAGTGAATTACCCCGAAAGTAATTTAAACCTGATAAGTGCTATGGAAGTGCCTCTTACTTCTTCCTCATCGTTCCGAATTCTATATAAACCATATATTAAAGAAGAACTTGATAAGATATTCGTTTAAATTTCATAAGTTCCACATTATATCATCGTGCACAATTCTTTGCACGTCTAGTCCAGATCAATTGAAGTAATCTTGAGAAAATGAAAGTAAGTGTACCTGCCATTGAGGAACTATTATCACCTTTATTAACCAATACAACAAAAGACAATTTTACCCGTAAAGGAGTTACAGAAAATCCACCACTACGTGCCGAACTATACAGCACTGAGCAGATGGAACAGCATGCTCAGAAATTGGCCATGCATCATGTGGTTACATTCAACCAATTAACCGAACAACTTCTTAAAAGACTTTCCGATAACGAGAAGGTACTATTTCATGTAAATGAACTTCTTTTAATTGTTGTTAAAGAAAAAAAGACAATTACTCCGGCTGCAGAGTGGTTACTCGATAACTTCTATTTGATTGAAGAGCAAATCAGAATAGCAAAACGGTATTTACCTCGCGGATATAGTAAAGGACTTCCCAAACTAACAAACGGCTCTGCAGCGGGTTTCCCGCGTGTGTATGCACTTGCCATTGAAATCATCTTGCATGGCGATGGTCATATTGATATTCATGGTTTACAAAGTTTTATTGGCGCTTATCAAAAGGAGAAGAATCTCACCTTGGGTGAACTTTGGGCTGTTCCCATTATGCTTCGGCTTGCATTGATCGAAAATTTAAGTCGTGTTGCAGCGCGTATTGCGGTGGATAGAGCGGATACTGCACTAGCAAACAAGTGGGCGAAAACTATTATTGAAACCGCTGAGAATAATCCCAAAGACCTTGTATTGACGATTGCTGATATGTCGCGCTCGAATCCACCCATGGTAAGCGCCTTTGTTGCTGAGTTTGCACGGAAGCTTCAATGGAAAGGAATGGAACTCACGTTGCCGCTTCATTGGTTGGAACAACAACTTTCCGTTACTGATGATACAATCAATTTGATGGTGCTAACTGAAAATCAAAATCAGGCAGCCAATCAAGTGTCGATGAGTAACAGCATCAACAGCTTGCGTTTTCTCGCTAAAACAGATTGGCGGGATTTTGTTGAGAGCATGAGTACAGTAGAGCTCGTGTTAAGAGGTGACGTAAATAATGTGTATGCAAACATGGATTTTCATACCCGTGATTTATATCGTCATAGAATTGAAATTTTAGCAAGGAATAGCACCTTGTCAGAAACAGAAGTTGCACAAGTTGCCATTGATCTCGCTAAGCAAAGTTATTTAGATAATGAAACGGATAAAAAAAGGGCACATGTTGGTTATTACTTGCGTGATGAGGGAATTGAGCAAACAGAAAAAGTAGCTAAGGTTCATCTCTCATTTTTTAAAGCGATAAAGAAAAACATTAAACAATCATTACCTGCGTTTTATACCGTGATCGCAATTCTTTTAACAGCACTACTGGGAGGTGCCATGCTACTGGAGTCTACTAAAGCAAGTACAATGCTTTGGAAAGTATTGGTTGGCGTACTTTCATTTATTAGTGCCAGTCAATTTGCATTGTCCATTTCAAATTGGTTAGCTACACTATGGGTAAAGCCAACTCCGTTAGCTAAGTTGAATTTTTCAAAAGGCATTCCGCAAGAAAATCGAACGCTTGTAATAATTCCAACCCTCCTTGCGAATCCTGCTCAGGTTGAAAAATTGATAGAAGATCTTGAAGTTCGATTTCTCTCCAATCGTGATCCAAATCTTTTATTTGGATTGTTAACAGATTTTAGAGACGCTCCTGATCAAACTATGCCTGAAGACGAATCTCTAATTCAACTGGCACAGAATAAAATTGAATCTTTAAACCGGAAGTATATCCGTAAAACGAATGATACATTTTTTCTATTCCATCGACCTCGTTTATACAATGCGGTGCAGAAAGTATGGATGGGATATGAGCGTAAGCGTGGAAAACTATCGGAGCTCAATCAACTTATCAGGGGAAATGGGAAAGAAAAATTTTCACTCATTGTTGGTGAGCAAGAAATTTATTCAACAGTTAAATATGTTATAACACTTGATACCGATACACAATTGCCGCGTGAGTCAGCCTGGAAGTTAGTTGGCCTGATGGCACATCCGCTCAACCATCCAGTTTATGATGAGAAGAAGAAAAGAGTAGTTGATGGCCACACCATCATTCAGCCACGCGTTGCAATTAGTCTTCATGGAGCAACCCGATCGGGCTTTACTCAGCTTAATGAAAATGATTCGGGTATTGACCCGTATACACGGGTGACATCAGATGTATATCAGGATTTATTTTGCGAAGGATCTTTTATAGGTAAAGGAATTTATGAAATTGATGCATTTGAAAAAGCACTTCACAATCGCTTTCCGGAAAATAGAATTCTAAGTCATGATTTACTGGAGGGATCGTATGCCCGCTGCGGTTTTGCCAGTGATATTCAGTTTTATGAGGATTATCCTTCGCGGTACCAAACAGATATTAGTAGAAGACACAGATGGATACGAGGTGATTGGCAAATTGGAAATTGGTTTTTACCCATTGTACCCGGACCAGATGGTAAAGCAAAAAGAAATCCCGTTTCAATGTTATCGAAATGGAAAATTTTTGATAACATAAGACGAAGTGTTACTCCCATAGCCCATGTTTGCTTATTGGTGATTGGCTGGATCATCTTACCAAATCCGTGGATTTTAACGTTGGCCATTGCTGGTATTACGTTGGTGCCACCAACATTAACATCTCTTTGGGGTGCCATTTGGAAACCAAAAGAAATTGGATTTACACAACACTTTAATAATACGGTCGGTCTTACTTCTAAAAGTATTCTCCAATCTTTATTTGGACTGGTGTGCTTGCCCTATGAAGCATTCATTAATCTTGATGCCATTGTTCGCACGATGTGGCGCATTCATATTTCTCGTAAAAATCTTTTGGAATGGAATCCTTCGGGGTTTAGTAACAAAAGAAGTCACGGGTTATTTAATACCTATCTCACCATGTGGATTGCTCCTGCACTGGTGATTGGGTTATGTGTTTACTTTTTTATTACAGGATCTTTCCTTCAGCTTTTTATCTCAGCACCTTTCTTATTGATGTGGTTTTTGTCACCTGGGGTTGTATCATTTTTAGATCAACCATTGGTTACTTCAAAATCAGAATTAAAGGAGGATCAAAAAATGTATTTGCGTGAGCTTGCACGGAAGACATGGTTGTTTTTTGAAAACCTGGTAGGTGAAGGAGACAATTGGCTTCCACCTGATAATCTTCAGCAATACCCAATTCCGGTAATAGCACATCGAACTTCTCCAACAAACATTGGCCTTTCCTTGCTCGCTAATTTGTCAGCGTATGATTTTGGGTACTCCACTATTACACAACTGATCAAACGGACAACGGATACATTTAATACACTTCAAAAGCTAGACCGTTATCAAGGTCATTTTTACAATTGGTATGATACGCAAACATTAACTGTACTTAATCCCCGGTATGTTTCCACGGTTGATAGTGGTAATATGGCCGGTCATCTGCTTACGTTAAGACAAGGCTTCCTTACCATTCAGCATAAAAGAATAATTGAACCACAAATTATACAAGGACTTCAGGATACCCTGCGTGTGGTAACTCATGAGGTGTCTTCTAATGAAAATGGATTACGTACTCCATTGCAGTCATTACATCAATCAATTGAAACTCAAAACTTTCAATTACCCGATCTAAAACTTCATCTAGAAAATATTTTAAACCAATTTCAAGAAGCTACAAATTCTTTGGAAGTTGTGGGGGGATCTATGCTTGAAGCATTTCCAAATCAGGTAAGATTGATTCTGGAAGAGATAATTCAGTTTGCACCTTGGCTGACAGCACCCATTCCAGAAAAATTTAAGAATCTAAAATTTGTATCTCACAATTCTACACTTGTTCAAGTAGCAGAACTCGATCAAGTAGAACAACCTGAAGTAGAAAAACTGTTAGTACTTGAAAATTCTGATGAAGAAAAACAATGGCTACATAATACCATTAAATCATTAAAAGAGGTAAGTGAATATGCTCGTGTTCGTATCAACACGCTACAAACGCTTGCGTTGCAAGCCGGTGAGTTTGCAGAAATGGAATATGATTTTCTGTACGATAAAACTCAACATCTGTTAGCTATTGGCTATCATGTTACTGATCACTCGCGTGATGTGAGTTACTATGATTTGCTAGCATCAGAAGCCAGACTCAGTTTTTTTGTAGCTATTGCGCAAGGAAAGATACCGCAAGAAAGTTGGTTTGCCTTAGGCAGAAGATTAACAACGGTTGGCAATGCCCCGGTTCTTCTTTCGTGGAGTGGCTCCATGTTTGAATACTTGATGCCGAATTTAGTTATGCCTACGTATGAAAATACACTGCTCGATGAAATGAGCATCGGCACGGTTTTGAGACAAATTGAGTATGGTGAGCAACAAGATGTTCCTTGGGGAATTTCAGAGTCATGTTACAACCTTGTTGATGCGCATCTTACGTATCAATACAGGGCTTTTGGGGTTCCTGGTTTAGGATTTAAGAGGGGGTTGGGTCAAGATTTAGTAATAGCTCCTTATGCTACTGTTCTTTCTTTAATGGTTGATCCCAAAGCATCTTACGATAATTTGGTTCGCATGAAAGGAGAAGGCTTTGAAGGAGCCTATGGTTTTTATGAAGCCATAGATTACACACCTAACCGATTGTTGCGCGGCCAGAAGCACGCAATTATTCAAACGTTTATGGCGCATCATCAAGGCATGAGCTTCCTTTCCTTAGCCTATTTGTTACTTGATCAGCCCATGCAAAAAAGATTTGAAGCAGATACGCAGTTTCAAACTGCTTTGTTGCTCCTACAAGAACAAGTTCCAAAGGCATCAGGATTTTATGTTGGGTCCTCTGATCATGAAGATATTATTCCAGTACCAATAACTTCTGAAATTCGATTTATTCAAACGGCTCATACACCTGTCCCGGAAGTTCAGTTACTTTCCAATGGGCGTTACTTTGTTATGCTTACCAATGCAGGTGGTGGTTACAGTCGCTGGAAAGAAACTGCAGTTACCCGTTGGCGCGAAGATAGCGTGCGTGACAATTGGGGTGCCTTTTGTTTTATCAAAAATTTCGACAAAAATGAGTTTTGGTCTACCGCACATCAACCAACCTTAAAAGAAGCGGATCATTATGAAGCTATCTTTTCGCAAGGCAAAGTTGAATATCGTAGAAGAGATGGTAAGATAGAAACCTACACAACAGTAGTTGTATCTCCTGAAGATGATGTTGAAGTAAGGCGTATTCAACTTACAAATCATTCCGACACTAAACGAAAACTATCAATTACCAGTTATGCGGAGGTAGTGTTGGCAGCTTCTTCTGCAGATGATTCTCATCCGGCATTTAGTAATCTTTTTGTCCAAACGGAAATCAACGAACATCAGAACGCCATTATCTGTACAAGACGACCTCGCTCAAAGGATGAACGTCCACCGTGGATGTTTCATCTGATGAAAGTAGATGGTGTAACTGTTAAAACAGTATCGTTCGAAACAGATAGAAGTAAATTTATTGGTCGTGGAAATACACTTGTACATCCACAGGTTATGGATGAAACGCCACTTTCTCGTTCACAAGGTTCCGTATTAGACCCAATTGTTTCAATACAGTATGCATTAACACTTGGTCCAGGTGAATCTGTTATCATAGATATGGTGACGGGTATTGCCGATACCCAAGAGTTAAATCAGCATTTAATTGATAAATATCAGGATCGTCATTTGCGCGATCGTGCATTTGACCTATCATGGACACATAGCCAGGTTTTATTAAGGCAGATTGGGGCCACAGAAGCAGATGCACAGTTGTATGGAAAACTTGCGAGCTCTATCTTATATCTCAATCCGGCATTGCGTGCTCAACCTAGTGTGGTGCTAAGAAATCAACGGCAGCAACCATCCTTGTGGAGTTATTCGATCTCGGGTGATTTGCCGATTGTGTTGTTGATTATTTCAGATTCTGAAAATATTTCGATTGTTAAGCAACTCATTAAAGCAAAAGCCTATTGGCAAATGAAAGGTCTTGCTGTTGATTTGGTAATTCTGAATGAAGATTCAGGCGGATACAGACAAGTGCTGCAAGATCAAATTCAAGGACTGATTGCAGCAGGCATTGGTGTAACCACTTCCGAAAAGCAAGGACGAATTTTCGTACGACCTATCGATCAGGTAACTGCCGAAGATCGAATTTTATTTCAGGCTGTTGCCCGGATAATTATCTCTGATAAGAAAGGAATATTAGAAGATCAGGTAAATAAACGACCTACGTTAAAGCCGGCTATTTCTAAATTGATTGCTACCTCGCGCTATGCCGAGTTGGAACATGATGTGCAACTTCCTAGTGATCTTCAATTCTTTAATGGAAATGGGGGCTTCTCTGCGGATGGAAAAGAATATGTAATCCTATCAGCAAAGGATAAACGCACACCACTTCCGTGGATTAATGTACTCGCCAATCCAAATTTTGGAACAATAATTTCTGAAAGCGGTTCTTCGTACACGTGGCTTGAAAATGCGCATGAGTATCGACTTACACCCTGGAAGAATGATCCGATTCTCGATAATAGTGGCGAAGCATTTTACATTCGCGATGAAGAAAGCGGACGCTTCTGGTCACCCATGGGTCTTCCAATGCTCGGCCAGTCTGCATGCATTACCAGACATGGGTTTGGATATAGCAGTTTTGAATATGCAGAGGATGGAATTCATTCTCATGTAAATGTTCATGTTGATAACGAGGCACCTGTAAAATTTGTAACCGTTACGATCGCAAATAAATCAGATCGATCGCGTAAACTAAGTGCTACGGGATATGTTCAATGGATTTTGGGTGAGCTTAGATCAAAATCTGTTATGCATATTTCAACGGAGTATGATGCGATTAATAAAGTGCTGATAGCCAGAAATAGATACAATGCTGATTTTCAAAACTATGTAGCATTTTTTGAAGTGGATAATTCCAACTTTACGTATACTACTGATCGTAATGAATTTATTGGTCGCAATGGTACGCTTCAAAATCCAGAAGCCATGGGTCGCACACATCTTTCGGGTAAGACAGGTGCTTGTTTGGATTCCTGTGCGGCAATACAAGTTGCATTTGATCTGGAACCGGGAAGTGAACAGAAAATTGTCTTTAAAATTGGAGCCGGAAAAGATATTAATGAGGCGCTGACTACGATCAAACATTTTAAAGTAAGTGCATCAGCCGATCAATCATTAAGTCAAGTCAAAGAATTCTGGAGCAAAACTTTAGGGACTATTCAGGTTAACACACCTGATCCTTCTGTAAATATTTTGGCAAATGGTTGGTTATTGTATCAGGTGCTTGCGTGCAGACTTTGGGGACGCAGTGGGTTGTATCAATCGGGTGGAGCCTTTGGCTTCCGTGATCAGTTGCAAGATGTGCTTGCACTTATGCATGCGCAACCTGAATTAACACGACAACAAATTTTAACTTGCGCGTCACGCCAATTTAGAGAAGGGGATGTTCAGCATTGGTGGCATCCACCTACAGGTAGGGGAGTAAGAACCTTATGTTCGGATGATTTTTTATGGTTGCCCTTTGTAGCAAGTCGTTATGTAAACACAACGGGCGACATCACTGTGCTGAATGAGCAGATCTCTTATTTGCAAGGCCGAAGATTAAATGTTGAGGAAGAATCGTATTATGATTTGCCAATACTTTCAGATGATCGGGCAACGGTGTATGATCATTGTAAGAGAGCGATTGAACATGCCCTTCGTTTTGGTGAGCATGGCCTGCCACTTATGGGTTCTGGTGATTGGAATGATGGAATGAACATGGTAGGCATACATGGTAAAGGTGAAAGTGTGTGGCTTGCTTTTTTCCTTTATGATGTATTGAACCGATTTATAAAAGTAGCTACCCTTCAAGGGGATCTTGTGTTTGTTAGTGAATGCGAAAAACAAGCAACTCTCTTAATTCAAAATATTAATACCCATGCGTGGGATGGGGAGTGGTATAAGCGTGCTTATTTTGATGATGGCACACCGTTAGGAACAAAAACTAATGATGAATGTAAAATAGATGCCATTTCTCAAAGTTGGTCGGTGTTATCAAATGGAGGTGAAGTGGACCGATCGATTACTTCCATGAAGTCGGCAAATGAATTTCTAATCAATCGTGATAAAGGAATTATTCAATTACTGGAGCCACCATTCGATGTCTCGGAACTTAACCCGGGTTACATAAAAGGGTATGTTCCAGGTGTTCGAGAAAACGGAGGTCAATACAGTCATGCTGCTATTTGGATGGTGATGGCATTTGCTAAGTTGGGCGATCATGAAAAAACTTCTGAATTGTTGAAGATGATAAACCCAATACATCATGGCACTACAGCTGATCAGGTTTCAAAATATAAAGTAGAACCTTACGTAATGGCTGCAGATGTGTATGGAGTAGCTCCGCATATTGGCAGAGGTGGCTGGACGTGGTATACAGGTTCCGCAGGTTGGATGTATCAACTCATTTTAGAATCCTTTCTGGGATTTAAACGAGAGGGAAACACACTCCAATTTAATCCTTGCATTCCAAAAGAGTGGAAATCTTTTAGTCTTGTTTATCGCTTTGAGGAAACAGATTATACAATCCATGTTCATCAGGATGGATCGGATAAGAAGACTCTACAGCTTGATGGTGTAGTGCAAACAGATAGCACCCTTCAAATGACGAATGACAGGAATAATCATGAAGTCAAACTTTATCTCTAAAGAATTCATTAATAAAAAAATAGAAGACCTCTAAAAGAGGTCTTCTAAATACGAGGGAGTGAACCTAACCCTTTCACTTTTTCCCCCATACTTCCACTACTGCTTTTTTATCAGCAGGCTTTTCGGTGTCATACCAAAAAGTAATTTTTTCTATTTTCCGAGTGTTACCATACAAGTCAATGCTACGACCATCATTTACATTGGTGGAAAATGAAACTTCTTGAGTTTCGCCACTTTTAAAATGAACGGTGCACTTATGAAGATTGATAGGTCCATTATTTACTTTAAATTTTAGTGCCGTGAATGCTCCACTCTCTTTTAAAGCGACCACATCTCGATCCAAGCTATAATCTACGGTTTGTGAACCCAATAAAATCCAATCATCATTGTCGCCTTTAATTTTATCTGTAGAGTTTGAAAAGGAACTCTCAATAAGTGCAATCAACATAACAGCAACAAAAATTATAATTAGTCGTCCCTTAAAAACTCGTTTTGAGTAGAGTTTGATTTTTGAAGACTAAGGAAAGTGTTTCAAAAAGTTGGGTCAAAAAGACGCTTGGATTTATTTTCCACTTGTTGATCATCCGTTTGAAGTTCATGCCTGC
>JBGSIM010000076.1:0-39656 GCA_041742535.1 Cyclobacteriaceae bacterium | reverse complement strand
ACCAATCCACATTTATTGAGCATGAAATTATGTAAGTCCTTTCGGGCATTACTCAGTTTCTTTCGGTAATTGTCTTTTGATATTTCCATGATTTCGGAACCAACCGTGTGATCTGCATTGAAAATATCACCGATGATGTAGATTAGTCGTTGCTCTTTTGTGAGACAAAGCAACATACCCGATAAGCATTGCAACCTTACTTCCCGTATTTCTTCTTTTTTATTTTCTTGTTCCTCAAGTGTAATGTCTACACTCTCGCTTGCGTCTAACATGTGCCCAAGATCTTCAAAATTGGACGCAAATAGATTACCCGGTTTTTTCAGGTCGTTTAAAAAATGATTACGAACTATTCTATACGCCCAGGTACGAAATGAGCTTTCACTTTTGAACGAACTTAAATTGGAGATAATTTTCAATAGGGCTTCCTGAGTCAAATCTTGAGCCTTGATGGGATCACCTAACATTTTCCAGGCTATGTTGTAGATGAAGGGTTGATGTCTTAGGATCAATCCATTCAAAGAATTTTTATTTCCCTCAAGAATTTCACTGACCAAAATAATGTCAGGAGTATCGTGACTATAAGAAGTAGAAAAAGGATTTATTGGTTGTGGCTTCATTAGTTTTATGTTTCTATTAACCATGCCCGAATCTCATGAAATTCATAACGGCATATTCTTTAACTGATTTTTGGAAATTTTTGTGTGTCTTACTTGCTATAAATGATGATCTGTTCATTTGAGTTCAGAAAGTATCAATTTCTTCTGAGTTAATGTGTTCTTCATTGCTCTATCCCTTACTAGTGGGTCATCGCTATGAATTAATTCAAAATATTCTGTTGGCACAACTTGCCATGATAATCCATATTTATCTTTACACCATCCACAAGAGCCTTCCTCACCGCCATTTTTAGTAAGAGCTTCCCAATAATAATCCGTTTCAGCCTGGTCTTTTGTATTGATAACAAAAGAAACTGCTTCATTAAATTTGAATAGTGGGCCTGCTGCTAAGATACTAAACTCAATTCCTGCTATTTCAATTACAGCTGTTTCTATGCCTGCATCATTTCCACTTTCGTCACTATCGAACTTTCGAAAATCTTTCAGCTTACCATCTTTAAAAATGGATAAGTAATACTCTGCTACAGCTTTGGCATCTTTCTCTACCCACAAATAGGGTGTAATTTTTTGAGCGATCATATTTTTGTCTACTTTTGAATTGTACTAAAACAGGGAAGCTTACAATTTGTCAAGTTTAGGTCAGTTTAATTTCTGCTGTTCTGTTTCAATATCCATTTTTCGTAACAAGTGGTCTTCCAATGTGTAGATGTGTTTTACTTCACCGTCAAACATTATATTCCCAAGCAAGTCTTTTACAATTTGGTGAACAGTTACTTCTAATAACCCATCTGGTCGTTGTTTGATTTCTACTGGTTCAACTGTTGGATTTATCTCTGTCCATTGTCTAGTCCAATACTCTCTTATTTCATCATGTCCATTCACATAACCGCCTTCAAAGGCTTTAGGCCATTGAACGTCAGCGTGAAAAGTTGAAAGTGCTTCATTAATTTTTCTTGAATTAAAAGCCGAATACGCTCTTTTGATTAAATTTTCATTATCTGCTGTAGCCATACTTTTTTTTGTTTTGATTCTTGCAGGAAATTAATCCGAATGCCTTGAACTAAATTTTCCTTATAAGCACTTAACCAGCCATTTTGCAATATCGGAATTAGAGGGTCGTTGTTTTTTCGTTCTTATCATTCATTTGTTTTACTGCTTGTTTTACGGCACTGGCATGAGTGATTGGTGTATACTTGAAGTAGTTATTAAACTTCGAACTGTCAAAGAAATATTCTCTGTCGTATTGATAATTCATCTCGGCTAATTCTTTCATAACGGGTACAATTAACCCTAATCCTTTAACCATCCAATTAGGCAACACCGTGAATTTATTATCTTTACCTAATTCCTTTGCAAAAAGATTAATCCATTCTTCACCTGTTATTCGCTTTGAATCTGTTGGTAAGTTCCAAATTTGATTGTAAGCCTCTGGTGTATTTCCAAGCATCGCTGTTCCTTTGGCAAGTTCGGGAACATAGCCCATACTGTGAACTAGTTTGGCGTTGCAAAACCATTGTGCTTTTTTATCTTTTATAAGATTGTCATAAACAAGATTCATGATTACACTTGTTTGTCTTGCTGTACCACCAAAGAAATCAGGAGATCTTGCTATAATAGCCTGCAAATTATTGCTCTCCATATTCTTCAAAATAACTCTATCAACTTCTGCTCTAATTTCCCCCTTCTTGCTTGTTGGACTTATTGGAGAGTTTTCCGTAATGTGGTTCACATTATTGCCACCAATGGCATACACATTGTCGAAAAATACAAGCTTGGAATTATGTTCCAAACATGCATCAACCACGTTTTGAATAAAAGGCGTCCACATTTCTTTCCAGATATTTGTTTTATAGGCAAATCCGATGGCAACATAAGTAATATGTGAGCCTTTAACAGCTTTGAAAACTTCATCTCTTTTGGTAAGATCTGCCGGTAACAAGGTGTCTGTTTCATTTACTTTTTTCGGATTTCTACTCACCAACCTAATGTCAGTAGTGTACGCTGTTAATGCTTTTGCGAGTTCGATACCAATTGCGCCACCTGCACCTAAAATTGTTTGTTTCATGATTGTGTTTTTTAATTTTTTTTTAAGTTTTTGTCATTTGATGAAGCAAAAGTAGCATGGCGCTATAAGCTAAAATTGTAAGAAAACGAAATCATGATTTAGGGTTGCAAATATCTTGTTGAAACTTAAGGTATTTACCAGGACTAAGATTGATGAAGTATTTAAAATCATTGATGAGCTGACTTTGGTCGTAATATCCACATTCGGTAATGACGTCAAACCAATTCACTTTAGAATTGGTGTAAGCGATTTGGTCCATACACGCAATTGCTTTTATAAATCTTAAATAGCGGTTATATTCTTTAGCAGAATACCCAAAATGTTTTTGATGGTTGAGTTGGGTGTTGCGTTCTGTTTGCTTATTCTGACTGGCAATGGATTTGATGGAATTTAACGTCACATCAGTAAAGTTTACTATTTGTTTGGCAATTTTACTTTGGCTTATAAAATAAGGTAAACTAAACTTTAGTATCTGATTCACTCTTTCTTCAACATTACTTATTTTACTTAATTCATGCCACAAAATCATAAAAGGATCTTCGTCTGCTAAACCATCAGGAACAAGTGGTGAATCTTGAGCAATAGTGGCATTACCGAAGAAGCGAAAAAAGGCATCATCTTTAAAATTAACCAATAGCATTTCTGCATTGGGTGGCAACGAGTATTCAATGATATGCTTTATCGGCCCTAGCATTAAGTATTTATCGACTTCTAAATACGGATGTTGTTTTGATTTGAAATATGGTTTTTCTCCGAAACTGAAGATTAAAATAGTTTGGTAGGATGGGATCAACTTTTTTGTGATTGTTTCGCTGGTGTTATTCTTTGCAAAATAAAAGTGAGTAAATACCTTCTCATACCCTTCAGGAAAGGCTATTCTATAATTTATATAATCGGGATTACTATTCTCTACCATAGATATGGATTTCTATTATTGAGTCGATAATACAATGTTTTTGTTGCCATGGTGGTTTTTCATTTCACAATTTAGCCTGATCTATTGCTTTAAAGATTTTCCAATCTCTTTCAACTCTTTTCCAAATATTAATATACTTCGCAGAGTTTTGTGTACCTGTTTTTGATGTAGCGGTAAAAGTCCCAACTTCATAAGCTACATCTTCTGATAATATTTCAATTGATGTTGGGGTGCTTTTTATGTCAATGCCTGTAGTTGCCACTTTTTCATAAAATGGTCTTAATTCTGTAATCCCGACTACTTCCCTTCCATTAGGTAAAAATAGAATAGCGTCCGTGACATGCATATTTAAGACATAATTTGGGTCACCACTTTTCAATGTAGTCCGCATTTTTTCGTAATGTCCAACAATGATTTGTTTTACTTTATCATTAGAAATTATCTTTTCTTTATTGCAAGAAGACAAAAGTATTCCTGAGCATAAAAATAAAAACGATCGTAGTTTCATAATCTCCACGCTTTAATTAAATGACTGTCTATACTCCATCGGAGTAAAACTAGTTTTACTTTTGAAGAACTTGCTAAATGACTGGGGATATTCAAAACCCAATTGATAAGCTATTTGACTTGCCGTCAGGTTAGTGGTAGTCAATATTTCTTTTGCTTTTTCAATCAATTTTTGATGTATATGTTGTTGGGTATTTTTTCCTGTTAAACTCCGAAGCATATCACTTAAATAAGAAGGTGAAACATTGAGTTCTGTTGCTACTTTTTCTACTGTTGGTAATGTTAAATCTGAATTATTGTTGAAATAATTGTGCAAAATATTTTCAAAGTTGGTTAGCAAATCGTTTGTAGCCATTTTTCTTGTGATAAATTGTCTGCTGTAAAAACGATTGCAATAACTCAAAAGTAATTCAAGGTTTGACACAATAACATCCTGACTGAAATTATCCAATCGAGTATTTATTTCATTTTGAATATTTTGAATAATGATCTCAATTGTTTTTTCTTCTTCGCCTGAAAGATGCAACGCTTCGTTTACATCATACGAAAAATAGCCATAGTTCTTAATTGATTTTCCCAATGGATATTGCCTGATTAAATCAGGGTGAAACAATAAAGACCATCCATCATTATTTCTATCTTCTTCGCTATCTACGCTAATTATTTGGTTTGGAGCTATAAAGGACATTGTACCATCATCAAAATCGTAATGGTTTTTGCCATATTTCAATTTGCCTTTAAAACTTCTTTTGATTGATATATTGTAAAAATCTAAAATTAATTTTTGATGATTAGAGTGACTACTTGTCTGTAATTGAGAATGATCAATAATCGTTAGCAGAGGGTTTAATGGACTGGGTAATCCCATAAAAGAATGCAATTCTTTTACTGAAATTATTTTCGTGATATTTATTTCTGATTCTTTCATAATGGAAATAAGTAGGCAATATAAATTATTGCCTACTTGATTTTTGTGGGTTTATGCATTCAAAAAATCAACTTCTGCATTACTTCTGTCCATTGTCATTATTTCTAAAACATTTCCAGGATATTCAACGAGTAATTTGCTTACTTCATTTAACTGGTTCAATTCACCTGTGGTAAATACAACATCAACTGATTTTAAATTATCCTGAAGCTGGTGTAATTTTGTTGCCCCAATAATCACAGTGCTTACGACTGGTTGATGTAACAACCAAGCCAACGCCAATTGAGAAATTGAAACTTGTTTTTTCTCTGCCATTGGTATAAGTACATCTAAAACATCATAAGCCCTGTCTTCGTGAAATGGTGGAAATGGAAAACTATTTAATCTGCCTTCCTCTTTTTGTCCGTTTCGTTTGTATTTGCCTGTAAGCAAACCACCACTTAAAGGACTCCAAACCATCATTCCTACTTTTTGGTCTTGCAACAAAGGTACGATTTCACGTTCGGCATCTCTGACATCTAATGAGTAATTTGCTTGTAAAGAGGCAAACCTATCTAAATGATTGTATTGTGAATAAGCCAAGCCTTTCATCAATTGCCAAGCTGATATATTGCTTGCACCAAAATACCTGATCTTACCACTTCGTACCAAATCGTCCAATGTTTTAATGGTTTCTTCAATGGGCGTTAATGGGTCGGCTGTGTGAATTTGGTACAAGTCAATATAATCGGTACCCAGCCTTTTTAGACTTCCTTCCACTTGTAGGATTATGTGCTTTTTAGAAAGCCCCAAGTCGTTTTGACTTTTGCCCATAGTGCCTCTCACTTTTGTAGCCAACACCAAGTCGTCTCTGTTGAGAGAAAGATTTTTGATGGCCTGACCAATCATAACTTCCGAAAGTCCTTCTGAATAAATGTTTGCTGTGTCAATAAAATTAACACCTGCTTCGGTTACAGTTTTAATTTGTTCATCCACTGCCTTTTGGTCAAGATTTCCCATATAACCGAAAAAACCTTTTCCGCCATAATTCATAGTGCCCAAACACAAAGTTGAAACCTTCAAGCCTGTATTTCCTAAAATTTTGTACTTCATCATTTTTAATTGAATTGTGAAGTGCAAAGGTGTGATGATTGAAAAGTTTGCCTGTGTTCAAAATGAAGTTGTTTGTGTTCAAAATGAAGTTAGGTGCCGTTTTAGTTTCGGGGTGGCCTACAATGCCCGTTGTTACCTGCTCACCGTTTCCTCTAAGTCGGTTTTAAGTATTGTTAAGGCATTTGTTAATAGTCCATTTACATTATTCAAAAGGAATAAGTTAATCACACCACGAGCAAAGAAGTTTTTTGGGACTATTTTATAAGTCCACTCAATTTTCGTTTGACCTTTGCCAAGGTCTGTAAATAACCAATCGCCTTTAATTCTCTTTGCTAAAAACCTAAGTTGAGATGTAAAGTCTTCAATTTGGTATGAAAATGAAGTATGAGGAACAACTGTCAAAAGTGTTTCTTTTGAGGTTGAACCATCTTCAAAATAAACAGTTCTTGTCAAACCCGCTTTTATCCATTTTTCTGTTTCGTCAGTTTTTATGATTGCTGGTAGGTTTTTGTGTCTTTTAAAAATGTGTGATAACTCAACAGGAACAATGTAATTAAATGCACTGTCAATTGGTCCGTTTATTGTCATTACGATTTTTGTCTGCGGAAACTTTTTGCCATTCTGTGAAAAGGCAATTCCTGTTATGCCAATGGCTAATCCGAGAGTCATTGAAAATGTTGTCATTATCTTTTGTTTAAATTAGACTGCAAAAATCGCGAGCTAATTTTTGACAACATTTGCCAAATGGCAAAAAAGTGAACTAACGAATATTTTTTCTTATTCGGCTTAATGACGATTGCGTTATTCCTAAATACGAAGCCAATAATGAGAGTGGTATTCGGTTCGTAAGCTGGGGAAATTTTTCAAGAAAACTTATATATCGAGCCTTAGCATCCTCTGCGAGCATTGGACTAATCCGATTTACTTTCTCAATTAAAGACTTTGCTGTTATTGCGCTAATAATGCTATTCCAAGCAATGATTGTAAATGATAAGTCTTTTAAAGCGTCTGCCGAAAAAACCAAAAGTTTGCAGTCTGTAACCGCCTGCACATATTCAGAAGATGGAATTTGGTAAGAAAAACTATTTAAGTCAACTGCAAAATTATTTTCGTCAATAAAATACCTTGTAATTTCTTCGCCTTTTTTATTGTAATAGCAAACTCTTAATATTCCATCGTCAACGAATGCAACTTGTCTTGCAATTTTACCTGCTTCTGAAAAATACTCTTCTTTTTTTAATTCAATTAATTTCGCCTTGCTTTTTATCAAATCAATTTGTTGTTGGTTCAGTTGACCAAATTGAAGCAAATAATTTATCAGATTTTCCATTATCGCAAGTTAGCAAGTGCCTTTTTGTTAGAATTTGTCAAATGGCAAAAAAGTTTAGTTTTTCTGTCAGGTGTCAGTCTTTACAATGCCCGCTAACGGTGGTTCAATGACTGGGCTTTCGAAGCTTCGTCCTGTCCCACGTTGCTAAACGAAATTAAGAAAACAAAACTTCAAATTTACACTGAACCCGCAGCTGGCATAAACTTTTTGTTGTGCGTAGTGGCTCGTCCGCAGGTCTTATTCGAGTCCGTACTCTTTATTGAGGTCAAGTCTAAAGTGTCCCTTTATTTTTTCTTTTTTCAAGTCCACAATGATAACTACAAATACATTTGACTTGTCAGTCGGTAATAAAACATGGTCAAATGTTCCTTCATCATTTCTACTTACCATCTCGACCAATTGGTTTTCGTAAACGTAATTAGATATTTCTTTGTCTTTTGTCAGTAGTTCAACGTATGACCAAATATCAACTGTTGGTTCTGCTGTCTCGGTCACGTTAACCATCTTGTCGGTCATTGTTTCCCTGTATTCTTTCTCTGTCAGTACTGTCGTCATTGTCGAAGACCCATTACGCACAACGGTAAATTGTATGAGTAGTGGGAGATTGCGTTGTATTCCTGTCAAACCTTTACGCAGTTCGAGCGAGCTACAAACCTTGATACTTAGCGCTTTCCCTGCCATTACTTATACAAAGTGTTGTATGATTTTACTCTATTAATTCAAACTCTCCTGGTCTCCATGTTTTATCAAACAAAGCTTGTTCAGTACCATATGTTCTGATCAATGGAAACCAGCCTTCACCTTCGTTGGTTTGCAACCAGTTGCTTTCTTTCCCTTCAGGTGATGTAGGACCAATGTATAGATCAACACTACCATCATCATTTATTTTTAGTGCCTTATCTCTCGAATCAACACTAGTAGCCCTTAGTTTATCTGTTGCATTTTTATTGTCGATAAAACAGCGTGTGTTTTCGCTATATAACGTCAGCGCTCAGAAATTAGCAGCAGGAATACCTGCGGGTAAATGAATTTTGTAGTTTTTTGATCCCAACAAAAAGTTGCCATCCTTGTCTTCCTTGGTGCTTAAATAACTGGTAGTCCCAGGTCCAGGCGTATTAGATTGCATGCCTGCAGTTACAGTTACAGCTTCATAATAATACTGAGTACTTTCGTCTAAAAAATAATTCGACTTACTGGTTTTGGTTAACGGGAAATTGGTTAACAATCTGTACCAACTGCTATTTTCATAGTAAGCTTCATCATGGCGCGGTTCTATTTGGTTAGCTTTACACATCAGTTCACCCAAATTGGCTCCTTCTGTTAGAATCGTTTTTAGTTTTTCTGAAGGATTAAAGGGTTGGCCATTTTCAATTCCTAGATATTTTAAGTAGGTATAGAAAATTTTATCTTCTTCCTTCTGTGGCTCATTTTGAATAAACTGATGCACCAATTCAAAATATTTTAAACCCCTGGATGGCATCCCCTCAAAACGCTTGTCGGTATTGGAAATGAATTTTGCTGGTTTTGAAACCTCTCCATATCTGCCAACAAGAAAATTTTCTTTCATTTTTTTTACTTCAGCTTCATCAGTCGATAGAAATCGGGTACCAATCATTATTTTATTTGTTGTAGAGTTGATAACAAAATACCCTTTGGTATTTAGTTTTGAAGCATCATATCCATTTGGAAGGACAAGGTATTTGCCGCCTTTCCCTTTATCAGCCCCCATCAAGCCCAAGTCGCCCAAGGAGAGTTGATAAAAATCAATTATTCCTCCGGCAGAAGCACCAGCAGGATAATCAATAACCACAGGTCCCGTTTTAGAAAGATCTGCCCAACTAATTACATAAGGAGTAGTGGCGTTAGCGGTAAGAATGCCTACTTTTTCATTGAATGATTTGTACTCCACAAAATCCAAATCGGTTCCACCATAAATTTCAGAATGTGCATTGTACCACATTTGAAAAGTGGTTACCGGAAGCGACCATTGATACACTTCAATAGCTCTTTGTAAACTTAATTGGTCATTCAGTTTAGTGATAGATTCTTTAGTAATATAACTTTGGGTCAATTGAATAGCACCAAAATTCGTTTTAATCAATTCATCGCCTTGTAATGTAGCATCAGTAAGTAAAACAGCATTATTGGCTATTAGTGTATCCTTCGACTGTGGTTGATTGCAAGCAGTGATTACTCCAATTATGGTAATCATTAACAGTGCATCGAATTTTATTAATTTCATTATAAAGTTTTTTTGCTTTTGAATTATTTATTTTGCTTTTGAACAGGTGAAATCATCATTTCCCGTAATCCTCCTTTTCCCAACCGACCTCTGATTACAGATCCAAGGTTGTAAAAAAACAATGCCCCAAACACACAAATACCAGTGACCAAAACATGGTATATATCTGCACTTTTTGTTACGTTTTTCAAGGCATTTAAAAACCCTCCATATTCATGACGAGCTTCCAGGGCATGTTCCAGAATTAAAATGACCGCTACGCCAGCCAAATACAATAATGTGCGCAAAAGAATATCTACAATTGCCGGTTTATTACTCACTCCCAGGGGCACATGCTCTAAAATAAGTACAGCCTTAGCTACTATCAGCGCTCCAACAATGACTTTTGAAGCACCATAAAATTCAATTTTGTACTCATCCAATAAGAGTACTTTTATTATCATAAGAGTTCCAAACCATACAAGAAAATATAACGTGACCAATACAATCGCCCTTAGCTCCTTTAATAATTTGTCTTTGGTACTCATAGTAATGTTATCTTTTGTGCTTTTACAAACACGTCTCTATTTTTTAAAATTACAACCTTCACTAGATCCTACCTCATCGTCCAAGGTCTTAATAATTTGAAAGATGCTGTCCTTTTGCATACTAGTTAACAGGTGAGCGTGGTCAAAAATTCTGCCATCAATTTTTGCATCATTTTGTCCAGTGTCTGGTTTCTTGTCACAGGAACTGAATAGTCCCAGAATGGTCACGCAAGCAGTAAGCGATAGAATTCTCATTGGTCTGATCTTTCTTAGCGAATTGGCCACAATAGCGTAATATATACACCTTGGTGCATTTATATCACATATATCTATACAAAAGGTGCACATAGCCCTCCAATTTGGATAGCTATGTGCACCTATATAAATCTGGCTTTTGGTTTTATAAACTCAATTGCCAAACAAAATCAGCATGATTATTTATACGTAAGTCCAAAACCAAATGGAAACAACGTATCCTTTGCAGGATAACCAGGGGCGTCAGGATCTTGTTCTACAATGGCCGAGGTTGTTTTAGCCAACGCAAAGGGCAGTTTTCCGGTTGGTTTAAATTTTCCCATAATAATATCCATCACAGCTGCATCGCTTACACCAAAAGTAGCCAGTATGCCTGCTGCATTGAGTACACCACTGGCTTCATCAAGTACATATGGTTGGCGGAAGTCAACGGATAAAATTGTTTTCTCGGCACCTACTGTTTTCATGATGGTTTGAATGTCATTTAATGATGGACTGATCTTCCATGATTTTGATTTTGCCATTTCTGTAAATGAAAGAAAATTTAATTCATCAGGATCGGCACCTCCAAATCTTCTATCGCCACCGCCTTCAGTAGTTACCTGAATTCGGATAATAGCATAATCTGTTTCTTTTTTTATGGCTGGTAATGTTTCACCTTTAGCCTTATTGTAATCGCCTGAAGTTACTTTATAATTTGACCATGCCCGTTCTTTAAACATAGCCGTATTCATACCCATGGTAAAGATTCTTAGTGTGTCCTTTTCTTTGGGCTGTGATAAAGGAAGAGTCATTTTGTTCTGTAGCAACACAATTGATTTACGTTGTGCGAGGTCGGCTTTTCTTTGAAAAGAAGGATTGCCCACCACATACGCTGCACGATTTGGATCAACATAGGGATTTTCAAACAAGCCTAATTCAAATTGCTCTTTCAATAATCTTTTCACCGAAAGGTTTAATCTGCTTTCTGAAAGTTTGCCGGACTTAACTAAGTCTAAAATTTGTTTGTTGTTATTGAAACCGGAAAGGATATCGGTACCGGCATCAATCGCAATCAGAATTTGTTCATCAACACTTTTATCTTCTAGTCCCCAGGCTCTATCGCCAATAATACCGGTATCAGAATTTACATATCCTTTAAAACCGAGTTTAGTGCGCAGTAAGTCTGTTAAGATTCCTTTTGAAAAAGCCATCCCAACTGTGTTTGGCATGTAGGGTTGACCCACCGGAATACCATAGTAGGCCATGATGGAGGATGCGCCTGCATCAACCGCAGCTTTAAAAGGCGCGAGGTGATAATCGAATTTACCGGCAGGGTACACTTGATTTTTACCAAATGCATAATGAGGATCTCCGCCACCTTCCTGTGGCCCACCACCCGGAAAATGTTTAATCGTTAAGGCAATGCTTTTTGAATTCAACATTTCGCCTTGCAGATTTTTAATCAACACGGTGATAATATTAGATGCAAGTTCACTGTCTTCAGTAAACGTTTCGTGTACACGGTACCAGCGCGGTTCGGTTGACAAGTCGGCCATGTAGCCATACATACCGCGCAACCCAATTGAGTTCCATTCTTCCGCCATTATTTTAGCGAAGTCGGCAATAAGTTCCATATCTCGCGTTGCTGCCAAACCACTTTCTTTTGGCCACGATGAAAATGATCCGGACTCAACATTTATCCCAGCACGTGCATCATACTCCATATGATTTCTGGAGTTTGATTTAAACATGGCAGGTATTCCCAGACGAGTGCGTTCAGTAAGTTCTTGCACAGAGTTCATAAATTGAGCGGCATCAAACGGGGTGATTTGTGTTCCACCAAAACCACCGCCTGCCCCTGAGCTTACAGGATTGTCTTTAATAGTATTCCTGAAAACGAATCGGGTCATTTTCTGATTTTCTATAAAGTCTACAGCTCCATCAGTCATTTTTCCTTTTTCGCCCGCGTTAAGTGAGTTGATTAAAAGCATCCCAACTTTTTCCTCGAGTGTCATTTGAATTACTAAATTCTCAATGCGTTTGTCAACCGGTTGGCGCCAATCTTCATAGATGTCTAGTTTTTTGTTTTTGTTGAGATCCTTAAAAAGGAGTTGATTTTCGTGCATAAGATTGACAGCACGAGCTTCAATAGGAGGTTGGAATTTATAAGTCCCTTGTGCCATTGCGTTTGTTGTTACCATGAAAAGCATGATAACTTGAAGTTGGTAGAGTATTCTTTTCATAATCTTGTAGTTAGAAATTCTGAGGCAGGTTCGTTTTGAACCGTTCAATTAGGATGTTAATTAAAGAAAAGCGTAGAGATAGTTCAAATGCCAAATCCGTCTACTATGCGAGTGCCAGCGATCATCCGACAGGCATTTAATATTAATCGACAGGTTGGCTGTGTCTGACTCCAGATTATCAGACTTTGGTTAATTGAAATGGCTATGCTTTATCCTTCACTCCAAATTCTTTCATTAAGCCTGTTCCATACTTTCGAATAACTTCAATAATTGGAATTGCTTTTAAGCCTCGCTTTGTAATGGTGTATTCTACTTTTGGTGGAACAACCGCATACACTTCCCGTGTGATGAATCCTTCTTTTTCCAATGACCGTAGAACGCTTGAAAGCATTTTGTGAGTAATGTGGGGCAACTCTTTTTTAAGTTCTCCATATCGAAGGGTTTTATCACGCAGCCTCCAAAGGATTGGCATCTTCCAGGTGCCACCAATACGATCCATAGCAAACTCTACAGGGTTGTAATACACTTTCTTATCGTAAATGAAATCAGGCATGTGCTAATGTTTTAAACGTTATTCAATACATCCGTTAATTCAGTAAATGAGTAAATACTTTCCAAAAGGAAAGTAACCTACTTAAAGGTTAATATGTTGAATTCGGGAACATACTAGATGCAATTTTGGGTTAAACCAATCATAAATAAAACAACTATGAAAAAAATATTTCTAACGCTCATCATTTTCAATATCGGATTTATCGCTTCTGCTCAGCACAATGCAGGCAACAATGGCAAAATTCTAATGATCGCTTCTAATCCGGCAATCAGTAAACAAACAGGTTGGCCGATTGGCGCATGGTATGCCGAAGTTAGTCATCCCTACTGGACGTTTATCGAAGCGGGGTATGCTGTTGACATTGCTAGCCCGGAGGGTGGCGAAGTAAAATTTGATTCATTCAGTGATCCCGAAGACGCCAGTCAGTATGCAGCTTTCGATTTTATTTCGCTCGGATTTAAAAAAGATCCATCAAAAAAAGAGATGATGAAAAATACACTGAAGCTTTCGACAATCGATCCTGCGAACTACAAAGCAATTTTTATTTGTGGTGGTCAAGGCCCCATGTATACCTTTTATGAAAATACAGAACTTCATAAATTCTTTGTTGAATTTTATCTGACCGGAAAACCAACCGCTGCCATTTGTCATGGTACTTGTATTTTATTAAAAACAAAATTACCGAGTGGAAAATTTTTAGTGGATGGCAAAAAGTGGACAGGATTTGCATCATCGGAAGAGCAGTATGCTGATAATTATGTGGGTTTACAAATTCAACCTTTCCGTATTGAAGATGAAGCCCGTAAAATGCCTAATAGTAAATTTGAAGTAGGGGCTCCATTTTCTGCATTTGCCATTCAAGATGGAAACCTTATTACTGGGCAACAACAGAATTCCGGAGCGGTCGCAGCGGCTTTGGTTGTGGAAGAATTAGAAAAGCAGCGAAAAAATTATCCTACCTATGTGTTGGTTCATGGTGCCTGGGCTGATGAAAGTGCGTGGGGTTTTGTAAGAAATGAATTAGCTAAAAATGCTAACGTGGTAGTTGTTAATCTTCCGGCACATGGAATTGATTTAACACCAGCCAATGCCGTTTCTTTAAATGATTATGTAAAAGCCGTAACGAATGTAATCAATCAGCAACCTGGAAAAATTACACTGGTAGGGCATAGCATGGCGGGTGTGGTAATTTCACAGGTCGCTGAGAACATACCAACTAAGATTAACAAACTTGTTTACGTATCGGCATACCTTCCTAAAAATGGTGAGGATATCTTATCGCTGTCTAAGCAAGACGCTCAAAGCAAAGTAGGCAATGCATTAGAATTTACTCCCGATTATTCGGCTGCTACCATAAAGAAAGATATGATTGCCCCAGCAGTTTGTGCTGATTGCCCTGAGTTTATGAAAGAAGCGTTGGTTAAGTACCATAAAGCCGAACCAGCTAAACCACTGAGTGAAAAAGCAGTATTATCAAGTGCAAAATTTGGCAGCGTTCCAAAGTATTATATCCACACCAGTCAGGATCAAGCCGTGGGTTACGAGTTGCAAAAGATGATGGTAAAGAACAATGCAACGATCAAGCAAACTTTTGTAATGAGCACTTCACACTTGCCTTTTGTGGTGCAACCCATGGAGTTTGTAAAAATCATAACCAGTTTAAAGTAAATGTTGCGTATTGGTTTTACGCTTTTGTTTTTGGTGTTGGTGAGTTCCGTCTGGGCTCAACTCACCGAAAACGATACCCTTCGTTTTGGATATCGTGCCAATGTAACCGGATCATGGATCACAGGAAATGTAGAGCGGTTATTAATCGTTACTAACGTGGATATCTCCCATGTTGGTAAAGTCATTGGCTTGAAATCAAGTAACAGCTATCTCTATGGAACGATTTTTAAGAACGAGACCGAGAACGATCTTTTCTCTCGAAATTTCCTTTATCTCTATCCGCGCAAACGGTTTTATCCATATGCCATGGTTTGGCTACAAAATTCAGCCCGACACCAAATTGACTTTCGTTATCAGGTAGGGCTAGGAGTTTCGTATGGTTTAATTAATTCGGAATCAAATCAATTGAAGGTATCCACAACCATTACCTACGAGCAAACACTCTATAACGGAACAGATTTTTTTATTGAACCAACTCATGTTGAAGCCAATACAGTAACCAGTCAGCGCGCTACCATTCGATTGCTAGGGAATCAATTACTGATACACGGAAAATTAAGATTGAAATACGAAACGTGGTATCAGCCTGCATTCAATGATCGTAATAATTGGCGCTATTATCTTAATACTTCTTTAGAACTGCCAATTACAAAATACTTCTCGTTTCGCACTGCGCTTTTGTATACCCATGACAACATGGTGCTCATCAGTGTGAAACGCGATGATAAGATTATGACCTTTGGTTTTAACATAAGTAATTTTTAAACAATGGAGAAAATTAGTGCTATGGAAGAATCTAGTACCAATCGCATTGAGGCATTTTCGGATGGTGTTTTGGCAATTGTAATTACACTAATGGTATTAGAGATTAAAATCCCCGAAATGGAGGAAAACATTTCGAGCCGAGATGCATTTTATCAGTTGCTACCCATTCTACCCAAGTTGTCGGCATATGCATTAAGTTTTATTATGATCATCATTTTCTGGGTGAATCATCATCAACTTTTTCTTTCTATTCGTGTGTCAACCCGCGCATTGCTATGGTTAAATAGCTTCTGGTTATTTTGGATTTGTTTGTTGCCATTTGCCACAGCGTTTTTAGGAGAGTATCCTTTTCTTTTATTAGGAGTATTGTTGTTTGGTTTTGAATTGTTTTTCTGCGCCTTACTATTTTATTTTATTCGGAGGTATTGTTTCCAAAACAATTTACACCATTCCACTGTTTCTTCTGATGATGCCAGACGTCTGGCAAGGCGAAGCATCTTTGGTCCTGCATTGTATTTATTATCAGTCGTATTGGGTTTCGTGTCAATTTATTTATCGTATGCTGTCTTTATAATCGTTCCTTTCTTATTTATTGTGTCTTCATTAAAATCATTCAAAAAATGAACATAGCAATTATTGGTAGCGGAAATGTAGGAAGCGCACTGGCTCAGGGATGGGCTCGTGCGGGGCATCAAGTAGTTTTTGGTGTTCGAAACAAGAACGAGTTTAAAGGCAATCTATTGGCGGAGGCTAAGGAGATTCGGGTTACTTCTATCGCAGATGCTGTTACTGACTCGGAAGTAGTTGTTATTGCCGCAATACCGCAAGCGGTCATTGCTATTATTGAAGCAATGGGTGATGTAAGCAATAAAGTAATCATCGATACTATGAATTCTGTTCGCGTAAAGCCAGAGCCATATTCCAACACCACGGAAGCATTGATGAGCCTCACTAACTGTAAGGACATAGTAAAATGCTTTAATACTACAGGTGCCGAAAACATGGGTAACCCGATCTATCAGGGAAAAGGAATTGACATGTTTTATGCCGGTGATAGCATTCTGGCTAAAAGGATTGCTGAGCAACTTGCAGTGGATTTAGGTTTTGAGAATGTTTACAATTTCGGAGGGAGCGATAAGTTCAATCTACTAGAACAATTTGCATTGAGTTGGATTAATTTGGCGATAATGCAAGGCTATGGAAGAAACTTCGCTTTTAAAGTTCTCAAAAGATAGTGTTTGATAGTCAAGCAATAAATTCATTCTATGTTAAATATTCTAAACGAGTAAATCACTAGGATGAAGTTCGAACAGTTAGAGTTCGCCATTCGGCAAATGATATCCATTTCAGAGTCAGAAATGAGAGAGCTTCTTTGCAGGTGTCATCTCCAAAACTTCAAACCTAAAGAGTTCTTAAGTGAGCAGACTAGACTTGCTAATGAAATTTTTTTTATTAATCGAGGCCTGGTAAGAAGCATGATTGTTGACCCAGCTGGCACGGAGCATTCCATTCACTTTGCGATGGAGAATCAGTTTATTGCCGATTATACAAGTTTTATACTTCAAGTTCCTGCCAACAATAGTCTTCAGGCAATTGAGGAAACGGAAACTATTGTGATGCCGCGAGCAGCAATTGATTGGGGATATGCTAATCTTAAGGAGGGCCATAAAATGGGTCGGCTTATTGCCGAGTATTATTTCATCTATTTTGATAACCGGTTAAAAAACCAGTATACCTATACGGCAACTGAACGATATGAAAATATTTCCAAGGTATTCCCTAATATTCATCATCGTGTTGCGCAACATATGATTGCGTCTTATTTGGGTATCAGCCCAGTTCATTTAAGTCGATTGAAAAAATTGAAACCATAAGATCCTAAATTTTAAAAGACAGATTCTACGAAAGAAAATTGATCTGTAAATGACGTTTATATAATTATGCTTCTAATAGTTGAAATCTATGGATAAGAAAAAAATAACCAGGATCATTACTGTATCGATACTAATGGCCACCGGAGCGGGTGTTGGGTTTATGGCCGCAAAAATGGGTATGGCCTCTGCAAAGACAGTGCCCCTCAATCAGGTAATTGCCTTCGTAATTTTCTTTGTGCCAATGTTTTTTGTTGTCATTGGCATTCATGAAGCCGGGCATGCGGTAGCGGGTTTATTAGTAAAATTTGATTTCAGAATGTATGTAGTCGGTCCTTTTATGTGGGATAAAGAAGAAGCGGGATGGAAATTTAAATGGAATAAGAACGTAAACGTTTCAGGAGGTATGGTAATTTGCTTACCAACAACCACTGAAAATTTAGCCAAGCGTTTTTCTATTTACGCATTAGGTGGTCCAGCAGCAAGTTTTCTGTTAGCTGCTATTTCGTATGGTGCTCAGCAGTTGGTATCAGTTGTTAATCCGAACGATCATCTGTTTTTAAATGTGATCGCATCGCTTTTTGGGCTAATTAGTTTTTTATCGGTGCTCATTTTCATTATTACATTAATACCACTGCACACAGGTGGTTTTTACACTGATGGGGCAAGAGCACTGCGCTTCCTGCGTGGTGGCGATACCGCCCGCTTTGAAGTTTTATTAATGAAAATTATTTCAAGTTCTTCAGGAGGGATACGACCTCGCCTGCTGAACATGGAAGAAATTCAGGAAGCGTTGATACTTGGGCAGAAACTAAAAGCCCCCATGAAAGTTTACCTGTTTTCTTACTTATATCAATTTGCCTTTGATGAGGGCAATTTGGAGGAGGCGGAGAAAAACCTGAAAGCATACCTAACAGAGATTGAAAGTATTCCTATGGGAATCAGAGGAAGTGTGTTTCTTGATGCGGCCTTCTTTTATGCCTATGCGTGCAAAGACCTGACCCAAGCCGAAGTTTATTGGAAACAATATGTACCCTCGGCTATCATTCCAAAGGCGCAGGTGGCAGCAACAGAAGCAGCCCTGTATCATCTTAAAAGTGATATGGCAGCACGGGATCAAAAAATTGAATTGGCATTGAGTCAACTACCCAATATGATTGATCGCGGTGTCGGAATTTGTTTACACGACAAACTGATCCACCTGAATACAGTTTCTCATTAATCAATTGATTTTGCTCCAGTTCATTGAGCCTATTCAAAAAAACAGATAAGTTCAAAAATCTAAACATTTGTTAACGTTTATCACCTTCAAGATACCCGAGTTTTGCATAACAGTTATAAAAAATTGTAATGCAAAAACTTATTATCACGCTGCTATTGCTAACACTTGCTTTTTACTCGAAAGGCCAGTCAGCCAATTCTGAAAAAATCGATTGGCCAGAAGTATACGAGCCTTCAGAATCTAAATTCTATGTTCATAATAAGATTGAGATAAACGCCCATCCTGAAAAAGTTTGGTCACTTCTAATTGATGCGTTGAAATGGGAGTCATGGTATGAAGGTGCCAGAAACGTATCTTTTTTAAACGACACGGACACGCTACTAAATAGAGAGTCCATCTTCACATGGGAAACCATGGGATTAAAATTTCAATCTACCATAAAACAATTTGAATATGCCCGACTTTTATCATGGGAGTCAAATAAAAAAAGCATTCAGGGTTTTCATGTTTGGTTAATTATACCGACTAACGAGGGCTGTAAAGTTATAACCGATGAATCGCAAAACGGTTGGCTTACCTTCTTTGAGAAAACATTTCAGAGAAATAAACTAAAACGCTTGCATGATGTTTGGCTTTCAGAATTGAAAAGAAAGTCTGAGGATCAGAATTAAACATCATGATAGAATTTATTCATAATCTTAAAGCAAGGAATGAAACCCTATTTTACTACGGAATAATCTGCCTTGTATTTGCTGTAATTTTTTTAATCTTAACGCGGTTTACTACTACACAAGTGTACAATGTAAACGCCTGGTTCAAGCCCTTCAAATTTGCATTTTCAACCTTCTTATTTGCGTGGGCGATGGCATGGTATTGCTATTACTTACCTTCCTTCAATATCGCATTATATAATTGGACGGTCATCGTTCTACTAGGTTTTGAGATTATTTACATCGCTCTGCAGGCTAGTAAAGGAGAATTATCTCATTATAACTTAAGTACCCCTGTGTATGCTGCCTTATATTCAATGATGGCTCTAGCCGCAACGCTAGTTACCCTTTATACTGCTTATGTTGGGGTACTTTTTTTTATAAATGATTTTCCTTCACTACCCAATTATTATGTGTGGGCAATCCGATTAGGCATTCTAATTTTTGTAATCTTTTCTTTTGAAGGTTTTGTGATGGGTTCCAGACTAACGCACACCATAGGGGGTGAGGATGGTGGTTTGGGAATACCATTTTTGCATTGGAGTATAAAATATGGCGACCCGAGAATTGCACACTTCATTGGTATGCATGCCTTACAGGTGCTGCCCATACTTTCCTACTATTTACTTAAAAATATAAAAACAACGATTGCAATTTCTTTGCTGTATGGACTATTGGCAGTTTTCACATTAGTACAAGCGCTGCAAGGAAAAGCACTCTTTAAATTTAATCAACAACAAAATGAGACTATCCAGCAGCGAAAAGAAAAGACTTAAGAGCAAGTATGGCGAGTGGGCAATTGTTACTGGAGCTTCCTCTGGCATAGGTCGTGAGTTATCATTACAATTGGCTGATGCAGGTTTTAACTTGGTTATCAATTCAAGGCAGTTTGATCAGCTTCAGGAAGTTGAGAACCAATTGAAAAGGATTTCAGCGGGTGAAGTTAAAACTGTGGTTGCTGATGTTTCCGAATCGGAAGGCTTAAACAAAATCATTCAATCAACCCAAGGTTTAGACGTAGGCCTGTTAATTGTTTCAGCCGGGTATGGCACGTCTGGGTTATTTATTGATAACCCAATACATTCAGAACTCAATATGTTGAAAGTAAATTGCGAAGCATTGCTTTCGTTAACCCATTACTACGCACAGCAATTTGCAAAGCAGAATCGTGGTGGAATGATTTTAATGAGTTCCATGGTAGCTTTTCAAGGAACACCCTATTCCGCAAATTATGCAGCAACAAAAGCATACGTGCAAACACTGGCTGAGGCATTATCTGTAGAGCTCAAGCCGTATAACGTGGATGTATTGGCAGCAGCGCCTGGGCCCGTAGAAAGTGGATTCAGCCAGAGGGCCAACATGAAAATGGCAATGTCAATGACCCCTGAGCAAGTTGGAGTTCCTATTTTGAAAGCACTTGGACGCAAGACAACTGTTTTACCTGGCGTGTTGACAAAACTTTTAATCTACTCACTGCGCACTGTTCCAAGATGGGGGAAAGTAAAAATTATGGAGAAAGTAATGGGAGGCATGACAGCACATCAACGAAAGTAGATTTAGAGACCTATATGGATGAGGTTAATGCGATGAGTATTTAAAAAGTTTTTTATTTCGCATTCAACAACTTAATGGTTACTCCTATCTGTCCTAGATGGTACAAATCGTGTTGAATAATTCCTTCGATTAAATAATGAAAATTATATTCAGTGTCCTGAAATTTGGTTTCCAGATATGTGTCGTCTTGATGTGTAAATAGCTCGATTAATTCTAACCGACTTTCATACAGTGCATTTTTTAAATTGGCCCAACCATACTTTTGTAATTCAGTATTGTTCTTCCAATCGGCTGGGCTATTCATTAGGTCAGTCTTCGATCCGTTAAACCTTAGAACACATTCCTTTCTCCACTCCAGCATATGAGAAACGTGTTCAGCTACACTATGAATGTTTGGCATGGGTTGAGTATGCGCCTCCTCATCTGTAAGGCTATCGATTTTATCTTTAAAACATTGATCAAACCATAACGAGCCATTCTCAAGTTCATTTAATTGCCGGATAATATTATTTATTAAAATGCGGGACATAGTTTGGTATAAAGATATAGTGTGTGCCTTTACTTTTTAAGAAATTAATTTTCTTTCCTCCGCATCAACAGACTACTCAATATATGTTTTTAGTCAAGTAGCTGTTCTTAAACTTGCCGTTAGGATCATACGCTTTTGCTAATTCTAAAAAATCATCATGTTTTTCGTATCTGCTTTGCAATACCTTAGCATCAATGGTAAACAGTTTGCCCCAATGTGGTCTTACATTGAAAGGAGCAAGGGCACCTTCAATCGCAGGCAATACGGCAAGAACTTCTTTGGGCTTTTGCTTCCACGTAAAGTGAAAGGCAATACTATCTTGTTGAAAACATGGACTCATCCAAAAATTATCAGCTGCTATGGATCTTATTTCCGAGATCATAATGTGCGGATAAATCTGATCCTTCATTTTTTCTATCGCAAGCAAGGCTTCTACAGCTTTGGCCCGAGGGATAAAATATTCTGATTGTAGCTCTTCGCCAGCACTGGGTGTAAAACCCATTTTGAAATGCGGCAATCGGTTATACCACGGACCGGGTACTCCCATTTGATCGGTACAGTTTTCAGCGGCAAGCTCAGCAATGGGATGAATATTTTTTGTTGCTGCTTTCGCGCCATAGAAATCGGTACCCAAATCAATTACCTCGGTATCCATTCTTCTTTTCACCCATACTTCACTTATTTTATTGTCCATCCAATCTGTAAACAAACTAACACTATATCCGCTCGACATAATTTTATCAAAATTAGAAACGGCAGATTCGAGAGGCAAATCAAGAAATACATCTTGGCGCACATCAAACTTGTCTTGAACTTCCAGGGTAACCTTGGTAACAATTCCAAATGCACCTAAGCCTACCACCACTGCATAAAAGTGAGGATCTGTTTTATCAATGTTCACCACACTTCCATCGGGCTTAACCAGTTCAAGTGAAATTACTTCAGTTGCGAGATTGCCATTTTTTACACCCGAGCCATGAGTTGCTGTAGCACAAGCACCGGCCACTGAAATATGTGGGAGTGAGGCAAGATTGTGTAATGCGTAACCTTGTTGGTATAACATTTCTGCAAAGTCACCATATCGGGTTCCGGCTTCAATGGTAACGGTCTTTTTTTCTTTATCTAAATCCACAACCTTGTTTAGCTTTTTGGTGGAGATTTGATTTTGAGTGCTATCGGCTATGTCATTAAAACAATGCGTTGTGCCTAATGCTTTTTGATTATCTAATTCTTTCACCAATTCTTGCACTTCTTCAACAGAAGTGGGTTCGTATAGTTTTTCAGCTTTATAGGTGTAGTTGCCCGCCCAGTTTTTTCTTTCGGGAATCTCTACTGCATTTTTATTTTTCTGATCAGTAGTGCAAGACATAATAGGTGCTAACATTCCTCCTGCAATAGCCAAGGATGTTGTTTCTAAGAATTTTTTCCTTTTCATATTCTTTATTTTTATTGCCGTGATCTTTAATAAACCCTTCAGGCAAGTACAATAAGTATTATAAATATATTCTCTTCTTGGTATTATTATTATGTTGGGTCATTCTTATTGAAGCTATTCAGTTGCTATCTGGGTATCAATAACAAATAGCATACTCACCAAATTACAAAAGAAGAGGTGTTTAACCAATAGGTGTTTGAACCTGACTGAAGAGGAAAAATTCCTACCTTTAAAAATTAAAAACAGTACCTATGATTGTATACGGAATAAAAAATTGTAATACAGTGAAGTCGGCAGTGGATTGGCTTAAGAAACATGCCATTGAAATTGAGTTTCATGATTATAAAAAAGAAGGAATTACTGCTGCCAAACTCAGTGAATGGAGCAAGCAAGTAGGATGGGAGAGTTTAGTAAACAAGCGGGGTACCACCTGGCGTCAGTTAGATGAGGCTGTTCAAAAGAAAGTGACAAACGAAAAGGCTGCTATTGCATTGATGATTGAAAAAACCAGTGTGATAAAACGACCCTTAATAGAGAAGAAAGGAAAAGTAATTTTGCTGGGCTTCGATGAGGCTGAGTACACTAAAAAACTAAATTGATGGGATTATTTTCTTTTTTAAAATCCGACAAACCTTCGTATACTGATCGTGTTTGGAAGAGCAAGCCAATGGCTTGGCGCGGAATGATTATGGATGCGCTCACCTCGATCACAAAAAATGAAGTGCCAATTGTGTTTACTTACTTTGAAAAAGAACAAACAGAAGTTCTAGATTACTTAACTGAAAAAAAAGTTCCTTACTATCAACTCTCCTCGGAGTTATCAGGAGAGGCAGCTCAACAAGAAAAAGTTGTTTTCGTTTGCAATGCAACATTTATTCAGTCTTCTGCTTTATTGAATTTGCTTAGGGGCTGGCAAGCGAAAGGAAAAGTTTCCTTTTTATTTGCAGGTCATTATCCATTGCCATCTAAAGAAGATCAAATCATTCAAAAACTAAATACTGCTTTTCCACAATGTCCTATTATTTTTTATTCATCCTTAGACGAACCCGCATTTGAAATTTTTGGCTCCGACAGGATTGTTGGCTTGCTTGAAAAATTAGGTGTGAAAGAAGAAGAGTCTATAGAGCACAATATGGTAAGTCAAGCCATGAAGCGGGCAAGAGCTAAAATCGAGAGCAGTGTTACCAGGGAAATTGTTACCCAGTCGGAAGCGGAGTGGTATGCAAAGAATGTAAAGAAGAGTTAGAACTTCTATCTTGCGCTGATGGAGTTTTTAAAGCGATACCGGTATTACTTCCTGATTTTATTTTTTCTCTTGATCGGTTATTACTTCTGTCTTCCGGCAAAACTTTTTCAGGATTCCTATTCCACGGTGTTAGAAGATCGCGATGGTAAACTTCTTGGTGCTACTATCGCCAATGATGGCCAGTGGCGTTTCCCGGAAGGTGATCCCATTCCTGAAAAATTTAAAGAAGCAATTGTTCTATTTGAAGACAAGAGGTTTAACCAACACGTGGGTGTTGATCTTCGATCGTTAGCGCGCGCAACACAACAAAATTGGAGAGCAGGTAAAATTGTGAGTGGTGGCAGCACCATTACTATGCAAGTGATTCGGCTTGCACGTAAAAATAAGAGCCGTACTTTTTTTGAAAAGTTTATTGAGATTGTTCTAGCCACCCGGCTTGAATTCGAATTCTCGAAAGAAGAAATTTTATCACTCTATGCAGCACATGCGCCCTTTGGCGGAAATGTGGTAGGCATCGAGAGTGCATGCTGGCGTTACTTTGGTCGCGATGCAGCCGAACTTAGTTGGTCGGAGGCTGCCCTGCTAGCTGTGCTGCCAAACAATCCGTCCTTGATTCATCCTGGAAAAAACAGAGTGTTGTTAAAACAAAAACGTGATCGATTGTTGCAACGAATGATGGAAGCGGGAAAATTTGATCAACTAACTCTTGAACTTTCTGTATCAGAAGATATTCCCGACAATCCAATTGCATTGCCTCGCACAGCTTCACATCTGTTGATGCAATCGATGAAAGATGGCTATGCGCAAACACGAATTCGATCTTCGTTGCAAACTTCTTTACAAGAACGCGTGAATCAAATCATTGCTGATCATCATCAGGCATTGAAAGCTAATCAGGTTTATAATGCGGCCGCTTTGGTGTTGGAAGTTAAAACCGGAAGAGTGCTTGCCTACACAGGTAATACACAAGCTGGCTATGACCATGATGAGCAAGTAGACATTATTCAGGCGAGACGAAGTACAGGTAGCATCTTAAAACCATTTTTGTTTGCTGCCATGTTGGACGAAGGAAAGTTATTGCCTCGCACCTTACAACCAGATATTCCAACGTTGATCAATGGATTTTCACCCCGAAATTTTTCAAAGCAATATGATGGAGCAGTAAGTGCTGATCAGGCTTTGATTCGTTCACTCAATATTCCTGCAGTGCATGAATTGAGAGAATATCGTTACGAGAAATTTTATGAACTGTTAAAAGGAATTGGCATCACTACACTAACGCAAGCACCCGACCACTACGGCCTCTCATTAATATTGGGTGGTGCCGAAGGAACGTTGTGGGACATTACCGGATCATATGCTTCCATGGCGCGTACACTTCAAACATATTTTGAAGTGCCCGGAAAAAATAGGTACGATAAAAGTGATTTTCATCAACCGTTTTATTTGTTAAAGGATTCTGTGAAGAGGAATAACCTCGAAGAGAGTTCGTGGTTAAGTGCGGGTTCGCTTTATCTTACGATGAACGTGCTAAAAGAATTATACCGACCCGGTGAAGAAACGGGTTGGAGACATTTTAATAGCACAAAAAAAATTGCGTGGAAAACAGGAACAAGCCATGGATTGCGCGATGGTTGGGCAGTGGGAGTTAATGGCGAGTATGCAGTAGGAGTGTGGGTAGGCAATGCCGATGGCGAAGGTAGGCCAGGATTAACCGGCACAGAATCAGCTGCACCAATTTTGTTTGATATCTTTTCGCAACTGTCCGGTAACAGTTGGTTTTTGGAGCCAGCCCAAGAGTTGTTTGAAATTCAGATTTGCAGTCGCAGTGGTATGCGCGCTAGGGAATGGTGCACTGAAAATGAAATAATGAAAGTTACCAAAGCAGGTTTGCAAAGCGCTCCATGCAGGTATCATCAACCTGTTCATCTTTCGATGGATGGAAAGCATCGGGTTCATGCCGATTGTGAATCGATCGATAAAATGAAAACTGTTTCGTGGTTTGTGTTGCCACCTGTTCAAGAGTATTATTTCAAATCTAAAAACTTACGTTATAAAGTATTACCCCCACTAAGATCGGATTGTGTTAATCCGGCATCCGTGGCAATAATGGATTTAATTTACCCAAGACCTCAAGCACGCATTTTTATTCCGCGCGAATTGGATGGCACGTTGGGCAGTGCTTTGTTTGAAGCGACACACAGACAATCCAACATAACTATTTTCTGGCATTTAGATGGTGTCTATATAGGAACTACGCAGGGCACGCATCGATTGTCAATGACTCCCGATGCTGGGCCTCACATGCTCACACTTATTGATGAAGAAGGAACTTTAATTGAGCAAGAGTTTAGTGTGGTCGATAGAAACCAGTGAATATTAAAAAGTTAACTTCTGTTCATACTCTTACATGATGGCAATAGTTTCATAAAGATTTCTTAAAATTGTAGTACCTAACCAAAAGACTATGCATCGTATCTACCTATTTTTTGCGGCACTCTTGGTCTCTTCATCCATACTGGCTCAAGACCAACCTCATACTGATCAATCACTCTATGTGGTAATTGGTGCATTTGCCATCCAACGCAATGCAATTGAGTTTACAGATAATGCCACTAAGCAGAATATACCGGCTCAGTATGCACTCAATCCTAAGCGTAAACTTTTTTATGTGTACGCCATGCACACGGAAAATCGTAAGTCAGCCATTAACGAGGCGGTGAAATTGCAACAATCATCAAGTTATCATGATACCTGGGTTTACATTGGTTTGTTGGGCGAAAACCCCCAAGTAGTAAAGTTCAATCAAGCCGAGCGAGAAGAAGCCATTCAACAATTGACGGAACCGAAAGTAGAAACTGAAGCGAAAGATGTGGTTATAGAAGTGGCACCGGTACCGGTAATGGCAGCAGTCGAGGAAAAGCAAGACCTGGCGCCACAGTCTTCTGAATCTGAGGTTAAGCAAACCATAGTGGAAAAACCAGGAACTAAACCTTTTCTATTTCGTATCACCGCGTTAGTTGATAAAGATACCCTTGCAGGTGATGTTGATATTTTTGATGCTGATGTGGCAAACAAAACTCGTAAGTCGGCTACCTATCGGGGCAATGATGTGGTGTATGTAAAGCCAATCAATAAATCGGGTAACATGCTTTTGGAGTGCGAGGTATTTGGATTTCGCAAATTACAATTGCCGATTAGTTATGAAACACCGGAAACAACTAGTGGTGTGATAATAGATGATATTACAATTGTTGTTCCGTTCGAAATGGTGCGCCTGCAAAAAGGAGATAAGGCCATTATGTTCAATGTGTACTTTTATAAAGATGCAGCTATCATGCGTCCGGAGTCGCGGTATGAAGTGAATAGCTTACTTGAAATGCTAACCGAAAATCCTAAATATAAGATCAGGATACATGGGCATACTAATGGTAATTCATCGGGCAAAATTATTTCAATGGGCGATAGTAAAGAATTCTTCTCGCTAACGCGTGACAATAAAGAGGGGCATGGGTCAGCAAAAAAGCTTTCAGAAGAACGTGCTATGCTTATTCAAAAATATTTGATTGATAATGGGGTGGAAGCTTCCCGTACGGAAGTAAAAGCATGGGGTGGCAAACAACCCATTTACGATGTTGATCATACAGCGGCACAGGCTAATGTTAGGGTAGAGATCGAGATTCTTGAGAATTAGCAATTAATTCACCCTCTGCATTTGAGTTAAGGGGTTCTTCGCAAAGGAATTGGGTTTAAATCAATTCAGTATTGCCATTTTTACTGAATCTTCAACCTAATCGAAAGCCAAAAATTTGCGGTTTACTTAGGGAAAGTATTAAATTGGGTGCTATTATTAATTTTAAGGCATGCGAAAATCAACCTACACCCTACTTTTTCTGCTTCTATTGGCCACAATGAAGGTGACAGCACAAACTGCTGAACCAAGTTATTATGTGGTTATTGGAGTTTTTGGCCGACCTGATTATACTGTTCGATTGACTGATAAGGCTAATCAGCAAGGTTTTAATGCTCAATATGCAATAAATACAAGGCAGAAATGGAACTACGTATATCTTTTGCAAACCAATGATAAAAGGAAGGCTTATGCTTTTGTGATTCGCTTGCGTGCCGAAACCGAATATAAAGATGCATGGGTATTTTATGGACAATTGGGTGAACCACGGGGTCCTGTTGTTGAAGAAAAACCAGCGGTTGTTGTACCTGAGGAGAAGCCTGTAGTAGTTGAACCTGAACCTGTTAAAGAAGATTCAGTTGTTGTTGAGGTTCCAATCGTGGAAGAAAAACCAGTGATTGAGGAGAAGCCAGTTGTGCCACCTAAGCCACCCGGAAAACCATTCCTATTTAAGTTCGAAACAAAGGATAGTGATAGTCCGGTTATTGGTGAAATTCATATACAGGAATCAAATAATGCAACACGCTATCAAGTATTTAAGGCAAACGAAGTTGTTTACATTGAAGCTCCAAAGAACTCAAGAGGAAATTATGTGGTTGTTACTCAGGCAGCAGGGTTTCAGCCAGTGAGTTTAATATTAAGTTATGATGAACCAAGTCCGGAAGTTGGACCTGAAGGTGAAGCTATTATTCCAATTGAATTAGGAAGAGTTAAGCGTGGTGATTACATTGATTTTACTAATGTTCGCTTTTTCCGAAATTCATCTATCCTTGATCCTGCCGCTCAAAATGAATTAGATGGTTTAGTGGATCTAATGAAAGAATCACCCGGATACAAAATACGAGTGCATGGACATTGTAATGGTAATCAAGATAAAGAAGGATCGATATTAGGGTCTAGCACTAACTTCTTTGCGCTTGATCCATCAAAGAATAAGATTGGTAAATTCTCGGCAAAGCAATTGACGAGTGAACGTGCGGCTACTGTAAAAGCTTATCTGGTTAGTCAGGGCATAGAGTCTTCGCGTATTGACACAAAAGGTGAAGGCGGAAAAATTCCACTTTATCCAAATAGTGGAACACTTGGACAATACAACGACCGTATTGAAATAGAGATTACAAAACGCGGTTAATAAATCTTAGGATAAAAAAATGTCTGATCCCGAAAGAGGTCAGACATTTTTATTTTACAGTAACTCTAAAACTTGCCTGGTTGCGCCCGGTCGAAACCGATTAAAAAGATTTTGTCAGGATACCTAAACTGTCATTGCCTTTAAAATATCATGTTGAGTAATGATGTGTGCTTTGTCAGAATCATCGCGAACAAGCAAGGCCTTATTATCTTTATTAAGTAATGATGAAAGCACATCCAGCGTACTATCCAAGGCAACCATTTGCATCGGCTTATCCATAATCTCGCCTACTGTTTTGTCTTTTAATGTAGGGTCGTTAATGATTTTTTCAATGAGTGAAGAAGTAGCAACGCTACCAACAAATTCATTATTCTCCATTACGGGCACTTGATCTACACCTTCTGTATTCATAATGCGAATGGTTTCGCCAATCGTAGATGTTTTGGAAACTGTGTACAAACTATCTTTTCCATTTCTACGTGAAATGATTTCGCGAGCCGTTCCATACGTACGCTCTTCCAGAAAACCGTGGTCTTTCATCCACATATCGTTATACACTTTATTAAGATAACGTGTGCCATGGTCGGGCATAAGAATTACCATCAAGTCATTTTTCTTCAGATGCTCTCTTGCATATTCTAATGCACCATGTACTGCTGATCCGCTGCTCCATCCTAAAAAGAGACCTTCTTCTTTTGCCAACTTGCGTGCCGCGATGGCGCCATCTTTATCAGTTACTTTAATAAATAAATCAATCGCATCAAAGTCAACATTTTTGGGTAGGATGTCTTCCCCAAAACCCTCTGTCAGGTAAGGATATATTTCATTTCGATCGAACACTCCGGTCTCTTTATATTTTTTGAAAACGGAACCATAGGTATCAATCCCAACAGAAACCAAATTTGAATTTTGTTCTTTTAAATAGCGAGACGTTCCACTCATTGAGCCTCCCGTGCCTACAGTAGCAACATAATGCGTAATTTTTCCTCCAGTCTGTTTCCAGATTTCCGGCCCGGTAGTTTCATAATGTGCCTGCGCATTGGAAGGATTATCATACTGATTAGGGTAAATTGAATTGGGAATATCTTTATTCAATTTTTTGGCCACTGAATAATATGAGCGCGGATCATCAGGTTCAACGTTGGTGGGGCAAACAATTACTTCAGCACCAACCGCTCTTAAAATATTTATCTTTTCTTGTGATTGTTTATCGGCCATTGTGAAAATGCACTTATAGCCTTTGGCCACAGCCGTTAGTGCTAACCCCATTCCGGTATTTCCAGAAGTTCCCTCAATAATGGTTCCGCCTGGTTTAAGGATACCCGCCTTTTCAGCATCCTCAACCATCTTCAGTGCCATACGATCCTTAGTCGAGTTACCCGGATTGAAATATTCGACTTTGGCAACCACAGTTCCAGCAATGCCTTTTGTTATTTTATTTAAACGAACCAGTGGAGTATTGCCAATAGTTTCGATGATTGAATTGTAAATCATAATACAGCTTTAATAGATGAACCGTAAAAATACGAATAATGCTAACGAGAGTTAGCCATTTGAATAAAAATCAGGCAGCTGCACCGGCTAATAAATACAATACCGCCATTCGTATCGCAACTCCATTTTCTACCTGATTGAGAATAATAGAATGGTGCGAGTCAGCGGCATCGCTACTCAATTCAACTCCGCGGTTGATTGGACCTGGGTGCATGATAACAATCTGTTTTTTCAGATTATCTAAAATCTTTTTTGTGATTCCGTAATACAAGGAATATTCCCGTAAGGAGGGAAAGTATTTTATTTGTTGCCGCTCCAATTGAATGCGGAGCACATTTGCTACATCGCACCAGGCCAATGCTTTATTAATATCAAATTCTATTTGAACGCCTAATGAACCAATAAATTTTGGAAGCAATGTGGGTGGGCCGCATACCATTATTTTGGCTCCTAATTTTTGAAGTGCAAAAATGTTTGATAGTGCTACACGTGAGTGAAGGATGTCGCCAATGATGGCCACTTTTTTTCCCTGCACATCACCCAGTTTTTCGCGAATAGAATACGTATCAAGTAATGCTTGTGTAGGATGTTCGTGGGTGCCATCACCTGCATTTACAATATTGGCTTTTATATGTTTCGATAGAAAATGAGGAGCCCCTACGCTGGCATGTCGCATCACTACCATGTCTACCTTCATGGCTAAAATGTTATTTACCGTATCCAACAGAGTTTCGCCTTTCTTTACTGAACTGTTAGATGCCGAGAAATTAACTACATCCGCTGAGAGTCGCTTCTCTGCTAGTTCAAAGGAAAGTCTTGTGCGTGTTGAGTTTTCGAAGAAAATATTGGCAATGGTAATGTCGCGCAGGGAAGGTACTTTTTTAATCGGGCGATTTATTACATCCTTAAAATTATCAGCCGTTTCAAAAATTAATTCAATGTCTTTTGTGGTAATATTTTTGATTCCTAAGAGATGACGTTGACTAAGTTTTGACATTGTTAATCCTGATTATTGATTAGCCAAATTCTGTTTTGTTTATATCCTTGCGCCTCCAGCTCAACCAGTACGCGCTGCGATTCAATCGTGTTTACATATTTGCCTACATAGTCGGCTGCAATGGGTAAATCTCGGGTATGGGTACGATCAACCAACACTAACAATTCTACTTTTTCAGGTCGGCCAAACGCAATCATGGCATCAAGAGCTGCCCTTACCGTGCGGCCTGTAAAGAGAACATCATCAATAAGAATTACTTGTTTGCCCTCAATTACAAATGATACCCGGGTTTCACTGGCTTTGGCCGGAGTATCGCGTCTTCTAAAATCATCGCGATAGAAGGTAGCGTCTAAATACCCGAGTGGGATTTCCTTCTTTGTTAACTCTTTTAGTTTCTTCTGAATTTGCTCGGCTAAAAAAATACCCCGGGGCTGCATGCCCAGAATAACACTATTTTGAAAGGAACCGTGATTTTCTATCAGTTGCTCGCAAAGGCGGCTGAGGGTAATATCAAGCAGGTCTGAATCAAGGATGAGTTTCTTCTGCATACGCCTGTGCAAAATTAACAAAAAGAATTGTTTCTGTTTAGTATTTGATCTTATTGATGAAAAACACTTTTCGGTAAAGTTCTTCGGCTTGCTGATTTCTTACTTTTTGAATACCCGAAGCAAAGAAGTGCTGCGGATACCAATAATCCAATTTGCTGGTTTTAGTGTCATTCTTTTTAATGAGATCAGTGTCAAATCTTGATTTGAGTGGATCAGCAGTTTTGCCTTCGAGTACCTGATTGTCTTTAATGATTTTTGTCCGGATCAGATTGTCATGAAAGTAGAGCAAGGAAATTTGGGTTTCGGAAGGTGCAATTTTAACATATTGCTGTAAGTCAAATGTTTTTACATCATTAATTTCAAAACTATTGTCCCACTTCAATTTCCCCTGCTTATCAAATCCGATTACAATCGCGTGGGTATATTGGTAACCATCAAAAATACGATCGTTTCGAATCAATCCATTACCGTAAGAAGCATATCCATTGTTGGCAGCACTTGCAAATGTATATTTCGGGTAGAATGCCTCACCCAACATGATAAACTGATTTCCATAAGGCACTACTTCCTGAACCAATAAGCGATAATTGAACCTTATTTTTTTTCCTTTTATTTTTCTTCGTTCAATTCTTTCCTTTACCCGCTTTTCTTTACGAATCTTCATGTAGCTGAAGAAATTCTGCAGATCACTAAAGTTGTAGTAGTTGATGTTGTATTCCCCAAAAGGATTAATGTCTGCAACAAAAATTCCGCGCGAGTAATCCATATTCTTATTACCATATACACCTGCCACCACTTGCTCATCATTAGGCATTTTTACAGATCGGCCAAAGATCAGGTTTTTATTTACTTCAGGTTCCAACACTGTTGTTTTAACAAGGTCAGCTTCTGCATCATAGTTTCTAATCCATAAACATTTCTTCCGCTCATAATTTTTGGCACTAATGATTACATCTACAAATCCATTGTCGTAGGGTTTAATTTGGGTTAGCTCACCTTGTTCATTAAATAACCCAGGCAAAATTTTGGATCTTTCTGTTTTAAAACTAAAATGAAGAACAAGCGGGCGATAGTTAAAATATCCACCCAACATCATACCATAGCTTGTTACAACAAAATCGGTTGGATTAAATGGAATTAAGTTTTTGATCGTGTAAACTTTGTAGTTTCCATCACTCGCCCGGATAGCCAGAACTTGAAAATCACCCGTTGTGTAGGTGGCTGATTTCAACAAAACGAAAATAATCTCATCTTTTACTTTGATATGAGAAACGCGAAGATTCTTTTGCAACGTAATGTATCCGCGCCAATTTTCTTTTAGCGTAGTATCTACCTTTATAAGTTCAAGTTGATCTTCACGCTTACCAAATACCCTGCGATAAACCAGCAGACCTTGTTCGGCTATAGAAGAAACAGCATAGTCTTCGTTGATATCATTTTCGCTTAATAAGATTTCAAACCGAGCGCTTTGATCAATCTGACCGAAGCTGGTAATTGAGATTAAAAGGAGCGCTATCGATTTACTGAACTTCAATTTTATTTATATAGAATACATATCGGGTAGAGCTCTCGGCATTTGGAGATCGGTCGCGGATGCTTTGATATCCCCAGGCATAAAATGCATTTTGATACCACAATCGGATAGAACTATTATCACCCGAATCATTCTTCACCGTTTCTTCAGGAAATGAGAGTTCTGAGGTTATGGTGTCCATCTCAATGGAATCTTCAGGATGACCGCTTAAAAATTTCACTTCTTTGTCCTTCTTAAAAGCTAGCGCAAAATTGTCTTTGTAATACATAAAGTCTGCGGTTTGTTCAAGTCCACCAACTTTTTTATCCTCTAGTTTTAATCCATAGTCATAGGTCTTCTTTCCTTGCTGATCAAACACAATCAGAGATGCATAGATCATTTTTGTTTCGCCTGTTTGTTGATTATTATATTGATAGGGTGATGAGTAATACCGATTCATGAAAGGATTGTATCCGTAAGGAGAATAACCACCATAGTAGGGTGAAGAGAAATTATTGTTCCAGTAGGGATAAGAATTTAAACTGGTAGAGGGCAAATACACTTCAGTGAGTAAAGCAAAGCCTTCGGGTTGTTCTTCCAATCGCATGGGAATAGCATAGGTTTTAAAGTCTGGAACTTCTCCCACTTTACCTGCTTGCAGCGATCGTTGTTTAAGTTTAGCTACCCGTTTTGGATTATTATAATCAAGAAAATGATCAAACTGCCCGAAATCATAGAAGTTAATTTCTTGCTCACTAAATGGATCAATGAGAGAGGTGTAAATTCCACTGGCCTGCTTTGAGTTTCCTTCAGACCAAGTGCCGGCAATAAATAATTCATCATTAATTAACGTGCTGCTTATGCCCGAAAGAATGGTCTTTTTTGCGTCAATCTCCATTTCATCTTCCAGTAAAAGTGCACCCCGGGTATCGAAAGTTTTTAGAATTAATTTCCTTTTTTGTTTCGTATTGCGCATGGCAATTAATGTATTGAAGGTATTGTTAGTATTTACACGCAAATCGAGTAACTCTGTATCAGAAACAAAAAATCCGGGAACAAGTTTAGTAACCTCGTTTTCCAGATGATATAGTAAAATGGCAGGTTCATTGGATACATAGCCGCCTAGCGCAATAGTATGTGAGAGTGCACTAAAATGCGTAACCTTAAAGGTTAATTCTTGCTTGATCACATACTTCTTTAAGTCCTGTGAGTCAATATCGATGGTGTAGAGTGTCAAGTCACTGGCCTCGTGATCACCTTCGCGATAGAGTAGATACACTAGATTATCTTTGTATTCATAGCCTACAATGCGAAGGCGATTATCAGTATACAATTCAAACGACCAAACTTCTGTAAGTTCTGTATCTAACCGAATTATCTCCCAAAGTTGTTTTCCCTCTTTATATTTCTCTTTATCACGAATCAGTACTAATCCCTGTTCTTTTAAGGATACCAAAATGAACTCCTTGTCATTATTTTTCTGCTCGCGTTCGAACCGAGCAGTTTGATTAATCTGCGCAGAAGCTGCAAATGAGATGGAAACAATCAGAAGTAACTGCAATAATTTTAAAAACGACTTCATAGTTTCCCGTGTATTCATCAACGTTATTCACTCAACCCAACAATCCAATCAAACTCTTCCTTTTTAACGGGCTGTACCGAGAGTCGCGAATTTTTTACAAGCACCATGTTGGCCATTCGTTTATCTCCCTTTACAGTAGCTAAAGTTACTGGTGATTTTAATTTTTTTACAGGCTTAATATCCATTACAGGCCAATCTTTGTCTTTGGGATCCGGATAAAATTCTTTGGTAATTTCAGCAATCCCAATCACAGCTTTATCATCCATACTGTGGTAGATAAATGCCAAATCACCCTTTTTCATTGCCTTAATGTTGTTGCGTGCCTGAAAATTACGCACTCCGTCCCACACTGCTTTTTTATCACGTACAAGATCTTCCCATGAAAATGTGCTGGGTTCAGTTTTTAATAGCCAATAGTTCATTGTATGAGTGGTTATGTCTGTTTTAGTTAGTTCTTGAAAGTATCTAAAATAGGAAATTGTATTCGTATTTTTCGGGAGTTTCATTAAAAATGAAATCATTGATGAAGATTTTAGTCATTCGTTTTTCCTCCATTGGCGACATTGTGCTTACAACCCCCGTTGTGCGAGCCTTGAAGACTCAATTACTCGATTCAGAAATTCACTATCTAACAAAAAACAAATACGAGAATATTTTAAAATCAAATCCCTATGTCGACAAATTGTTTCTATTCGATAAGGATCTTAATAGCTTGATAGGGGAGTTGCGGAAGGAGAAGTATGATTACATTGTCGATCTGCATAATAATTTACGCACACGCATTATTAAAACGAGTTTGCCCGCCAATTCACTTAGTTTTAATAAACTCAATTGGGAAAAATGGTTGCTGGTAAATCTTAAAATCAACAAACTTCCTTCTATACATATTGTAGATCGTTATCTGGAAACGGTAAAACCGCTCGGTGTAAAAGCGGATGCGCTTGGGTTGGATTACTTTATTGAAGAGAAGGATGAAGTGCCTATGGATTGGCTTCCGGAAACGCACAGGCAGGGGTATGTGGCTTACGCGATTGGGGCACAACACAACACGAAGAAATTACCAGTAACCCGCATGATTGAGTTGTGTGATAAAATAAATAAACCCATTGTTTTATTAGGTGGCCAGGAAGATGCAGCGGTGGGTGAAGAGATAAGTAAATTCTTTGGGCGACCTGAGAACACGGAGTATGAAGTAGGCTTAACCGAACTAAATAAAAGGACCCTCATTTATAATGCGTGTGGAAAATTTAACCTCAATCAATCGGCAAGTTTAGTTAAGAAAGCGCATTATGTTTTTACACACGATACCGGATTGATGCACATTGCTGCGGCTTTTAAGAAGGAAATATTTTCTATTTGGGGAAACACCATTCCTGAGTTTGGTATGTATCCATATCGCACAAAGTTTACGGTGTTGGAAAACAAAAAACTTAATTGCCGACCGTGTTCAAAGATTGGATATGAAAAATGCCCGAAAGGTCACTTCAAGTGTATGAACGAGATCGTGTTTGATTTCTATTTGCCGTAGATCCGCAATCAGTTATTTTACTCGTTTATGAATTGAATTATATCCAGCAGCTCTAAAACTTCAAGGGTTAATCCACAAACTCCAATGATTACAAGTATGCGTGGTAAAATCTCTAGTTGGAATGGTGAGTTAATCTCCACATTGCTTGGGTCTTCCGGGTCATAGATGATTTCTAATTTTGTTCCTTCTTCCTTTTCAGGGCTGTATCCAACGCTTAGTTCTTGTGTTATCCATTCTTTTTTGTCGGTTAAGAATCTTACAACCGGATAGTAAGCGCCAGCGTTAGTCCCACTTCCGGGGCTGTAATTGTTTTTAAATATTATTGCATTAGCTTTTTTTCCGGTAGTCAGCAGATGATTGCCTTTCTGCCAAAGGTGAATTCCTGCAACCATTGCCCCAATTGAAATTGCTAGCAGAATAATTTCTCCAAACATGATTTAATTTATCATTTTGGTTCGTGGAACATCAGCCATTGAAATAGGGGTCGTTTTGCTGACCCCTATTTTAAATTACCTATTTCGCTGAAACTGTGCGTCCATACAGTGCTTGTACGTGACGAGCGTTATTGCCTTCTACTTTATTGATCGCTTCAATTTGCGCAGCCGATGCCTCAAAAATATGTTTGGTAATATACCAGCGCACCGATTCTGTATAAGGCGGTGTGGTGAGTGAGCCAAGATAGTTATAATAATGACCTTTAATCTCCTTTGGAATAGCCCCAAACAAGTCGGCCAGTTTTACAGTTCCAGCCTTCAGATCACCAGAAGTGTGTTCTTCTTTCGGAATCGCATTTAGAAAATCAGCAATGAATTTATTTTCCTTACCCTCCTTAAACAGCACCCCCACCACAAGATATTGTGGCGTAGCATTTTTGTCTTCGTTTGGCATAATGTTGACAATGTGCATTTCCATAGGAAACGTCATACCATCAATCAAATGTTCGGAAGGTGTATGGAAGTGACACTGTTTAAAACTAAAGGTAGTGTCATCCTGTACAATTGTACTGCCTTCGGCAAAATCAAGTTGTACCGTATGACCCAGGTTTTCGATTTTGTTTACTTCATCTTCAAAATACAACGTAATGTTGTGTTTACCACTTTCATTGGCTGTTGAAATGATATTGATGGGTGATTGTTCGAATCCATGATCAAGACCAGGCATAATATAGCCTTGCTGCCGTTTTGTTTCAGCATCCGGAGCCGTGGCATTTACATTATTCTCAACGCCTGTACTGTCCGTTGATGATGCTTCTTGGTTAGTTTGCTGGCCGCACCCTGCGAGTACGATGGCAGCAGCAGGAATAATTGTTCTCAGGTTGAATTGCATAAAGTTTATAGGTTAGGTCTAATTAAAATGATTTATTGAATTTGTAGGTAGCACTCATTTGCAACCGCAAAGCCGATCCCTTTTCGTCATTCACATTCACACGTTCACCCGCCACAGCTTCGCACCCAAAGGTCAGGTTTTTCACCGGATCCCAAAAGAAGTTAGCTGAACCATAATACCCCGACTGATAGTTAGTGGCTGTAAGGTTGCTGTTATCTTCTACGCTTAACCAGCCTGCCGTTACTGAGGAATGCATATGGTCTTTCCAGAAATGTTGATACGAAATATTAGAACCGCTCATTTGAAGAGCTTCCAGTTCATTCGTGCCATTGTAGACAGCATCATAATTTAATCCACTGGCGCCTTCAATGTATTTAGCTACCCCGGTTCCCATTACACCCTGAAACTTTAGTTTATCTTTTTCTCCGGTTTTAATTGCGGCCATAATTGTTAGTCCATAGCTCATCAAGCTTCTAGCCTTATCACTTTGATAGCGCAACTCCCGAAACAAGGCTGCTGTTTTAACAAAACCAAAATCTCCATTGATGCGGTAGGCTCCGATAATGTCGGGGAATCGCTCTGGCAACGCGGTGATGCTACCGCCCGCGGTGATTTTTTCGATTGGATTTTCTAACGATAAGGAAAGAACATTTTTTGATTTATAGGTGGAGAAACGAACCTGCGGAGTTCGCGATAGTGTAGAGCTATTCGGTCCCTCAAAATCAACGGCCACAGGGTTAACTTCGGCATCAAAGAAATTACTCCACGTCATCCCTACTAATATAAACCGGTAGTTGACATAGGCATGGCGCATCCGGAAGAGTCCGTTAGCATCTGATGCATCGTTATGAAAGTCACCTTCAACTTTTATGGTAAGAGTTTCGCCTCCTAAGGTGTGCTTCACATCAAACCCGAGGCGGGTTTGCTTGGCACCAATGAAGAAATTTGGATTTTTTGAAGCCCCTACTTTAATGTTGGCAGGCACAAACAAATCGCTTCGGCCAAGGTCCTGATTATCCCACACAAAACTGGTGCGGCCAAATCCATAAATATCAAATTTAGTTTCTTCATCCGGTGGAGTTTGGGCTAAAGCATGGATGGTTGTAACGAATAGACAGATGATTAATAGTAATGAAAGGCGAGTAGTCATTTTTATGAGTTTGTTATTTGCTATGCGCAATGGAATAGTCAAATGCAAGATAGTTAAATTCTTTATAAAGGTTGGGTGTTGTAAGCTTCCCTGTTTTAGTACAATTCAAAAGTAGACTTTCAATTTCATAGTTACTGCAATTTCAATGTTGGAATGTGGTCAACTTGTGGTTGGTTTTGTGTGTTGGGGAGTTGTCCATATTTCAACATTGCCGGACTT
>JBGSIM010000075.1:0-34704 GCA_041742535.1 Cyclobacteriaceae bacterium | reverse complement strand
GAAGGAGCTTTGCCTGCTACGTTGGTGATAAATACCAAAACAGGAAAGCGCAAACTTGTGCAGCAGGAATTGCATGAAGGTGAATTGGAAAAATTGATTGAGGAAGTTAAAAATTAACGTTATGAAAAAAGTATGGTTGATAATTGTTTGTGTTGGAATGTTAATCGCAGCGGCCCCTGTTAAAGATGGCTATGAAGTAGGCGATACCGCTACAGATTTCAAATTGAAAAATGTAGATGGTAAAATGGTTTCGTTGGCGGATTATAAAACCGCAAAAGGATACATCGTGATTTTTGATTGCAATACGTGTCCCTATTCAAAAGCTTATAATGAACGCATCATTGCCCTTGATCAAAAGTATAGTTCGAATGGATTTCCTGTAATTACCATCAATGCGAATCAAGGAAGCGGAGATTCATATGATGATATGGTGCGCATTGCAAAAAAGAAAGATTATAAGTTTCCTTATGTACAGGATGAAACTCAAGCCATCGCGAAAGCATATGGTGCCACCAACACTCCACATGTGTTTGTGCTTTCAAAAGATTTAAAAGTAGCATACATCGGTGCCATTGATGATAGCCCACGAAATGCTTCCGGAGTTACTAAGCGATATGTAGAAGATGCTGCGGATGCATTAGTTTCAGGGAAAGCAGTGCCCATTACCAAAACCAAAGCAATTGGTTGTGGAATAAAGTGGAAGCGGGTTTAAAAGTAATATTAGGCGTCAAGACCACTCGAAGTGGTCAGACGCCTATTATCATTTCTTCTTCTCACCCATCGGCAGCTCAACATTTTCGCCCCACACATATTTGTTAAACCACTGCCAATTGTGCCAGGTGGCTGCGAGGCGTTCTTTTGGTTTTGTTATTCCATGACCAAAGCCTTTGTACACAATTAACTCTGCAGGAATATTCTTATCGCGTAAGCCTTGTAATAATTCATACGCATTGGCAATGGGCACCCGTCTGTCAAACTCACCATGCTGAATTAGCGTGGGGGTTTTGGCTTTGTTAATGTTAGTCATTGGAGAAGTCTTCTTATAAATCATTTCATCGCTCCACGGAGTTGCCTTTAAATATTGTCGGGTGAACGGATGAATGTCTGTGTTTACATAATACGTCATCCAGTTACTGATTCCTGCACCGACAGAAATTGCTTTGAATACATCGGTGTTGGTTGTTAAGAATGCTGAAATATATCCGCCTTGGCTCCAGCCCATGCTGCCCATTTTGGTTTTTTCGATCATCCCCTTCTTATCTAAATATTCCACGCCACTCATTACATCCCACATATCGCCAACGCCAAGATTTTTTACATTAAGCGACCGAAATGCTTCGCCATAACCAGCCGAACCGCGATAATTTGGTCGCAACACCAAACATCCTTTGTCTAACCATTGAACAATCGGATACACATAAGAAGGCACTGGGGTTGGAGTATCAATTCCAGTTGGTCCACCATGAATCACTACCAGAAGTGGATACTTTTTAGAAGGATCGTAATCTTTTGGTTTGTGGAGAACACCTTCAATCGTGGCACCATCTTTACTTTTCCAACTGATTACTTCGCTCTGTGCTACCTTCCAATTTTTTAATTGTCCGGTCATATCGGTTAGTTGTTCTGCATTGCCTTTAATAGGCGAAACAAACACTTCTGTCAATTGATCATCTGCCCGGGCCGTGAATGCCATCGTTTCGCCATCTTTAGAAAAAGATAATCCAAAAATCTGACTAGGTGAATCTTTGAAAACGGAGTGAGCCCCCGTTGCAGGATCAACGCGATAAATCAATCGCTTTGTTTTATTCCAAATGGAAGCATAGATGCCTGTGCGGGTCCAAGTAAACCCACCAACGTCTTCATCTAATGATTTTGCTAATTGGCGAGTTGCTATAGTGTTAATGTTAATGGCGAACACTTGCGAGTTCTTATAAAAGTTTGAAAGCGTATCGCTTCCGTTCGAGGTAAATAAAATTTCTTTCGAGTCGGGCGACCAGTCTTCCAATCCGTCAGAACTTGGATTAGTGATAAGTGGAGTTAATTTATTATCCGACAAGTTGACAAGGGAAATATCTGATTTAATGAATGAGTTGATCAACGGATCGGGCTGATGACTAAACGCAACCTTTGTTCCATCAGGCGAAACAATATAAGATGTAACAGTAAATTTTCCTTCCGTGATTCGTTTGGCCTTCGGTAGTTCGATACAGCCAGCCTTTACTTTTAGTGAATCTGTTTTTTCATAACAAGGCAAACTAGAAGGATCGGGTTGATTAGGATTAAAATCAACCTGCCATAGATGAGATAGTGTGTATTCTTTATCATCGGCCTCAAAGCCACCATACCGTTTTTCTTTTTCTTTTTTGTTCTTATCCTCCGGTTCAGATTTCTGAAAAATAAATTTTGCTCCTGAAGGATGCCACTCAAAAGAAGAAACTCCTTCTTCTTCGTTGGTAACAGATTTTGCTTCGCCCCCTTCAACATTCATTATATGGATTTGATTTTTATTCCCGCGATCAGCAAGAAAAGCAATCCATGTTCCGTCAGGAGAAAAGGAAGGATTTGTGCTACTTCCTTTTGGAGTATTGGTTAATTGAAATGGTTTCGCTCCATTTTTACTGAGCCAGATTTCAGAATCAAATCGATTGTCATTCCAATCTGTTGATTGCACGGTATAGACTACATTCTTTCCATCATCCGAGATTGTTACTCCGCCTACGCTTCGCAAAGAAATTACTTCTTCAAAAGTTGGAACATGTTGGGCGATTGCATTCCTGGAAATTAAAACAAGCAGTAAAAACAGAACGCGATTCATAATGGGGTGGTTAAATCCTTAATAAGAAAATACTATTGATTCAATAATCAAGGTGGTTTTACACCGATGGAATTATTGAAGGATAAAGAGACTGCCTCAAAAGGCAATGAAAATTTGAATGTCATTCCGGGCTTGACCCGGAATCTCGATTTAGTCTCTTCTACACGAGATCACGGCTCAAAGGTCGCGATGACAGAGTGACTTTTGAGACAGGCTCCTCTGTTTTAATTTTTAGATGCCGGTACTGGAGCAGGTCCGTCAGGAATATAGGCCTTATACACATGACCCCCCTGGCGTTGATCAAATTCAGCTCGCACATCTTTGCGCAGTTGCTCATTCTCGAAAAGATCAACCATTGTCATAGCGAGAGATTTTGCTGCAAGAGTCATCCCTTTATGACCGATAGACATACCACCGCAAGCAACAACACTCCAGCCATGCCATGCTGTATTATCCGGTGCCGTGGTGGCAACCAATGTAATCTCGGGAACGATCCAACTAATATCACCCACATCTGTAGAGCCGCCCGTAGGATGTTCTTGCGTTTCTTTTAACGGATGAATTTTTCCATCCAATCCCGTTTGTTCACCACCTTGTACTTCCTGAATTTTTTTCGCGAATGCAATTTCTTCCGCTGTATATTCTATTGGCCCCAAAAACTCTAAGTTCTTTTGAAGGGCTGCAGCTCCGGTTCTATTAACCAGTAACTCATAATCACCTGTTTGCACAGTAACTTTTGATTCCACACCGGCAATCTTTGCTGCGCCTTCCGCTATTTCTTTCACGCGTGCAAACGCTACCTCAACACCTTCGCGTTTGCTATCGCGCACCCACATCCACACTTTAGCATATTCGGGCACCACATTGGGAACATCGCCACCATTCATAATCGCATAATGCATGCGCACGCTTGGGCGCACATGTTCGCGAAGCATATTCACCCCATCCGTAAATGCTTCGAGGCCATCTACCGCACTTCTTCCATTCCAGGGATCGGCTGCTGCGTGTGCTGCTTTGCCTTTAAATTCAACAATGAAATCTACCAGTGCCTGTGAGCTTTGTGTGCTTGCTGCAATCTCAACATCCGGATGCCAATCTAAACACACATCCAAATCTGCAAAAAGACCATCACGTGCCATGTAAATTTTTCCACCAACAGATTCCTCTGCTGGTGTTCCATAAAAACGAATCGTGCCTTTCAATTTTCCTTGTTGAATCAACTCTTTAATTGCAACTGCTGCACCCAAGCTACCAGCACCAAACAAATTATGACCACAACCGTGACCGGGTGCGCCAGTGTTTAATGCTTCTTTGGTTGGTTGTGCTTTTTGTGAAATACCTGGCAAGGCATCGTACTCACCCATAATACCGATGATAGGTTTGCCCGATCCATACTCAGCGGTAAAAGCAGTGGGCATGCCTGCCAACGCGCGCTTTACAGTAAAGCCTTGTGCTTCCGCATAGTCGGCTAGTTCCTTTGCGGACTTATTCTCAAGCAATGCTGTTTCGGCATACGCCCAAATTTTATCGCTGATAGAAATTAATTCTTGCTGGTGTTTATCCACGGACTGAATAACCGCAGTTTTATTCGAATTGACAGTTGGTTTTTTCTTTTGCCCAAAAGCAGTAAAGCAAATAAAGACAAGCGAGAGCAATAGGTATTTCTTCATAAGTAGGGTTAATTACTTTTCAAGGTAAAGATTTTTCCAGTTGTTCCAACGTCTATTCATTAGGTTGTGTCTAAGGAATAAATAGACTTTAAAATTTTATGAGCTTCAAATTAACTTTTCCATTCGCTTTAATTCTTTTTGCAACTCTATTTGTGAGTTGTGAGGAGGAACCAATAACAATTTCTTGCGATGATGCTGTACTCGCAACTGTTCGTGATTTGCGTGGACTTGATGGGTGTGGCTTCGTTTTTGAATTAGTGGATGGAACGAAGCTTGAACCTCAAATGATTGGTTATTGTGGAACTCCGCCATTGCCAAAAGAAATAACTGAAAATCCATTATATGATTTCGAATGGGTAGATGGCAAAAAAGTACGCATTGGTTTTGAGGAAATAAAAGATGCTGCAAGCATTTGTATGGTAGGAAAAATTGTAAGGATTACGTGTATTGAAGAACTTGCATCAACAACTGAGGAGTGATGAAAGCGGTTTTTGTTTTATTTATGTTTTTTTTAATTGCCTTAGCTAGTTGTGAACAAATTGACCTGCCGTCTGATGCTCCAAATTGTGTAAAGAAATTAATTCGTGATAGCAATGGAACTCCACAATCAGTTTGGCGCTATAAGTATCAAAACGAAACCGTGTTCCTTATTATCCCAGACTGTTGCGACCAATATATTTCTCTTTATTCAAATACTTGTAATTTCATATGCGCCCCCAGTGGTGGTTTCACCGGAAAGGGAGACGGTAAATGTCCAAACTTTAATGATGAGGCAACCGAAGGGGTTATGATCTGGAAGGCAGATTGATTCCTTCAAAATTTAGTGCTCGCACCACCACCACCGGAATCTCCTCCACCTCCAACATCTGAACCGGAATGAGCAATGTTTCCCCCCATGGTTTGAGAAATTATAAACGCCTCCGCATTCATATCTGCCCAACGCTCGGATAAAAGATTATCACCAGTAAATCCATTGCGCATAACTTTCAGGTAGCGCATAAGGATAATTGATATTCCAATCAGGAACTCGCCAGCAAAAGTTAAAATAATTTCAGTATATCCAGGAATATAATAATGCTTAAACGTAAAAACCGAAAAAGCCAACACGACTAAACTCACACGAAGCAACACGATGTCTTTGTTCTTTATTCCCGCAACCAAAAAGCCAACCGGAATAGCAACAGTAAGCAGATAAAATATAAATGCAAATGGAATGTTGTCTCCTTCCTGCAACTCAAGGTTCATTAAGTTTACACTCAACTCGCGCACCACTAAATAATTTCCAGCTGCATAAATAAACAGGAGACTAATTACTTCAACAACAATTAAATTGTTTGTCCATAGCTTGTACTTTTCATTTCCTTTCAATTTTTTAATTCTCCAATACAGTAAGCCAAAAGCAATGATAAATACGAAAGGTATTATTTGTTGGAGGATGCTGCCCGCTTCATAGAAATTATAAAATAGAATTCCAGCAAACGAAAGCACCGCACAAACTGTAGTTAATAAATCAAGATAACGCCATCCGGCAAACGCAAAAACCAAAAGGCTTGTAATCAACATTATTTGCGGACTATCAAAATCAACAAGGCCACCAACACCTCCAATGGTAAATCCACAGGCGTGATACAAAATGGCCTCGGTTACCCCAGATTTAAAATGGTTATTAGCGATAAATGCTTTTTCCAAAACCACAAATGAGATTAGTCCATAAAGGATGCTTGCAATAGAAATGCCTGTTTCCCCTGAATCAGAAACAACAAGGAAAAACAATCCCGTTGCTCCAGAGAGAGCCAATAAGATCGCAACGAAAAGCAAGATTCGGATAATTAAATTCGGATGATAAAATGGCGTTTTATAGACTTCGTTGATTTGCGCAAGTTGATCAGTCGTTATAAAATTATGTTTTGCCCATCTCTTGGCTTCCTTAATCACATTAAGGTTATGCACGTTTTCATGGTTATAGGCAGACCTCATACTTGCTTAAAGAAGTTTTTATAACGAATTATAAAAAACACAAATCCTCCACACGATAAAATGGAATAATAAAACCAAAGCATGGGCTCATGCTCAAAAATAGTTTCGGCTAGTAAATACGTGGTGGCAACGTAGCCTGCTAAAAATGCATACAATAAAAACAAAAATGATCGTCTGCTTTTCGCGATGTACCAGGCAAATCCACAGCCTGCATAAATTAGTAAAACGTATAAGTACCACACACCCATAAACAAACCCACCACACAACCTACAAAAAAGATGAGGGTACAAAAATTGAAATACGTAAACGTAAAGTGAGGTTTGATCTTTTTCCAATCCAGCACGAAGGCAATAGCTGTTACAGCTACTGAAAAAATAATAGCTGTATTATAAAAATTTGATTCAGTCAAAAATTCACTGCTGTACCATTTCTGTGGCGAGACACTAATACTCCAAAACGAAGCGAGTGCTGTAATGGCTAATGATAAAACTCCCAGATGATCGAATCGGTAAGCGGCATAGAAAAAGAAAACCGAAGTTATCAACGTACTCCAACCCAAATTTTCATACAATGCACCATATTGAAATTGCAGGTAGCCTTGAATAGAAACAAACAACAGACAGCCCAACAGCAAAACATAATCGTAATAAGGAGTTGGTGATTTAATGGATGCATTTGAATAACCCCGTTCATGCTTGATTACATACCAAAAGCAACTGATCATCAGCACAGTTAACAACGTGATACTTACCAAGTGGCCAATGTCACCAATGTTTTGATAGATGAGCATACCTGCTCCTGTAGTAAAGAGCATTACTCCAAGGTAAAGCATGGTTCGCAATTCGTAAAAAACCGAAACCACTTTACCGGATGTAATCACATCAATCTTCTCAAACTGATCTTGAGTGATCAGTCCTTTTTCAAGAAGTTCGTTCGGGGTGTTTCGAGTCATTTATTTTTTTGGAGCATTTAGATAATCAAATGTTAAATGAAGAAAAGTTTTTACTCCACTAACAAGTACTTTTTCATCGATCATAAAATCAGCAGTATGATGTGTAGGCGGTTTTGCTAATTGCATATCCGCTGGATAAGCGCCAAGGAAAAAGAAAAATCCTGGTACTTTTTTCTGGAAGAAAGAAAAGTCTTCGGCCATTGTTACTGGTAAGGTAATCATAACATTGTCAGCACCTACTGCACGTTGCAGACTCGGTGCCATTTGTTCAGTAAGTTTAGGATCATTTACCGTGGCCGGATACATAATCTGAATCTCTACTTCTGCTTTCGCTCCTGCACTTTCGGCTATTTTTGTTGCCGTGCGAATAATGTCTGCATGTACTTTCTTTTGCATGTCATCATCAAAGGTGCGAATGGTTCCTTCAAGCAAAGCTTCTTCAGGAATAATGTTTCTTCGAATTCCTGCATGCATGCTTCCCACAGTAATAACTACACCCCCTTTTGTTAGTTCACTTTGGCGACTCACAATAGTTTGTAATCCCATAATGATTTGACTTGAAACCGCAATGGGATCGACACTATCCCACGGAGTAGCACCATGGGCACCCAAACCTTTTACCTTTATGTCAACTCCATCCACCGAGGCCATCAATCCGCCTGAGCGATACGCAATTTTACCTGAAGGCACGAGTGATTGAAGATGCAATCCAAAAATTGCATCCACTTTAGGATTTTCAAGCACACCTTCTTTTACCATTAACTCGGCACCCGATGTTCCATCACTAACAGGAGCCCCTTCCTCAGCTGGTTGAAAAATAAATTTTACAGTGCCTTTCAATTCATTTTTATTCTTTGAAAGAATCTCGGCTGTAGCCAACAAAATAGCCATGTGACCATCGTGACCACACGCATGCATCACTCCGGTTTCTTGTCCATTAAAAGGAACTCTCTCCTTCGATGCAAAGGGCAATGAATTTCTTTCTGTAACAGGCAACGCATCAATATCAGCACGAAGCGCAACTACAGGTCCGGGTTTGCCTCCTTTTAAAATTGCCACTACTCCGGTTTTTGCCACTGGATATTGCACTTCGAGCCCTAAAGCTTTCAACTGATTAGCAATTCGCTCGCCCGTCTTTACTTCACGATTTGACAATTCAGGATGCTCATGAAAGTACCTGCGCCATTCAATCATCTTTGGCTCAATCTCTTTTACCTGCTGATCTAGTTTGAGTTTTAATTTTGAATCGATCTGAGCTAATGATGCTATAGTAATGAGTGAAAGGCATACTGTTTGATAAAATTTCTTCATAGGTTTGGGTAATTCGAAATCAAGATAGACATAAAGAGTGCGGACACAAAGATTATTCCATGCAGTGGTTGAAAATCTTTTCGGGAATAGATGTTGCTCATGAGAAGTTGATTGAAAACAAACCTCAGCTGATCATTGTAGAAGGAAAGCGAATTTCTCTTGTAAGGCAAGGGAATACAATTTATGCCGTGAGCGATACGTGCACACACAATGGTGAATCGCTTAGCAAAGGAAAGGTGAATCAGACGTGTGAAATTGTTTGTCCGTGGCATGGGCACATCTTCAGTCTTAAGACGGGTCGTGAATATCAACAGCGATCAAACGATCTTGAGTGCTATCCAATAAAAGAAGAAGCCGATGGGTTGTATATTGGAGTTTAGATTGATTAGTGGAAGAAGCGAAGACAATAGAAGCAAATTTGTAATCGTTATTAATACATGATAAGGTTGTTTAAAAAAAAGGTTTTGCTTCTAGTAACCCTCCTAATAGGTTTCGCAGCAACTGCTCAACCCGATTTTGAAAAAGATATTTTGCTAAGCAGACTGGCCTATAAAGAAGTAGTTCCTGCCGATCTATTAGCCACTCGTTCAGTTGTTTTGTTTGATCAGGGTATTACGCAAAAAGATTTAGAAGAAGCCCAAACTGCCTTTCAACAAACAGGTATTGATGCCGAGGCCTATTTCAATTGTGATGATGTGTTGGCTGGAGTTGATCCTGAAAAGGCATTTTCAACGCTGTTGAATGTGCGTCAAATTTCATTTCTGATTTTTTTCAGCAAAGAGAAAAATGAATACTCGCTTACGTTCGTTCCCTACAATGGCAAAGGCGATTTAATCAGTGTTTCCGCTCCTGCCTGGAAACAAAAGGGACCAGTGTTAAGAGAAGTACTTCTTACTATCTATCGTCTTACGATAAGCAATCAGAAAAAGAAAAATTTTTTAATCAATGATCTTCCCGAAACCGACATCTCCTTAAGGTATTTTACGGGTCGCAGAAATGAAACTTACACCGCTATGGTAAAATCATTTAGAGTAGCCGTGCCAAAGTTTGGTAACGATCGTGCCGATACAGCTTTGGTGCAAATGTTAAAGCAATACTTTCCGGTTAAGTATGAATTGGTTGATCCCGAGTTAGACGATCGTGAACTTGAGCGTAGGGGCTTTATAACCGTGCTTCGATTTGTTCATACCCGTGGACGTGTGGCCAAAAAAATTCTTGATTATGATTTAACACAAATGGCCAGTTCCATTGCATCAGTCATGGTGGTGAATGGCGAGGCCCAGATAAAAACAATCCCCGCTGAAGAATCCGTATATAAGTTTTACATCAAGCATCTTGAGTACGGTAACATTTTTCTCGGCAATAAGTGGGACGCTGATCAATCTTGGCAAGTAGCACTCGCCAATCATTTGCAGTTAATGCGATTGGAGTTGAAGTACTAACTTTTTCTATAGTTAGTCTTGAAAATAAATCAGCATGTGATTAACATCTTCCTCATCAGGTATGTGATCAGATCCAAACGTTTTCCCATTCAAATGATAATCCACAACCATCACTAAAGCTACTTCTCTTGTTAAAATACAGGAGGTGTGATTTATTTTAGTCTTTATATATCCATTGTTATCCGCTACAACAATATTAAGTGTACCAGACCCCAAAGGCTCGATTTTAACTACATCCTCTGTAAATGAAACACTTTCTCCGGGAATTTTCTTTTTGTTAAGAAAGTTCAACCAAAAGCTATATGTGCCGTTGGGGATCAATCCATTTAGAGAAATGTTTATCGTTGCCAAATCTCCGTTACAGTCTACAACAACATTGCCTTGCGCCCTTTTCCATTCTAAAAGAGTTAGCTGATGGCCATCCGGAGCTTTGATGGGAGTAAGTCTGCCAATTGGGGGATCAAAAACATTTCTTGCATAAATCAATTCTTGAGAGCCACTTGGCATTACTCCCGCTTCATTTCTTATTTCTCCAAAAATATCAATGGCATCATACACCAGTAGTGCGTTCAAGGATTGTGATTCGATTAGAAAATCAACTGTTTTGCTCTCAATGGTTGTAAATTCTTCTGTAACAACACTTTCAGAAATTACTGTGCTCGACAGAGGTGGAACTATTGAAACTTCATAAACTCCATCTGATGTGATGTTGAATTGATATTTCCCAACGGTATTTGTTTTTGTTTGTATTTCGCCTGCGGAGGAGGAAAGTTTAATTTTTGTGTTAGGATAAACTTTGTCATTTACATCCTTCACCACGCCAACTATTTCTTTTTTGACTGGGTCTGATTCATCTACCTCACTTTTACATGAGTTGAAATTGAAAGCAATAATTGAGGCAATAAATGCCAAACAGATTTGTTTCATACTCTAGCTTTTAATAGGTTAATAAGAGTTAGAAAATCTTATTAAAATACTCTATCAATTTGTGATTGGCCAACTAAATTATGAATCTAGCTATGTGTATAGCTGAAGATTTTCAGAGAGTGAAGTTAAGAAAATAAAAATGAAAACTAGATTTATTGTAATTAAGATAGAACAAAACATCCATACTGAATCATAACTCGCTATTTCGCTTTCTTATTCCTCTTAGAGATAATCAAAGCAACAATAATGATGAAAGCAAAAAATGCAAACCGGTTGCCATGCATGTGTGGGAAGAAATGCCAGTCGTGGCCCCACCCAAAAATGCCGTGAAAGATAGCACCAAAAATACCACCAATCACCCCGAAGATGGCGCCAAAAACTCCAGCCACAATGCCAATGGCGCCCCCAATCAGACCCATGCCAACACCAAACCAAATTGGAAAAGTGAAAAGAAGAAGCAGTGCAAGAAGGATAGTAGAGGATCGGCTCATGGTATAGTGTTTTTCCAACCCTACTCACAAAAATCATTCACAATTTTTGATCCGCTGGAAAAGTAAGCATACAATTCAAAATCAAAGATTATTCAATTTGTCGCTTGTAAGAAGTGTTGAAAAATGAACAGTTGATTTTATAAAACTGAACACATTCATTGAATGACTCAATGAAACCATTGTCCTAAATCTTGATGAAAATCTTTCGGCTATTCATTCACCAAAGTAGCAACCTTCTTGCAAGACGGTTGTTGTTGTTCTAAATTGGAAGGTTTTAATCCTTGGAGTACAATGACACACACACCTAAACCCCTTGTCCCAAAAACTGATGTAGTACTAATGGGGGCTGGAATCATGAGCGCAACATTAGGCGTAATTTTAAAAGAACTCAATCCTGAAATAACAATACAAATCTTTGAACGCCTGGATGAAGCGGGTACGGAAAGCTCCGATGCCTGGAATAATGCAGGCACAGGTCACTCTGCGTTTTGCGAATTGAACTACACACCTCAAAAAGCAGATGGTTCGGTGGATGTTAGTAAGGCCATGAAAATTGCAGAGTCTTTCGAAGTCTCGAAGGAGTTTTGGTCTTACTTAGTGGAGAATAAGTATTTCACTAACCCAGCAGATTTTATTTCACAAGTTCCACACCTCAGTTTGGTATGGGGTAAAGAGAATGTAGACTATCTAAAGAAGCGCTATGATCTAATGAGTGTAAATCCTCTTTTTAAAGATATGATCTACACCGAAGATCGCGACTTGATGATGGAGTGGGCGCCATTAGTTATGCGGGGTCGAAAAAAATCTCAACCCGTGGCTGCTACACGCATGGAGATTGGTACCGATGTAAACTTTGGTGAACTCACTCGGGGCATGATAAACAAACTAGAGAAAATGCCCGGGGTAACCATTCACTATAATACACAAGTTCGGGATCTTGATCCCGATGGGAAAGGAGGATGGGATATTTTTATACGCGACCTCACTACTGACAAGAAAAAAGTAGTGAATACAAAGTTTGCTTTTATCGGAGCGGGTGGCGCAACACTACACTTATTAAAACGGGCCGAGATAAAAGAACGCAAAGGCTATGGCGGGTTTCCTGTAAGTGGTTTATGGTTAAAATGTTTGAATGAAGAATTGATTGCCAAGCATCACGCCAAAGTGTATGGCAAAGCTTCGGTAGGCGCTCCACCTATGTCGGTGCCGCATATTGATACGCGCATGATCAATGGAAAACGAGAGTTGCTCTTCGGTCCGTTTGCCGGATTCTCTACAAAGTTTTTAAAGAAGGGTTCGTTAATGGATTTACCAAATTCCATTCGACCCGATAATGCGTTGCCTATGATTTTTGCAGGGCTAAAAAATATTCCACTTACAAAATATTTGATTGAGCAAGTGCGTCAAACTCCGGAAGAACGTTTGCAGGCACTTCGCGAATACGTTCCGTTCACCAAACTTGAAGATTGGGAACTGAAAGAAGCTGGCCAGCGGGTGCAGGTAATTAAGAAAGATGAAGAAAAAGGAGGGGTGCTTGAGTTTGGAACAGAAGTAGTTGTGTCAGAAGATGGAACAGTGGCCGCACTGTTAGGTGCATCACCTGGCGCATCTACAGCAGCCGCTGTTATGTTGGATATTCTTCAGAAGTGCTTCAAAAAGGATTGCGGGTCAGATGCATGGAAAGAAAAATTAAGTAAGATGGTTCCTTCTTTCGGTCAATCTATTTCTAAAAGTGAAGCGAAAGTATTAGCCACGCGTGAGCGCACCGGTAAAATTTTGGGATTAAAATAAATACTGTTATTGATCTAGTTATTTTGCTCCATTAAAAGTGAGCAACATTCGGGTTTTAATGCTTTTGGCAAGCAAGCATCTTTGAACTCAAATTCAATCAAGATGACAACGCAAGAAACACTCAACTACAATCGTATTGCTGAGGCTATTACTTACATCAAGCAAAATTTTAAGACGCAACCTTCATTAGAAGAAGTTGCTGAAAAAATAAACATCAGCCCTTTTCATTTTCAACGCCTGTTTACCGAATGGGCAGGGGTAAGTCCTAAAAAGTTTTTACAATACATCAGTGTTGAACACGCCAAACAAATTTTAAAAAGTAAAGAGGCAACCTTGTTTGATGCTGCAGAAGAAACCGGACTGTCAGGCACCGGGCGGTTACATGATTTGTTTGTAAACATTGAGGGCATGACACCCGGTGAGTTTAAAAACGGTGGTGAAAATCTTAGTATTAATTATAGTTATGCTGAAAGTCCGTTCGGAAATATTCTGGTTGCCTCCACCACCAAAGGTATTTGCTACATGGCTTTTACCGATGGAGAAGAGAATCCTTTTGAAATGCTTAAAAGCAGTTTCCCTAATGCACACTACAAGCAAATGGTTGATCTGATTCAGCAAAATGCACTTTATATTTTTACCCACGACTGGAAAAAACTCAATCAGATAAAACTGCACCTTAAGGGTACCGACTTTCAATTGAAGGTCTGGAAAGCTTTATTAAAAATTCCAATGGGACAATTATCTACCTATGGAACTATTGCAGAGCAGATTAAGAATTCAAAGGCTTCGCGCGCGGTAGGCACTGCTATTGGAAGCAATCCGGTCGCATTCCTAATTCCTTGTCATCGTGTTATCCAATCCACCGGAACCATTGGAGGTTATATGTGGGGGCCAACCCGCAAGACTGCGATTATTGGTTGGGAAGCTGCGCGTACTAATTCTTAATGTTACATCATATCGACTTAGGAAAAACTATTTCGGAGCGAAAACGAAATGTAAAGCAACTTGTTAAACAAGGCAAAATCGCCTGGGGTGGAAATAAGGAATTAAAAATATACGGAACGTTAACCTGTGCATCCGGTAAAAGAATGAAACCAGAGAATCGTGTTTTCTTTAGTTCAGAAAAAGAAGCAATCCAAAACGGCTATCGTCCTTGCGGAAATTGTTTGAGTTTAAAATATCAAAACTGGAAAGATGGATCTATTTAACCAGGAGCTAGCCACCAACTTACTTCCACACGATGGCGAAGTAAACTACTATGGAAAAATAATGTCACAACAAAAGGCCGGGCATTATTTGGATAAAATGTTAAACACCATTGACTGGAGAAATGACGAAGCTAAAATTTTTGGAAGGCACATCATCACCAAACGTAAAGTTGCCTGGTATGGTGATCAAGATTATTCATATACATACTCTAATACAACAAAGCAGGCATTGGCCTGGACGAAAGAACTTATCGAGTTAAAGAAACGTGTTGAGGAATTTACAGAAACTGTTTTCAATTCTTGTTTGCTCAATCTATATCATACAGGAGAAGAAGGAATGGCCTGGCATAGCGATGATGAAAAGACATTGGGTAAAGACAAAGCAATCGCATCATTAAGTTTTGGTGCCGAACGAAAATTCGCCTTCAAACACAAAGAAACCAAAGAGGTCGTTTCGTTGGTCTTAGAAACCGGTAGCTTATTAATCATGAAAGGGACAACGCAAACAAATTGGTTGCACCGCCTTCCACCAACTGCACGAATTAAAACTCCACGGGTAAATTTAACATTCAGAACGATGATTGTTGATCGCTAACTATCTCGTTCTCTTTAAACTTTCTACTCGCTCCGCAACGATTTCACCGGATCATTACTCGCTGCTTTGAACGATTGAAAGCTCATTGTTGCCCATGCAATAAAGAAGGCTGCGATGCCAGCGATAAGATACAAGCCAACACCAACTTGAGTCTTATAGGTATATTCCTTTAGCCACCAATCAATGCCATACCAGGCGAGTGGTGCGGCTAGCACAAATGCAATAAGTACAAGTTTGCCCAATTCTTTAGAAAGCAGCATAACGATGCTACTAATGCTAGCTCCTAAAACCTTTCGTATTCCAATCTCTTTCATTCGTTGCTCAGCTGTAAAAGAGGTAAGAGCAAACAATCCCAGGCATGCGATAACGATGGCAATCATAGAAAAGATTCCAAAAATTTTTCCCAAACGTGTTTCAGAAGCGTACATGGTTCCAAATCTTTCGTCTAAAAAATAATAGGTGAAAGGTTGACCGGGTGCAAGTTCCTTCCACTTAGTCTCCACCAGTTGAATAACCTCTTTCGTATTTTGGGATTGAAAACGAAAAGAAATGGGTCCTTCCGCACGCTTACTTAATTCCATCATAAGGGGACTCACATTTTGCTTCAAGGATTCGAAATGAAAATTTTCTACAATGCCTACTACTGTGAGACTAATCGGGTTATCTTTATCGGGCCCTCCATCTGGTCCATCTCTAAAGCTTTGAATCTTGCTACCGATAGGTTCACCATCAAAACGAAATGATTTAAGAGCGGCTTCGTTTATTATGACTGCTGAAGAATCGGAAGGAAAATCTCTTGAGAAATCTCGACCCTCTTTAATATTCATTCCCATTGTTTTGATGTAGTCGTAATCGATGCGCCAATTTTGAATGCTCACCATATTTTCCTGTACTGCTGGATCGCGGCCTTCAACCCACCATGGATTATCGCTTCGCCACGTACCGCTCACCGGCAAAAAACCTGTCATGGTCGCGTTTTCCATTTTTCCACTTCGCATGATTTCGTCTTTAAAAGGAATACGATTGGTACCTAGTGCATAAGCATCTTCTATCACAATAACCTGATCTTTATTGAAGCCAAGTTTTTTGTTTTGGATGTAATTAAGTTGTCGGTTTACAGCGAGTGTGCCAATTACTAGTGAAATAGAGATTGTAAATTGAAAGACTACCAAAGCACTTCTGATGAAACCACTCTTCATGCCCAATGAAACATTTCCTTTTAGCACATTCACGGGCTTAAATGCTGAAAGGAAAAAGGATGGGTAAATTCCAGCTAACAACCCAACTCCCAATGCAGCTGCTATCATAACTGCATAAAGCATAGGTTGATTAAATGGAATTGAAAGTGTTCGTAATGAAAGTTGATTAAAGAATGGCAGCAGCAAATAAACAATACCAAGTGCAAGCAAAATCGAAGCAAAGGTTAGTAAGATTGATTCTGTTAAAAACTGGCGCATTAAGTGCGAACGAAACGAACCCATAACTTTTCGTATCCCTACTTCCTTGGCACGATTAGCAGAGCGAGCAGTAGAAAGATTCATAAAGTTGATGCAGGCTATCATAAGAATAAATAATGCAACAGCAACAAACAGGTATACATAGGCCATATCAAAGCCGGGTTCAAATTCACCCTGCAATGAACTTTTTAAGTGAATATCCGATAGAGGTTGCAGTGTATATTCCATTTTATTTCCAGCAGCAATAAATTTCTCCATTGTAAAATCACCGCCTAACACTTCTGCCAGTTGCGGCATGGCATGCTTTATTACTAAGTCAGTGAATTTACTTTCCAATTGCTTTGCATCCGAACCTGGCCGAAGAAGAAGATAGGTTTGAAAGTTATTGCTATACCACACCAATCTCTTGGCTTCATCTAAGCCTTCTAATGAGATAAGTATATCGAAATGAAAATGAGTGTTTTGCGGTAACGTTTTATAGATAGCCGTAATCTTCACGTTCATTTTATTATCCAGGATAAGGGTTTGGCCTAAGGCATTTTCACCAGGAAAATATTTTTCAGCAATCTTTTCACTAATAGCAATAGTATTAGGTTCGGCTAGCGCAGTTTCTGCATTGCCAGCAATAACCGGGATAGAAAATACTTTAAAGAAATCCTTATCTGTCCAGATTACATTGTCCTCCTTAATATTGTCAATGTTTCGCTTAACCAAGTAGGAGCCTCGTTCCCGAAAACGAATTGCGGCCTCCACTTCAGGATATTCAGCAACGAGTGCGCTTGCCAGAATGGGGGGCGCATACAGCATGTTATAGTGATTACCTCCAAATTTGATTTCGCTCTTCGTTCGATAAATGCGATCGCCATTCTCGAAATGTTTATCATAACTCGTTTCATTAATTACAAATAGTAGAATGATGAAACAAATTGCCAGCCCCACGGAAAGGCCAGCAACATTTATAAATGTGTAGAAACTATGTTTGCGCAAATTGCGCATGGCGATAGTAAAATAATTTTTAAGCATATTTCTCGACTTTGTGTTTTCGGATTGTATAACTTTTTTTTGGGTCTCGCGCAGACCACCCGTGTGGCCAAACGATTTAAGAATAAGGTGATAGGCATCAATAAATTTTTTACCGGTTGCCATTTCGGCTTCTACAGCCGTGCAGATATGATCAATTAATTCGTCTTGAATTGTCTCAGCAAAAATGCCACGGTAATTCAAATCCTTAATGATGTAATCAATATGTTCGCTCGTGAGCAAATTCATTAGGCTAACTCAACATTGAGTACACTCGACATTGTTTTAATAAAATCTATCAATTCACTTACGCGTTCCTTAACCAAAGATCGGCCTTCGGGTGTAAGAGAATAATATTTTCGCACTCGCTTTCCCATGGATACTACTTCTGTTTTAAGCATTCCTTCTGCTTCTAATTTGTGAAGCGCTGGATAAAGAGCTCCTTCCGTAAGGAGAATCCGTTCTTCCGACAACGCTTTTACACGTTGAGTTAATTCGTAGCCATACATCCGACCATTATCTTTTAAAACTTTAAGGAGAATAGTCTGTAAGGTGCCTTTTAGTAGTTCAGGAGAATGCATAGTAGTCTAATACATAAGTGAATTATGTATCTAAGACGCCTTTGGCAGATCTCAGGTTGCACGATCTCAGGTATTTTTTAATTAATTTCACCAACTCAACCTTATAATTCGTGCGTACAGTATATATAATCATTGGTTTTTTCTTTGTCTGGTGCCTTATTTGTGCGCAGTGGTATATGTTTTGGGTAAAGGGGCTGAGTCCGAATCCAGAAAATATTAATCCGCATGAATCAGTTTGGGCCATTGCTGAGATCCTGTTAATGATTTTGATCTCTGTTCTTATCGGATTTGCTCTCGCTTGGTTTCTTAGACAAAGTGTCATATCAAAACAGAACGAAGACGTTCAAATTCTTCTAAATGAACGTTCAGCACAACTTGCTTCTCAGCATGTAATGGAAGAGCAAATTAAAAAGTCAGAGAGTGTTTTAGTGCGTGCTCGGGAAACTTTTCGCGAAGACTTTTTAACGGTATCGCGTGATAACGAACGGTTGAAAGCTGAGTTGGATGAATCGATTAGAATAAAAAAGACACTTGACACTGAACTTGATAAGTTTCAAACTGAAAAAGAATCTATTCAACTCAAACTTGAACAAAGTAAAGAAGAGTTTAATCAATTGCAGTTAGCCAAACAGAAACTTGAGAGCGATCAGGAATTGCAGGCACAAAGATTGATTTCTCAACCGACAAAAAATGAGCGACAACCTACTGTAAAAACTGATAAGGATGAGAAAGACGATCTGAAAGTAATAAAGGGTATTGGGCCGGGTATCGAAAAAAAATTAAATCAACAAGGCATATACAGCTATCGACAAATCAGCGAGTTTACACCGGACTACATCCAAAAATTAACGGAAGCCATTCTCTTTTTTCCGGGTCGCATTGACCGCGATCGCTGGGTAGAACAAGCATCAAAGTTCTATTTGGATAAAATAAGGCAAACTTAAAAGTAGTTTTGTTCCAACGCGCAGATGATAAAAGTCATATGACTTACTAAGCATTGTTAAAAATTATATATGTAAGCTTTTTCAAGTTTGTGGGCTTGTCACGAAGTATGCGAAAAACGTTTTCAAAATTGCTAATGTCTGTATATGCGATCTCATGGCTTTTGTCATGTAATGAAAAAAGCAACAAGAGGCTAACAACACAATAAGTCCGTCAACGAGCGTTGCAATTAGAGAGTTGTTTCCCGGAGCTATTCCTTTTAATTATTACACAGACTCACTCTTATTTTTTTATACACAGTTCATAACATCCCAAAAGAAAAAATTTTTCTAGCGCAATCAACTTGCACAGATGATATTTTAAATATCAAAAACTCTTTTATTAATCATATCCCTTTATACTTGGTGGGCTTGCCGAATTACCCTTTACGGGATTAACAGGCTAGAATGCTTTTGCACAGCATGTGCCGGACAAAGGCGCGGCCTTAATCTTTATAGGCACTCTTAAATATTTAATCTACATCGTGGGGATTGTGATAAATACCGAGCCAACAGAGCCTGATTACATCTGGATGGATCATGTGGCTATCTATGATCTATAAAGTGAAAGAGAATTGAGAATCATGTAGAAATAAGAACCATTTAATAAGGCTGAATTCCAGGATTCCATTTTTTAAATGGTGTTAGCAACATAACCTAACAAGAGAAGAGATTCAGATCCAATTAACGATTGTTCCTGATAACAATCATGCTATCAAGTGAGCAAAGTCAGCGATTTAGACAGTTTTGCCCTTCAATTTTAATAGATGAAAATAAGTTCATTTAAAAATAAACAAGTTATGAAACTCTCTAAACCAAAAGTTCGTCAGGGCCTAACGATTATCCTTATTGTATTGGGCTATGTTGGTTACATCGCCAGTTGTACCAATGAAGATCAGATTATTGCACCGGTTGTGCCCGAAGAGGAAGTGAACAGTACAACCGATTTGGTTTCTATTAAAGTAAACACAGCTCCCAGTATCGATGGCACCATTGAATCATTATGGGATAGCAGTCCTGTGCTTGAATTCAGTACAGTTGTGCCTGAAGTAACCGGAGATATATTCAGAGGTTATACGGGCAATATTATTCCAAGCGTAAAATTACGCTCGGTGTATGATGCTGAGAATATTTATTTCCTGGCCGAATGGGCTGATCCAACAGAGTCGCTGGCTCGTGGGCAGTGGTATTTTAATCCAACAACTAAAAAATGGACTCAGGAAAAGGGCACTTACGATTTCGATAAAACCACCAACGGTAATGTTACAAAAAGAGATCCTTTCTATGAAGATAAGATTTCAATGCTGTGGAATATTAATAAGTCGGTTCTCGATTGGAATACAGCAACGTGTTACAAATCATGTCATACGGGCTTGCCAGCCGCAGATGGATCGAGCAGACACTTTACAAATTTCGCAACAGAAAAAATTGATATGTGGCATTGGAAATCAGTAAGAGGCGGAGTAAACGCTGCAAACCAAATTCACGACCAGTTTCAGGATAATACCTATCCTAATGGAAGAAAAGGGGATACAGCAGGCACAGATGTTTACCTAGATAATAGATTAAGCATTGGGGGCGTTGTGGTTGGTCCTAAATATGTCATTCTCAACAAAGAAAAAAACTACTGGATTTTAAACTCTGAAATTACAGCCGGTACAGCAAAAGAGGTTAAAGCAGTTGATGCCAACGGTGTACTTACGTTTACGGACGACACCACTTTGGATCCCAATGTAGGAATAGACTATCTCAGAGCCGGTGCTAATGCAGCCCCCAAGGCAATTGCCGGAGTTACTATTAACGATGCGGGTTATGGTGGCACCCAAGCTGATATCAGTTGTAAAGCAGTTTGGGCTAATTCCAAATGGACTATGGAGTTTAAAAGAAAGTTAGCGGCACCAGATGCTACGGATGTTGATTTTGCTTCTCTGGAAGATCAGTATTTTGGATTTGCAATTTTTGAAAATGCACAGATTGCCCATTCCATCAAACCTAATCTGGTACTGAAATTCAAGAAGTAACTAACGAATAGCTTATCGCATAGCGTGATGAGCTATCTCCACAAACTCACAAATAACAGTAACCATGAAGAAGAATAAAATAATCTGGATAAGTAGCTTGTGTTTGCTCATGATAAGCATGAATGCATGCTACTATGATCAGGTGCTTCCGGTAGAACCGGTTGGCGATGTTGGTGAGATATCCTTTGCCATGGATATCATTCCTATTTTTAATTCTAGTTGTAATTCTGCCGGTTGTCATAACCAAGGTGGTCAAAAGCCAAACCTTACTCCTGCGGGTGCTTACACATCATTGACGAGTGGTGGCTACATCGACACAAAATCCCCTGAAGCCAGTTCACTTTATCAGTGGATGAATGGAGAGAAATCCTTACCCATGCCTTTGTCAGGACCAAATGCAACTTATAATGCGAAAGTTTTGGCCTGGATAGAACAAGGGGCTTTAAATAATTAAAACATCATGCCATGAAAAAAATAAATCAATTGATAAAATATACTGGCACAGGCTTGCTGATGGCCGCGTTAACTCTAACGGCTTCAGTTGCAACTGCACAAACTACCAAGGAAGACTCAGTTTTGACATTTTCAATTCATAGCCGCCCATTACAACGCGCAGGAAATACATTTGAGAGCATCTGGCTTATTGATAATCAAACTACCCATGTTCCTCTTCGAAAAACATTTGAGTTTGACATTCAACACCGGTTTGGTACCGTGCTGAATGGTTACGAAGATCTCTTTGGACTTTACGCACCGTCCAACATCCGTATAGGATTTGGCTATACACCCATCAATAACCTGATGGTTAGTGCTGGGTTCACGAAATTCAATTTGCTGTGGGATTTCACAGCCAAGTATGCCATCCTTAAAGAAAACGGAAAAAAACCATTTCCAATTGGGTTAACCTATCTGGTTAATATGGCAGTCGACACTCGTCCCTCAGAAAATTTTGTGAACCGCACGGATCGCTACAGCTACTTTAATCAGCTTATGATATCAAAAAAATTATCCCGCGATTTTTCTGCACAGGCTTCTATTAATCTTTCCCACATGAATGCGGTAGAGGGGTATGCTAATGAGGAAGGCGAAATAAATGGAAAAATGAAGAATGATCACCTTTCTTTCAGTGTACTGGGCCGATATAAAATTTCTGACGCATTTGCATTCATTGGCAACTATGATCAACCCATTACGCAACACACGGCCAATAACCCGCAACCCAATATCAGCCTGGGTGTAGAATTGGCAACCCCATTACATGCGTTCCAGGTGTTCATGGGTAATTACCAATGGATTGTGCCTCAACACAACAACTTCTTTAATCAAAATAATTATAGAGACGGTGCATTCCTGATAGGATTTAACATCACCCGCCTGCTAGATGTGCAGGAGGAAGACCTCGGAGATATGATGTTTAAGCGTAAGAAGAAGTAGTATAAGGTTTGTTTCATAACTTGTAGGATAAGCACCGGCTGATTACCGGTGTTTATTTTTTTCTGTGGTATAGGAGGATGTTATATCGAAGCTCAGACGAGATAGCCTTGGAATCTTTATAAAAAAACTTTATTAATTTTAATAGTGGATAACTCAAAGCAACACTGGGACAAAATCTATACAACCAAGAGTAGTGATCAGGTAAGTTGGACCCAGGAAATCCCATCCACTTCGATAGGTTTCGTGCAAGGCTTTAACATTTCAAAAGACGCTGCAATTATTGACGTAGGCGGAGGCGAAAGCAGGTTTGTGGATTATCTATTGGAAGAGTGTTTTAAAAATATTACCGTCCTGGATATTTCACACGCTGCGTTAAGGAAGACTCAAGCGCGATTGGGTGAAAGAGCTTCGTTGGTCAAGTGGATAGTTTCGGACGTTAGGAAATTCGTGTCGCCTCAAAGATTTGATGTGTGGCACGATCGCGCAACTTTCCATTTTTTAACTACGAAAGAGGATATTGAGAAGTATGTTGAGTTGGCTGGTCGCTCGGTCAACCCCGGTGGATTTATGGCAATTGCTACATTCTCCGAGAAAGGTCCGACCCAATGCAGTGGTCTTTCCATTAAACAATATTCGGAACGGGAATTGGAACAAGCCTTAACGTATTACTTCAGAAAAATTCGTTGCATAGCAGAAGATCATCTTATACCTTTTCAAACCACGCAGAATTTTTTATTCTGTAGCTTTAGAAGGGCGGCCTGAAGTCAATAATTAACTCGTAATAAGGAAGGGTTTACTTATTTTTAGTTCTAATACCTATAATTCAACGCTTCAAGCAATAGCAAATAAGGATTTCAATTTCCTCTATTAGCCTTCTTTATCAATAGATATTCCGCGATATTCTGTGCATCGACTACACCAATCAATGCCGGACCAGATGTTACCAGCGCAAGGGGTTTGCGCGCTAATTGCATTTTCTTTAGGCCATCTTCGAGCGACATACCCGCATCCAGATAAATTAATTCTTTATCCATGGCATTTTCGACCAGTGATTGTTCTCCTTGTTCTGCAAGCGCTTTGATAATTTCTGAATGGGACAAAGTTCCCACAGGTTGGTTATTTGTAACAACAACAAAGTTTTTATTCTGTCCGTGTAGTAACTGTTGTGCAGCTTCACGGATGGTGATCTGTGCATCTACCGATGGCACTTCGCGCATCATAACCTGTTGTATGGTTACTCCATTTATAAAAGCACGGTTCTTAACATGCTTTTCCTCGCCCCGGGCGCCCATAAAAATGAAAACGCCAATAAACACTAAAAACGGATTCCCCAAAAATCCAAGAATCACAAATCCTACTGCTATGGCTTGCCCGATACCGGCTGCAATGCGAGTGGCTTTTACCCGACCCATTTTATATGACAATAACGCACGAAGTACCCGGCCTCCATCCATAGGAAAGGCCGGAATCATATTGAATACCGCCAGCGTTATATTTACGCTCAACAACGACATGATAAAACTCTGCCCGCTAACAGTGCCAAGTCCTTGAAAAGCTTCTGAAGTCTCGCCCCAGTGTACAAACGGAAGTAAAAGCAGGGCAATGGCTACATTGACTAAAGGTCCAGCTAGTGTAATCAGAAGTTCTTCTTTGGGTTTTTCTGGAATCCCCTCGAGGCTCGCAACCCCCCCAATGGGCAACAGCGTGATGTCGCGGGTTTTAATGTGATAACGTTGGGCGGTAAGCGAGTGGCCCAGTTCATGAAGAGTAACACAAACAAAAATTGAAAGCACAAATGCGATAGACCAAAGAATTTCGGTGGTACCAAGTCCTGCTTTTACATCATTGTAAACGATCCAGGCTATGAGCAACGCAAATGTCCAGTGAATAAAGATTTTAATCCCGGAGATTTTTCCGATGTAGAGTTTATAATTCATGGGAAGCGTGAGAAAAAGAAGAGTAAGGCATAAATATTACAAATTCGGATCAAGTTTTAAGACCAAGTGAAAATTAACACTTAAGTCGTCTTGAACTTTAATGGTGCCCATCATGCGTGAGGGCGGAGATAATCCGAAATCTGCGAAGGTAAACTTACGCCCCCCCTTTAAATGAATCATGCCATTGGGTTTAGCTTCGATGGAGCAATCAACTTCAAATAATTTTGTAACACCGGCTAACGAAATTTTTAGAATGCCTTTAAAGCTCTCTTCTTTTTGGGCATAACTAGGGGTGCGCTCAAATGAAATAAAGTCGATAACAATAGCAGGGAACTCCTCCGACTTTACTGTCTTCCTAAAATCAGAAGTCATAATGTTCATGCCGCAGTCAAAGGTAGAGGCATCCAATCCAACGGATCCTTTTACAAAAACGGGGCGGGTATTTTTTCCACCCTCGTGTAAAACTAAGGTGTCGGTACCTGAATAGTTGGCGATGGCGCAGGTGAATGAATTGATATTGGTTCTTCCATCAATGGAAAGTTTACTGGCCGGTAGCACAATTAAGCGATGCACAAGATTTGCATCACCGGTTGAGGCAGAGGAAAAAAAAAGGAGAAGAATGTAAGGGATTAGCCTCATGACCCATTAGTATCCATAAAAATGATACCAAAGTTAAACCCGAATCATTCAATAGCAATTTGCTATTGAATGGGAAAAAAACCGGCCGGCTCGTTTGAGCCGGCCGGATAAACATTCCCAAATAAACTTGTTAGAAAGAGATTGCGCCTTGAACAACAAATCCGTCAAATTTTCCTTGATAGAACCTGTTGTTAGCACCCGTTGGCAGATAACCATCATAATTCTGTGTTACATACTCTGCCTTAAGCAAGATGTTGCGGGTAATGAACCAGCCGCCAGCAACGGAAGTGCGGTCGATTGTTACATTATACAACGAGCCAGGATTAGTGGCAGTTTGACCTTCCGCCAAATTAGAAGTTACTTTTATATAACGGGCTCCTATATAAAATTTTTCATTTTTTCCGAAGCGATAAAGGGCTTCACCTGCGGTTTGGTGTGTCTGACGATTTGTATAATCCTCAGATCCAAAGGGTGTACCTGTAGCCACTTCACCATTTTCGTTAGCATTTTTTCCAAAGGCATACTCCCAGGTTCCAAACACTTCTAGGCCACCGAATTTTACAAAGGGGTTCACCATAAAGGCCGTAACGTTATCGCGGTAGCCCGGATTAAAGCGACCTGAAGTAAAGTTTCCTGATAAAGTTACTGGAGCGTTATCCATCACATACTGATAGTTAGATCCTGTACGATCACCACTGAATATAGTGTTGTTTGCAGAAGACTTGGTAGTCATTGCTGATCCGGACAAACGCACTCGTAGATTGTCTTTTAATTGTTTGTCGAAAGCAAGCTTTCCATAAAGAGAAGGCTTGCGTTTGGCACCTTCTGGAGTAGCAGGATCTGCCACATTACCTTGAATCTCACCATCGGTAAATCCAAACATGGCAATCACGCCTTTGTTCTTGTAATATAATTCAGCACCGATTTCAGTAGTAAATTCATCCATGATGTTGTTTTCAATCCATGGATTCCACATGGTTTGGCCACCATCACTTCTGCGGAAGTGAGCATCACCATAGTTAACTTCCATATGACCAACTTTCAGGGTTAGGTTTTTCCAAAGATTGTCAAAGAATTCGCTTTTCAGGAAAGTCACCTTATCTACTTGTAAGTATCCACCCTTTACCCAGAATTCATTGTGGTGGTGAGACGACATGTAAGAAACCAGGTTTAAGCTCACACCGTCATACAATTGAACATCAATGTTGAAGTTGGCTTGTGCCAGCGCGAAGCCACCCGCCATCTCATATAATATAGGAGTGGTAGGCGTTGCTGGTGGGGGTAATCCATTACTGTGCTTAAGGTTTTGATAACCTTGGGTAAAGCCAGCACCAATGCGAAGTTTGAAACCATCATAAACAACGGTGTCGTCTTTTGTTGTTTCGAATACGTTAATACCACGCTGATCATAGTATCTGAAATATTGTATAGCGGGTTGTTGCGCGTAGGCAATCATACCTGCAAAAAGGAGCCCCAGTGTTATCCCCAGGCTTTTTAATGAAATTATTTTCGTTTTCATAATTGTAGATTTAGCTTGATTTAATTTTTGGTTTCTATTTTATTGGGAACAAGTGTTGCTTCGAATGATATCGTGATTTCATCACCGGTCTTAATTGTACCAAACATGAAAGAAGGTGGCTCTACATTGAAGTCGGTCATCTTTATCTTTTTTGAACCTTTAAAGAGGAATGAACCCGTAGTCTTTTCGTAGGTAACATCCACATCAATCGGCTTTGTAGTGCCTGATATAGTAAGGTTTCCTGTGCATGTGATCTTATTTTGCGAAACTTTGGAAGAGGTAAGATGAAAGATGATTTCTTTAAACTTATCTGTATTCAAGGATTTATAAGCATTCTTATCCATAGCCTTTTCCTTACTCTTAAGGCTTTCTGCTGGGAGTTTAAGAGTAACGTCATCTAATTTTGAGAGTACACCATCATTCACTTCAAGTGTTGCGGTATACGTTGCTCCTGAGGAGGTCATAGTCCAGTCGTGCATTGTGGATGTTCCTGCAATTTTAAATAAAGGAGAGGCGGTTGAGCGATAACTTTGTTGAGCCAAACCCACCGTTACAGCGAGAAACAGAATAAATACCAGAGTTGATAGTTTTTTTATTTTCATGATCATACTATTTATAGTTTGTGCCGTTTGGCGATACAAGGTTAGGCAGCCCGTTTTAGGCTCCACATGATAGTTGACCACGTATTCGTATGAGTTTTGTCATGAAATCTGGGCAGCCGTAGACTCACCGTTTCACAGAAAATGTTTAATTCGGACGTATTGGATTAGGGGTATTCCGGAATTCAGAAAATAAAAAACTTGAAAAGATAGTATGCATGCAGAATATATTTTTATATCTTCGACATCGTTTGCAACGGATGAAAAAAGAAGAAACCATAGACTATAATATCAAGACAGCCTGGCACGGCATAGCCCGCATGTATAACCAGCAGGCAACAAAATACAATGGTACGATGTCGATGGGGTTTGCGCTCTTAAATATTCATTCAGAGGAAGGAACACCCGCTACCAAGATTGGACCTATGATGGGATTGGAAGCGCGAAGTGTTACACGCCTTCTAAGTTCAATGGAAGAAAAAGGATTGATCTATCGCTTGGCTGATAAGGTTGATAAGCGATCAGTGCGTATTTATTTAACCAAGGCTGGTAAACTCAATAAAGAGAAGTCGCGCGAAACGGTGCTTCGCTTTAATGAAGTAGTGCGAGAAGAAATTCCGAATAAAAAATTAGATGTTTTTTTTGAAGTGCTTCAGGAGATTAATAAAATGATTGAGAAAAATAATATTTACGAAACCGCGAACAGTTAATACTATGAATAGATCAATCCGCAAAGTTGCCGTTTTAGGATCAGGAATTATGGGTTCTCGCATTGCATGCCATTTCGCCAACATTGGCGTAGAGGTACTGCTGCTTGACATTGCGCCCAGAGAACTTACCGAAGACGAAAAGAAAAAAGGGTTAACGCTCGATCACCCCGCTGTTAAAAACAGAATCGTAAACAGCGCATTTGATGCAACGTTAAAAGCAAATCCGGCTTCTCTCTTTAGTAAGAAATTTGCATCGCGTGTTACGCTTGGAAATTTTACGGACGACATGCCGAAAATCAAAGGCTATGACTGGACAATTGAAGTTGTGGTTGAGAACCTCGATATAAAAAAGAAAGTCTATGCAGAGGTAGAAAAATATAGAACAGCAGGCACGCTCATAACTTCAAACACTTCTGGTATCCCCATTCACTTAATGGCTGAAGGCCGAAGCGAAGATTTTCAAAAGCATTTTGCGGGTACTCACTTCTTTAACCCTCCACGCTATCTTAAGTTATTGGAAATTATACCAACAGCAAAAACAGATGCTGAGGTTACTAAATTCTTAATGCACTATGGTGATCTTTTCTTAGGAAAGACAACCGTGCTTTGTAAAGACACACCAGCCTTTATTGGAAACCGCGTTGGGGTTTGGGGATTGTTAAAGGTAATTGACTCCATGCGTAAGTATGATCTTAACGTGGATGAGATCGACAAACTTACAGGCCCGGTCATCGGAAGGCCAAAGTCGGCAACATTCAGAACTTCTGATGTAGTGGGGTTGGATACACTTGTGAAAGTAGCTAACAACTTGTATACAGGCTTACCTAATGATGAAGGCCGCGAGATGTTTAAGTTACCCGAAGCAGTCAGTAAACTCGAGCAGAATAAATGGTTGGGTGATAAAACCGGTCAGGGCTTTTATAAGAAAACCAAAAATGCAAAAGGCGAAACTGAAATACTTACACTCGATCTTAAAACTTTAGAGTATCAACCCAAAGCAAAGGCAAAATTTGCAACGCTTGAAACAACCAAGACAATCGACAAACTAAAAGATCGATTTAAAGTTTTGCTTGCTGGTAAAGACAAGGCCGGTGATTTTTATCGCGATATGTTTTTCGATTTGTTTAAATATGTAAGCAATCGGATTCCTGAAATCAGTGATGAGCTTTTCCGTATCGATGATGCAGTAAGCGGTGGCTTTGGTTGGGAGCTTGGTCCTTATGAAACATGGGATGCAGTAGGTGTTGAAAAGAGTATCCCATTAATGGAAGCCGCTGGTTATAAACCCAATCAATGGGTGTATGATATGTTAGCTGCTGGTAACATATCATTTTATAAAACAGAGGGCGGGATTAAAAAATATTACGACATCCCAACGAAAACCTATAAATCAATTCCGGGTCGCGAAAGCTTTATCATTCTTGAAAGCAAGAGTGAGAATGTGGTTTGGAAAAATGCTGATTCAAAAATTACTGACATTGGTGATGGCGTTATCAACTTCAGTTGGAGTTCAAAAAGCTACACACTTGGAAGCAGTGTGATTGAAGGGTTAAACAAATCTATTGACCTGGCCGAAAAAGAATATAAAGGGTTAGTAGTTGGTCATCAGGGTGCTGACTTTTCGCTGGGCGCGAACCTGGGTTTGGTATTTATGTATGCCATTGAACAGGATTATGATGAGATTGATTTTATGATCAAGGCTTTTCAAAATTCAGTAATGCGCATTCGTTATTCCTCTATTCCCGTGGTGGTTGCTCCGCAAGGCAGGACACTCGGTGGTGGTTGCGAAATGACCATGCATGCAGACATCGCTCAAGCTGCTGCTGAGACGTATATCGGCTTGGTAGAAGTGGGTGTTGGACTAATTCCTGGTGGAGGCGGCACAAAAGAATTTACAAAACGCGTAAGCGATGCTTTGCAGGATGGTGATGTAGAACTTAACGCACTTCAAAATGCTTTCATGACCATCGCAACAGCTAAAGTGGCAACTTCTACCGAAGAAGCGCGCGAACTTGGCATTCTGAAAAAAGTAGATCGGGTGTCTATGAATAAGGATCGTCAGATTGCTGATGCAAAACAAGCTGTACTTGATTTAGTCGAGGCGGGCTACACGATGCCACAGCAAGCAACAAATATTAAAGTTCAGGGTCGCACAGGTCAGGCGTTATTCCTTGCGGGATTGCAAGGCATGCTGATGGGCCGTTACATAAGCGAGCACGATGCAAAAGTTGCCAAGTGGATTGCCAACATTATGTGTGGTGGTGATTTAACTTCTCCACAAGAAGTGAGTGAACAATACTTACTCAATCTCGAGCGCGAAGCATTCTTGTCTCTTACAGGAGAGAAGAAAACACTGGAAAGAATTCAAGCAATATTGACGGGGGGGAAACCTCTTAGGAATTGACAGTTGACAAAAAATACAATTGACAATGGCAGCAGGCACCTTTCGAGATTTAACTGTTTATAAAAAAGCTTTTTCATTGGCTATGGATATTTTCAAGATTTCTAAAAAATTTCCTGCTGAAGAAAAATATTCCCTTACTGATCAAATACGAAGGTCTTCGAGATCAGTTTGTTCGGCTATTGGAGAGGCTTATAGAAAAAGAAAGTATAAAGCACACTTTGTTAGTAAGTCAACAGACGCTGACATGGAAAATACAGAAACACGCGTTTGGTTAGACTTTGCTTTAGCATGTGATTACATCTCGAAAGATGTTTGGAATGACTTTGAGGAGAAAGCTGAGGAAATTGGAAAATTGTTAAATCATATGATCGAGAATCCAGAAAAATATTTCAGAAAAACGTAGTTCACTCTTTCTTTAATCGTTGTCAATTGCCCTTTGTCATTTGTCAACTAATTAGATAGGTGAGGACTATTAACTCAAGACTAAGGACTAAATACTAAATACCATGGACGCATACATTGTAGCAGGTTTCAGAACAGGAGTGGGGAAAGCCAAAAAAGGTGGGTTTCGTTTTACACGGCCCGATGATTTAGCCTCAGATGTGATCAAACATTTGGTTAAGTCTATTCCCGGACTCGAAAACAAAATGGTAGATGATCTTATTGTTGGCAATGCTGTGCCCGAAGCAGAGCAAGGCATGCAAATGGGTCGCATGATTTCGTTGCTTGCTTTGGGACTTGATGTTCCCGGCATGATTGTAAATCGCTATTGCGGATCAGGCGTGGAAACAATAGCTATCGCCAGTCATCGCATCCAAGCAGGGCAAGCTGATATTATCATAGCTGGTGGTACCGAGTCCATGTCACTGGTTCCTACTATGGGTATTCGAACAGCTTTGAATTATACCATCGCGAAGGATCATCCAACATACTATACCAGTATGGGACTTACTGCTGAAGAAGTTTCAAAGCAATTCAAGATTACACGCGAAGAGCAAGATCAATTCTCATACGAGTCTCACATGAAAGCTGCCGCTGCCTGGAAGGCTGGTAAGTTTAAAGGCGAAGTTGTTCCCATTACCGTGAAAGAAGTTTATGTGGATGAGAACATGAAAAAGAAAACACGTGAGTTTGTAGTGTCAACCGATGAGGGCATCCGTACTGAAACAACTGTTGAGGGTCTCGCAAAACTAAGACCTGTGTTTGCAGCTGGGGGAACAGTTACTGCAGGGAATTCTTCACAAACTTCAGATGGTGCCGCGTTTGTAGCCGTGATGAGTGAAAAAATGATGAAGCAATTAAACTTAAAACCCATCGCACGCATGATGAGCTATGCTACCGCAGGAGTAGATCCGCGCATCATGGGTATTGGTCCCGTGGCAGCTATTCCAAAGGCTTTAAAAATTGCCGGATTAAAACTTGATGATATCGATTTGATTGAATTGAATGAAGCATTCGCAGCTCAATCTCTAGCGGTTGTAAAAGAATTGGGTATCGACAAAACTAAATTAAATGTGAATGGTGGTGCAATAGCAGTAGGTCACCCACTAGGATCTTCCTGTGCTCGTTTATCTGTACAACTATTTAATGAGCTACGCAGGCAGAATAAGAAATATGGAATGGTATCCGCATGTGTTGGTGGTGGACAGGGAGTAGCGGGGATTTATGAGTTACTTAATTGACAGTTGACAATGTCCAATTGACAACGGTTTTGTCAATTGCATTTTGGGTATTGTCAACTTTTGAAAAATCTAAAGCAAGAAGTTTAAATTAATAAGAAATGGCAACAGCAGTAGAAACAAAGAAAGCAATCAAAGGCGGAGAATTTTTGATCCGCGAAACTGAGGCACAGGAAATTTTTATTCCTGAAGATTTCAATGAAGAGCAACGCATGATTGCTCAAACATGCAAGGATTTTTTGAAGCAAGAGATTCATCCTCTTCTGGATCAAATAGATTCGATGAAAGATGCAACCTTGATTCCAAAACTGATGGATAAGGCCGGAGAGTTGGGCCTGTTGGGAACTTCGGTGCCACAAGAGTTGGGTGGTTTTGGAATGGACTTCAACACAACCATGCTGGTTGCTGAAGTAATGGGTGCTGGTCATTCATTTGCTGTCGCGATTTCTGCGCATACAGGAATTGGAACACTTCCCATTTTATATTATGGAAATGATGCTCAGAAGAAAAAGTATATTCCAAAGCTTGCTTCAGGCGAATGGAAGGCAGCGTATTGTTTAACGGAACCTGATTCAGGATCCGATGCAAATTCCGGAAAGACAAAAGCAAAGTTGACTGATGATGGAAAGCATTATATAATAAACGGTCAAAAGATGTGGATCACCAATGGTGGTTTTGCTGATGTATATATAGTGTTTGCGAAAATTGATAATGATAAAAATCTAAGCGCATTTATTGTTGAGAAAACCTTTGGTGGAATCACTATGAATGAAGAAGAAAAGAAGATGGGTATCAAGGGATCTTCTACCCGTCAAATTTTCTTCAATGATTGTAAAGTACCCGTTGAAAATTTATTGAGTGAGCGCGAAAACGGATTTAAGATTGCGGTTAACATTCTTAACGTTGGTCGTATAAAACTTGGCGTTGCTGCAGTGGGTGGAAGTAAAATGGCCATCTCCTTAGCAACAAAATATGCAACCGAACGCAAACAGTTTGGTGTCGCCATCGCTTCATTCGGTGCTATTCAACATAAGATTGCCGAAGTGATAACAAAAATTTATGCGTCTGAGTCTGCACACTATCGCGCAAGCCAAAATATTGATGATGCATACAATGCATTTATAGCAGGCGGAATGGATTCCGCGAAAGCGAGATTAAAGTCGCTGGAAGAATTTGCTATTGAGTGCGCCATCTTAAAAGTACATGGTTCGGAAGTGCTGGATTTTAGTGTGGACGAAGGAGTTCAGATTTATGGCGGTATGGGTTTCTCAGCTGAAGGTCCGATGGACCGTGCGTATCGCGATGCACGGATTAACAGAATCTTTGAAGGCACCAACGAGATTAATCGCTTGCTTACTATCGACATGTTACTAAAGCGCGCGATGAAAGGTCATCTCGATTTAATAAATCCAGCAATGGCTGTTCAAAAAGAATTGATGTCCATTCCTGATTTTGGTGCAGCCGATGATACTGCACTCTTCGCAAAAGAAAAGAAGGCGCTTAGCAATTTGAAGAAAGCGGGTTTAATGGTTTCGGGTGCGGCCATTCAAAAATTTATGGCAAAGCTTTCAGACGAGCAGGAAATATTAATGAACCTCGCAGATATGTTGATTGAAGGATATGTGGCAGAGTCAGTAATTCTTCGTGTAGAAAAGTTGATTGGAATGCGTGGCGAGAAGGCGTGTGAAATAGAAAAAGAGATGGCGATCATTTATTTACATGAGGCGATTGAAAAAGCTGCATCAGCCGGACGAAGCGCGATCACTTCCTTTGCAGAAGGTGATGAGCAACGACTCATGTTAATGGGATTGAAACGCTTTACCAAGATTGATCCTTACAACTTGAAAGAAGCAAGAAGAAAAGTTGCTAAGTATGCGATTGATAAAGGCGAGTATCCTTTTTGAGTCGTGAGTAAATAGTATTGAGTATTGAGAAGCCCGGAATTTCTTCTGGGCTTTTTTATTTTTGAAAGCCGGCCACAAGGCAATTGAAAATGCCGCTAATCTTTTAGTTGCCAAGGTGAGCCGATTAAATTCTCTATTCGGCTCAATATGGTAAATTAATGAGCCGATTAGGGCTTTATTCGGCTAAGTTGAAAGGGTTCGTGAGACACGAACCTAGGCTTTGGGCTTTTGTTAGCGGGCGTTCTTTCCCACATGTCCAAAATCAAATTCAACTATTAAGGGTGAATGGTCGCTATACTTTGTCCAGTTGTCGTAAGTCCCAATTTCAACGTTCGTGACATTATTTAAAATGTCAGACGATGTAAAGCAATAGTCAATGTGATAAGGTTTGTTTTTGTTTTTTTGCAGAAAAAAGGTCGGGTGTTTTTCTTTCCCTTGTTCCATGTCAAAGTGTCTATGGTAAACACTATGTATGTCCTTGTCCGCAAGTCGGTTTACTATGTAAGCTTCCCTGTTTTAGTACAATTCAAAAGTAGACTTTCAATTTCATAGTTACTGCAATTTCAATGTTGGAATGTGGTCAACTTGTGGTTGGTTTTGTGTGTTGGGGAGTTGTCCATATTTCAACATTGCCGGACTT
>JBGSIM010000074.1:0-52358 GCA_041742535.1 Cyclobacteriaceae bacterium | reverse complement strand
AAGTCCGGCAATGTTGAAATATGGACAACTCCCCAACACACAAAACCAACCACAAGTTGACCACATTCCAACATTGAAATTGCAGTAACTATGAAATTGAAAGTCTACTTTTGAATTGTACTAAAACAGGGAAGCTTACATCGGTATCATAAAAAATCCCGTGACATTCGCCACGGGATTACTCTCTATTTGCAAGCAGGGAGAACCCGCTTACTCTCCGTTTTTAGAATACTCACCGTCTCCATTCGAAGCTCTTATTCCAAAAATCAATAAGTATCCAACAATCCAAAACTCGCCTACCGTAGCCGGAATAACCAAGACATCACCTAGCGGACTGGTTACCCCAGCATAGTTAAGAAACGTACTGAGCAGGTAGCCAATGCCACCAGCTATTAACGTAAAGCCTAACCAGCGCGGCATACGCTGAGAGGATACAATGATATAGCCCATCGGCAGAAGCCAAAGACCAAAGAAAAGGCTACCCACGCCCCATGCATTTTTAATCAACAACCCTAGCAGGTAAATCAATGTCACTTTATCTCCAACCAATTGAGCAGAATGTGCTACCTCAAGAGACGCTCCCATTGAAATTGCACTCACCATAATAACTGCCGAATTCATCATTCCCCATATCCCCAGTGTCCATGCGCCCCACCCATTAATATCTTTAAACAACTTATAAAACCAGACTGCCGCCAGTGCCTGCGAAACAACAATAAGCAGTTCAAACACAAGACGTGCACGAGCAATTAACTCTTTTGATGTTAAGTTTTCCAATGTGATCGCTGGATCAGTAACATATATCTGTGGATGAAAAATCATAAAACCAAATATTCCGGAAATTGCGAGGAGCAAATAAAATACCCCTGTAATTCGAGCCGTATCCAGCTGATTTTTATGTGCACTATTCATATCCATGTTGTTTTGATTTTCTTATGAATCGACTACTACAAGCCAAATTTATTATTCTATCGAATTATGACAGATTCCTTCCTATAGAAAGAGACGGTTTAATTGGTAAATATGTTACACTCAGGATTTTTTCCCTAAAAAAAATCCCGCAGCACAATGCCGCGGGATTCCTCTCTATTTTGCAAGCAGAGAGTTAGTAGTTCTTAATAACGATAGTAATCTGGTTTGAAAGGTCCTTGCTGACCTACACCAATATACTTTGCTTGTTCTGGTGAAAGTTCATCTAACTCAACACCAATTTTCTTAAGGTGCAAGCGAGCTACTTTTTCATCCAAATGTTTCGGCAACATATATACTTCGTTCTTATACTGATCTGTATTGTTCCAAAGTTCTAATTGAGCTAATGTTTGGTTTGTAAATGAGTTTGACATTACAAATGAAGGGTGACCTGTCGCACAACCTAAATTCACTAAACGTCCTTCTGCCAATAAAAGAATTTGATTGCCGCTCTTTAAGGTATATAAATCAACCTGAGGTTTAATCTCATCGCGCGATGCGTTTTTCTTCAACCACGCAACATCAATTTCATTATCGAAGTGACCAATGTTACAAACAATAGTTTTGTCTTTCATCGCTTCAAAGTGACGACCTAACACAATACCAAAGTTACCGGTTGTTGTTACAACGATGTCGGCCTCTTTCACTGCGGTATCCATTTTCTTAACTGCAAATCCATCCATAGCAGCTTGAAGTGCACAGATCGGATCAATCTCGGTAACGATAACACGAGCACCCGCTCCACGCAACGAAGCAGCAGAACCTTTACCCACATCTCCATAACCAGCAACAACAGCTACTTTTCCGGCCATCATTACATCCGTAGCTCTGCGGATTGCATCTACTAATGATTCTTTGCAACCATACTTGTTGTCAAACTTTGACTTAGTTACTGAATCATTAATATTTATAGCAGGCAATGGCAATGTGCCCGCGTGCTGACGCTCTACTAAGCGGTGAACACCAGTAGTTGTTTCTTCTGAAATTCCACGAATTCCTTTTACCAATTCCGGGAAGCGATCTAACACCATGTTGGTTAAGTCTCCACCGTCATCCAAAATCATATTCAAAGGCTTGCCGTCTTTAAAGGCATGCAAGGTTTGTTCAATACACCAGTCAAACTCTTGCTCATTCATTCCCTTCCACGCAAATACCGGAATACCGGCCTTTGCAATAGCAGCAGCGGCATGATCTTGTGTTGAGAAAATATTACATGATGACCAGGTAACCTCAGCACCCAATTCAATCAGGGTTTCAATAAGCACCGCAGTTTGAATAGTCATGTGAAGACAGCCAGCAATGCGGGCATCTTTCAATGGTTTTTTAGCACCAAATTCCTCGCGAAGAGCCATTAAGCCTGGCATTTCTGCTTCCGCTAATTTGATCTCCTTACGGCCCCATTCGGCCAATGAAATGTCTTTAACTTTAAATTTTGCTGTTTCTGTTACTGTCATGTTGTAAAATTTTTCGAGTTTTTAACTGCCACCCGGCAGGGAGAGGCAAAGGTAAGATAAAGCTTCAAGAATTACCATCTCAAATTAATCTTATTCATTGTAACTGACTGATTGGTAAGTCTATAATGACTTGTTGAACTATTTTCTATTGTCTAGGTGTTAACCTTAAAAATTTCAAAGCAATGAAGGCTAAAATTAAAGTAGATATAGTATCAGATGTTGTATGCCCATGGTGTTACATCGGCAAACGAAGGATTGAAGGTGCGATGAGTGAATTAGCTGATCAATTTGAGTTTGAAGTGTCTTATTTACCTTTTGAACTGAATCCCCAAACTCCTAAAGAAGGATTCAACCAAAAAGAGTATTTAGCAAATAAATTTGGTGGCGAAGAACGCTATCATCAACTCACAAACCATGTTAAGTCGGTGGCTGCTGATGAAGGATTAGCGTTTGATTTCGATAAACAAAAAAAGTCGCCCAATACCCGCGATATGCATCGCATTATTTGGTTTGCCAAGGACGAAGGAAAACAGCTAGCAATCAAGGAAGCATTTATGAAGGCTTACTTTGAAGAAGGAGTTGATCTCACAAAAAGAGAAAACCTGCTTGCTATCAGTAAATCAGTAGGCCTCATTGAAGAAAAAATTTCTTCACTCCTGGATTCTGAAGAAGGATTGGCAGAAGTGATTTTAGAAGAGCAAAATAATATTCAGCGTGGAATAAACGGAGTTCCGTATTACATCATCAATAATCAATACGGAATTTCAGGCGCGCAACCTAAGGAGACATTTATTAAAGCGCTCACACAAATTGGTAAAGAGTCTGTTGCTTCGGAAGGTGAGGCTTGCGCGGTGGATGGTTCGGATTGTTAGCCTCACCCCTGCCCTCTCCAAAGGAGAGGGTGACTGTTGCTCGGAAATTATCGGTTAGCAGAGCAGACATTCCTGAATGTTTATCTTTTGCGCTCATCGCGCCATAGCGGTTAATCAAAACGTCAACTTCAAATTAACAATTGGATTTGCCAAGCGAGGAAAGTTATTAGTGAAAATAACCTTCTCAGGTTGAAGTTGCTTATTCACAAAATAATTTTCAGGCGTGGCTTTCATTGAAAATGAAACCGGTCTCTTACGAGAGCTACCTAATTTTATCTTGCTCTCAAGATTTTTCGTTTTGTATGAATGAAAAATTAATTGATGAGTAAGTAACGCTAACGCTGAAGGCACACCTATTATAACACCAGGTGAATCTGATTCTGTAAGCGCAACAATACCCAATCCAATCAACGCAGCACCTCCACTGGATAAGCTGATCGTACTTCCTTGTCTTTTACTTAATCTAATACCCCTCACGGCTTTTTGGCCCCATATTGTGCCCGCAATGGCAGTTGCTGCCGGAATCAATAAAAGTCCCGGTGAATTACCATTATCAAAAGATTCAGCTGCTGCTGTAAAGCCAAGCCCGGCAGTTATTAGCGTAAGTGAACTAATCGCATCAACATCTCCTGAGGTATAATCATATTTCTTAGCAACTTGATTTCCTATAAGCAAGCCTCCAACTCCACCCGCCAATATCGTTGCGGCAATTAGGTTGGTATTATCCGGTTCAGTGGATCCGAGTCCCAAAAATGCAACACCTGGTCCCAGAAAGCCATAGTGGCGCATCATCTCTATATGACCCTCAGAGACCGGTCTCTTTTTCTGAATTTGAAAGGCAACTTCACCTAATGAAATGCTTCCAATGGCTGAGAAACCCAGTGCAAATTCTCCGACATTATCCGATTGGCCACCCACAGTTACACCCAAAAGCGCTCCATATCCCAAGCCAAGAAACTTACCTGTATTTCCAGCACGAATTGTAGCTGGAGTAATATTTTCATATTTTTTTGGATTGATCACTGGACCAAGTTGCCACAAACCAGCCATAATTAATGGAACGCCAACCGCACCTGCACCATCCATATTGGTTATTACACTTATGGTTGTTCCATAATACAACCCATAAAGTCCATTGAAAACTCGATCACGGGGTCTCAGTTCAAAATCTTCTTGGCTTACCGACTGAGTAACCAACACTTCGGTATCCCACTGATTTTTCATTTGCTCGTACTTAACTTTTTCAGTCTCAGCCATGCGCTGATAGTAGGTATCCAGATAAACTTCGTAATCCTTCAGGTAAGAAAGTTCACTATCCGTTAATGAATCTCCTTTAGCACGCTTATCTATTATTTTCTTGTAGGTTTCTTTATGCAACTCTTCCCAATAGCCACGTGCGGAATAAAGATCTTGTGCCATTGAGAACTGGGCAGCAAACATTAAGATCATCAACACAAACAAACAAGCTGATATAAATTTCATACAGAATTTTTGAAGAGCCTTTGAGACAAATGAGCTAAGTAAAGATAACTAGTTTTGGATTTTATAAGCATTAAGGTACAAACAAAAAAAGCCGGAACCCCGGCTTTAATGTTTAATCTAACTCTTAATTAATGACTTAAGCCTTGGGAACTGGCTTCTCATTTTGATACCCTAACAAGGTCATCATGCTTTGGCTGGTTTGTTCCTCCGCAAAAAGTTCGGTTGTAATTTCTCCGTCCTCATTGCGATTGATCAGCACATGTTTGGGTGCCGGGATCAAACAATGTTGAATACCTCCATATCCACCCAATGATTCCTGATAGGCTCCGGTATGAAAGAATCCAATGTATAAAGGTTCTTCATCTGTGATCATTGGCAAGAAAACTTCGCCCGTGTGCGATTCTGAATTGTAATAGTCATGACTATCGCATGTAAGACCACCAATATTTACTTTATGATAGGGGTCATCCCACTTATTCAGCGAAAGCAAAATGTATTTTTGATTAAGTCCCCAAACATCTGGCAAGTGCGTGATGAATGAACCATCAATCATATACCAAAGCTCTTTATCATTCTGCAACTTCTGATCTACCATTGAGTAAAGTACCGCTCCGCTCTCTCCTACCGTAAAACTTCCGAACTCAGTAAAGATGTTTGGCACCGGTACATTGTTCTTCTCGCAGATCCACTTTATGTTTTCTACAATCTGTTCGATCATATACTTATAATCAAACTGAAAGGTGAGTGAAGTCTTAATGGGGAAACCACCACCAATATCAATTGAGTCTAACGTATCGCAAATCTTTTTCATCTCGCAATACTTAAAAATGAATCGACTCAATTCACTCCAGTAGTAAGCAGTATCTTTAATCCCAGTATTAATAAAGAAGTGCAACATTTTAAGCGATGCCTTGCTACTGGGTTGGATTTTTTCTTTGTACAAAGGAATAATATCGCTGTAGCGGATACCCAAACGCGAAGTATAAAATTCAAATTTTGGTTCTTCATCGGCTGCAACCCGAATACCTACCTGATAAGGAGTGTTTACATTTTGTTCGTAGGTATCAATTTCACTCAGGTTATCAAGAATAGGAATACAATTAAATCCATCATTCAATAAATCAGTGATATACTCCTTATACTTTGGCATTTTAAAACCATTACAAAGGATAAAGGTTTCTTTTGAGATTTTACCGCGCTCATACAACGATCTAACAATCGGAATATCAAATGCCGATGAGGTCTCAATATGAATATCATTGTTTAATGCTTCTTCCAACACAAAATCATAGTGCGATGATTTTGTGCAATAGCAATACGTGTATTTGCCATTATATTTAAAACGCTCAATGGCATTGTTAAAGGTTGCTTGTGCAAAACGAATGTTTTCACTGATACGCGGCAGGTAAGTAATCTTTAGCGGGGTGCCATACTGCTTAATGATATCCATTAAAGGTACATCGTTAAACAATAACTCGTGTTCGCGAACTTTAAATTCTTTCTGTGGGAATTCAAAAGTTTGCTCAATCAGTTCACGGTAGCTCTTCATGGTTGATTACTCGTTGTTATTTTAGCGGCTGCTGGTTTGAGCTGGAACGTAACAACGATCAACGATATAACCATCAACCTAAATTTGAGGTGCAATATTGAGATAAATTTGCCATCTTTACAACACATTTACAACCCCATGGTTAATCACGTTTCCTACATGTATTTAGTCCCCGGTCAGTCGGGCCAGCATGTTTTGCCCGACTTCTGAAGGCATTACCAGGAGGGTCATTTGACCCATTTTGTGAGAATCCATTGTTTCCTAAAGATTAAATTATCCATTCCGTGAAAGAAATAAAAATCATTGAGGTGAAGTCCGAAATCGGTGCCGGTACACGCGGTGCAAGTTTGGGCGTAGAAGCAATGAAAATTGCCAGCCTTGATTTAAAGTCCGACCTATTCCGAAAATTCGATTCAATTGAAGTTGAAAACGTAAACGAACTTCTGTTTGACGGTGCAGAACATGCTTACGCCAAGTTTATTGATGGCACATTAATCATGGAAGAGCGTGTATGTCTTGAAGTATACGAACAAATTTTTGATGATTTCTTTCCGTTGATTATGGCGGGCGATCATTCAACTGCTTACGGAACCATAGCGGGAATAAAAAAGGCACATCCCAAAAAACGATTAGGCGTTATTTGGATTGATGCGCATGCTGATTTGCACACGCCCTTCACTACGCCATCGGGTAACATGCATGGCATGCCTGTAGCTATGGCATGTGGGTTCGATAATTTTGAATGTAAAGTTAATGACCCACGTGGCGAAACACTTGATTATTGGGAGCAAATTAAAAACGTGGGGATGCCGGGCCCAAAAATTAATCCTGAAGATCTTGTTTACATAGCTGTTCGCGATTTAGAAAAAGCAGAGAACTATTTGCTGAACAAATACAACATCAATTTTATTGAAGTTGAAGATGTTCGGAAATCTGGTGCTGAGCAGGTAGCAAAAAATGCATTGAAGATGCTTGATCATTGCGATCTGATTTATATATCCTTTGATGTTGATAGTATTGATAGTCGGTTCTCCACCGGAACGGGTACTCCTGTGCCTAACGGAATAACGGTAGAAGAAGCGAAAACCTTGAACGCAGAACTTTGCAAACATCCAAGCGTGTGCGCCTGGGAAATTGTAGAAGTTAATCCAACATTAGATACCGAAAACAGAATGGCCGAAAGTGCTTTTGAAATTATGGAGGCTTCTGCCAAGTCGATTATGGCAAGGCCAGTGATGGCTGAGTAAATAAACTAGTGCTAAGTTAATTACAAGTGACGGTTTCAGGTTGACAGTTGACAAAGCGTTTGGTTGGTCAGGGCATTGTCAATTAAACCCAACCATCAATTTAGATTTAACATAACATTAGTTCTGTTCTGCCAATTTGGTCAGCGCTTTTATCGTACTCATCAAGTTACTTCTGATTACCGGATCGGTAAACATGCGTGGAATGCTGCTGGGCATGGAAAGGATTCGATACGTTACTTTCACTTGCGCGGGCGATAGCTGTTCAAATTTCCAACTACCTGCCAGTTCCATACGGGTTACTCCTTTCTTTACTGGTGAGAGTTTAGGATTAACGATCGATTCAAAACGAATGAATAACTCTTTGCCCGGAATTACCTCTTCCAAATTATACCGTAAAAAATGATCCTGGTCACTCACCGGCCACGGAATGTCGTGATAGGAATATTCAAACCAATACGATGTGTCGGGTTGAGGGTAGACTTTAAAATCATTGACGTGACTTTGCCACGTTTGAATTTTCGATTCATCCTTCAAAATAGTGAGTATCTCATACATGGAAGAGTTAATCAAAAATTCACCTTTTACCTCACGGGCTTTAACTTCTGGCACCTTGCCGGGAAAAGTTATCCAGCGTTCGTACACAAAAATTGGAGAATCCTCTTTTACCAGATCAAATTTTTCAATTACTGAGCTTTGACCATAAAGGGAACCAGCAAAAAATGAAAAGAATAGTAAAGACAGGTTGAAACTTCGCCCGCGAACAGATAGCATTAAACTCATACGTATTCAAAGATAACTTACTTTGCTTTTAGGACAACCAACAGAAGTTAAACCCCTACCCACAACGGTTTTCTAACGTTAATTTCCGTTTTATGGTATCTAACAGGAAATCATACTCTAGCAGATCATTTTTATAGGCGCACGTAAAGTGATTTTTTACCGCTCACACATTGCAGGCATATTTCCACCTAAATCATTTATACTTTTGAAGAGTTAATCTTATGGGCATCTCTAAAAACCTCAGTCATCATTCAGAGCCTGCCTGCACGTAGCCGCTTCGGCAAAGGCAGGCGTGAGCGAAGAATCTCGCAATTCGGAGAAAAAAAAGATTCTTCGGTCGTACCTCCCTCTGAATGACGGTTATGTTTTTAGGTTTTTAGAGATGCTCTTACGATGTCACAGAAGATTACCCTAAACCATAAATTATGAAAAAACTATTTTACTTTTCGCTGGCCTTGTTGCTGGGAGGAGCTTGCAAGCAAGCCCCTGATACCGATGCAAAACATGTTGTTGTTACGGGAATCGATTTCTCCAAAAAACCCGGAGACGATTTCTTTAGCTACGCCAACGGCATCTGGTACGATACCGCTCAAATACCGGCCAGTCAAACAGGTGTTGGCTCTTATTCATTTTTAAATTACCCCCAGCGCATTCGCCTGCAGGCAATTTTAGATAGCGTTTCTAGCGCCAATAACGCAGCTGGGAGTATTGAACAAAAAGTCGGTGACTTCTATGCTTCAGGACTCGATACTGAAGCCATCAACAAACGTGGGTATGAACCCATCAAACCAATTTTGGAAAGTGTTGATGCAATCACGAATGTGCCTTCCATGATGAAGTTTGTTGCGGAAGCGCAAAAGACAAGCAATGGTTCTATTATTGGTTTCCGAGTGGGGCCTGATGCTCAACATAGTTCAGTAAATATTGTATCGCTATCACAAACGGGGATTGGATTACCCGAACGCGATTATTATTTCAGAACCGACTCTACAACAGTTGGTATTCAAAACGGTTATAAAAAATACATCGCCACCTTGTTTGAGCTAACAGGCACCGATGCAGCCACTGCAACAAAAAATGCTGAAGTAGTTTATGGAATAGAAAAACAACTAGCCACTTCGCATAGGACTAACATTGAGCGTAGAAATGTAAAAGCGAACTACAACAAATTGGCCGTTGCTGATATCGCTAAAAAACAGCCTAACATTGGCTGGACTACTTTATTGAATGAGCTTGGCGCGAAGGTGGATTCTGTTAACATGCAACAACCCGCTTATTACGATAAGTTGAATACATTACTCAAATCAGTTTCAATTAACGACTGGAAAATTTACCTAAAGGCGCGTTCCATTAATGCATTCGCTAATTTTTTAAGTAAACCTTTTACAGATGCTTCATTCGCTTATGCGAAAATATTAACAGGACAAGCCGTGCAAAAACCACGCGCGGAAGAAATTACTGAAGCAGTAGACCGTTCTTTAGGTCATGCACTTGCCCAGTTATATGTAAAAAAATATTTCCCGGCTGAAGCCAAGAAACGCATGCGCGAATTGGTGGATAACCTGAAAAAAGCATTTGAAGTTCGTATCACTAAACTTGAGTGGATGAGTGATTCCACGAAAACAAAAGCGAAAGAAAAACTTTATGCTTTCACAGAAAAGATTGGTTATCCTGATAAGTGGCGGGATTACTCGAATGTAGAAGTGAACAGAGGCACGTATTTCGAAAATCGGTTATCGGCCAATAAGAATGATTACAACTACATGATTGCAAAAATAGGTCAACCCGTTGATCGTACCGAGTGGGGACCAACCCCGCCTACCGTTACAGCCTATAACAATCCACCTTTAAATGAAATTGTTTTCCCTGCCGGGATTTTACAGCCTCCGTATTTTGACTTGAATGCTGACGATGCATTGAACTATGGTGGTATTGGCATGGTGATTGGTCACGAGATTACTCACTCCTTCGATGACCAGGGAGCGCAGTTTGATAAAGACGGGAACGTAACAAACTGGTGGACAAAAGATGATTACGAAAAATTCAAAGCACGCACGCAACAGGTGATTGATCAATACAGTTCGTTTACCGTGCTTGATTCAATTCATTTAAAAGGTGCGTTAACCGTTGGTGAAAATACTGCTGACATTGCCGGAGTAGCTATTGCCTACGATGCTTTTAAATTAACTGCACAAGGACAAGACACCACTAAGTTGGATGGCTTCACACCCGATCAACGCTTCTTCGTATCGATTGCAAGAATCTGGCGGGTAAAAACCCGTGATGAATATTTGCGCATGTATGTAAACACCAATCCGCACTCACCTCCTCAATGGCGTGTAAACGGACCACTGATGAACTTCACTCCATTCTACAAAGCATTTAATGTGCAGCCTGGAGATAAAATGTACAAACCCGAAAGTGAAAGGATTGTGGTTTGGTAGTTGATTGAACTAACATTGAAAGCCTCATGGAGTTAAACTTCATGGGGCTTTTGTTTCTCTTATCTTAAATGTGATTATGAAAGTTTACGAAGGTTCTTCTTCAGGTTTGGATTTTTTTCAATCCCATCAACCAATAGGCTTACTCGTTGAAAATCTTGCTTGTTCTTTATAACATAATTAATTGAAACTGATTTCCCTTGCCTGTCAAACTCTATTAAGTTGTTACCACCATGATGAATACCATAGATTTCTTTTGGCATGCCTAAATATTCATCCACATAAATAACCAAATTGGTAAGTTCGGAATATGGAATGACAACATCTCGAATTTCCAAGTACTCCTGTGCTATTACCAGGTTGGCGCTTCGTTCTCCATAGGCGGTAATGCCCATGTACTTATCATCATAAAGTTTGATTCCCAACAATGCTGCTGAAGTTACTACAGCTGTTTTTAATCCAACCAAGGGAAATCCACCAAAGTATAAAATCCAAAGGGCTGCGATGGCACCGAAAATTCCAACATTGTACAGCAGACGCCTTCTTGCTCTCTTTTTTGACTTCTCAAAGATGCTGGTACGAAATTCCTCCATAATAAGATGTTCTTAGTGATAGGGTTTATAAAGATTCATTTTTCAACTCATGACACAAATCATTTTTCTATGCAGTCATGACATTTGCTATTGAAAGAAGAATATTGTCTTTATAATTACAAGAAACGAATAATTATTTTTCGGCTACTTCAACTAAGCTATTGATAATACTCATTAAATTATTACGCACGATAGGGTCTGTAATAAAACGGGGGTAACCGGTTGGTTTGGTTACTATCGTATATATGACATGGGTTTTACCATTCGAAAGTTTTTCAAACTGCCATTGGCCAATGGTCGGTTTACGATCAACATTCTTATTCAAGGGAGCCAATTGTTCATCTAACGAATCTTGAAATGAAAGCACCATGAGATTGTCCGTCAGTTTTCTTAATGTGTATTTCAATAGATAGTCCTGATTATTGAGGGGCCAGGGCATTTTATATAAGCAGTACGTATGCCAGATGGAATCACTACCTGGAATGTACTGGTATTTAATAATGTTCGTTTGCCATTCCCTGATTCTTGTTTCATCAACCACTGTTGTAAGCATTTTATCCATGGAAGCAGAAGTCTCAAAAACACCCTGTATTTCTCTCCCTTTAATATTGGTGTCTAGAAAAAATACCCATCGCTCATAGAGCGTGATTCTCTCATCTTTCATTACGATTCCGTATTCTTCAATAGTTGATTGTCCGCTGACAAATACATGCGAGCCTAATAGCGCAATAAGTAAGAAGAGGAACTTAGAAAACATTATTTAATAATAGCATTTTTCCTCCAGTTACTCGCAATAGATATCAGCCAATATTTTTTGGCGCAAGTATTTCTGCCAGAACGCTCTTGAATTTTAAGTTTTGAGTAAAAAGTTAAAATAAAACTATCAGGTCGGAAGACCTGACAGAAATTTGAAACCGTTTTCATCATCTCACTTTGGTAAATGGAATGATATAATTGCTAAATCAAGCTGTCTGTTTCTATCTCCGTTAAGATGAAACTTGTAATTAAACCAAGTCTCATCATTTGAATTTTGTTCTTTCAAAAAATTCGAGTGGGTCTTAATTGATGTCTTTACTTTATCTAGCACCTCAGTAAAATCCTCATTTTGAACAAAGTTAATTATGGCTACTTTGGCGTTTCTCCATGTTAGGTAGCCCAAAAGCTGGTCGATTGTCCTGATAAATCCCCGTTCACCTTTCCAATACTTGCACTCAGCAATAAAAACAACACTGCTGTCATATCTTAACGAAATGTCTGTCTTTCCAATTTTATTAAAAGTTTCTCCACTGGCACTTCCTAATTCAAAATTAGGGTCAAGTATTAAAATTATATGGTCGCGTATATCTTCTTCACTTTTACCTTTATAAGTTGAAGGTAGTCTTTCAAAGTTCTTACCCACATCATTGATAATTTTTAAAATCTTTCGATAGTTATTTTCATCAAGAGCAGGTTCTGGCTTAAAGTCCTTTTCATATACAATCGGCTTTACAATTATTTTTTCCTTTAGTTTCGGATTTGGGACAGAGAATGTTTCAGCAATACCATCCCTCTTTTTTATTGGTACACCAAGTGATGCTAAAAGGTTACTTTTCTGAAGAACTTGTTGTTTTCGTTGGTTTATTAAAGAAGTAGTAGTTTGCTCCAAACTATAATTAAGACCTTGAAGATTATTTCGAATATTTCCATAGTTTGAAGATAGGTATCTTATTTCTTGATCATACTGTTGTTTTATTTTTTCAGGATCGTTGTAATAATTTATTATTTCAATTAATACACAATTTTGTCGAGTATCGATGTTAGCGTCATAACTCATTAATGCAAAAGGGTTCGGTCTCAGTTGCAACAGTTCAATATTCCCAGTGTATGGAATGTGATAGATGACAACTTGCTTCCGTACTGATTTGTCTCGATCGAGAAACATGAATTCAGCAGGGAATTGGGAGGCAGAAATATCTCTTTCTGCCGAATCTACGAATACTTTGTCAAAGTGGAATTCTGGAATATCAAGCGTGTACTTTTGAGCAAGGTGAGATTTGTAGTCATCAACATTCACATTTAAAAGATATGAGTCCGTTTGTGAGTTAATCTCATTTGCAATTCGTTCTCTGTATTGATCTGCAAAATTTTCGAAATGATTTCCAATATAAAATTTCATGCTTATTAGAGAGTATTACTTATCGGCCCCAAAAGTCCTTTCCATTGGTCTGAATTGTCCTGAAAAATGGGTTGTCAACATGTGAATATACTTAACACCAACCTCTTTCCGAAGCCTCATTTGCGGCAGGGATGTGGCAATTGTTTGAGCCCGAAGTGGCAAGCGCGTTGGCCTGGCGAGGGCCGACAGCCCGCCCGGCCGCCATCCATCCTCTTGTAAATATTGTAATATTATCATATAATAATCTGCATATTATAGATTATCCTATCAAAATATTACATTTGTAAATGGATTATGTATCTCTCATCCGGCAGCATGCACATCAGCCACTTACCCACCAATTGTTGGTATCACTACTGAAGTCCTTTAAACAGCCCAATGACAAGATTCATAAACTAATGCGTGATGGGCTGATTCTACCCATTAAGAAAGGGCTTTACATAGCAGGACCAAGGTTGAATTCCGCAAAGACTGAACCTTTTCTATTGGCTAATCACATTCTGGGACCAAGTTACATTTCTGTAGAAACTGCTTTGGCACATCATGGATACATACCCGAACGGGTTTATGAAATTGCCAGCATGACAACTAAAGCTTCCCGTACTTTTAAAACATCTGCAGGTACATTTACCTATACACGCCTTTCCTTACCCTATTATGCTTTTGGAATACAACGCGTAATGCTTTCCGATGATCAGTATGCAATGGTGGCATCGCCAGCAAAAGCCATTTGCGATAAAATTATAACCACCTCGGGGATTTTGTTCAGAAGTAAGAAAAGTGCGCACCAGTTTTTAATAGAGAATATGCGCATGGACACGGAGAAGTTGAAAGAACTCAGTACAGATGAAATGGCAACATGGATACCTCAAGCCCTTAAAGGGGAAAGTTTGCAAATGGTTATTAATGCAATCAATGATTTATGATAAAAGATTGGCTAGCAGAATACAAACCCGCAAATAAAGAAGAGGCTCAGTCAGCATTGCGTGAGATTATGCAGGAGGTAGCATTGGCTGGATTATATCGTGCCGGTTTCTTTGAGAAGGCAGCTTTCTATGGAGGAACCGCGTTGCGAATTTTTTATAAGTTGGATCGTTTCTCGGAAGATCTTGATTTTTCGTTACTAGAAGTAAACTCCGAATTTAAACTCGATCATTATCTGAGCGCAGTTCATGCTGAATTTGAATCGCTGGGTATGAAGGTTTCTATTAAAGACAAAAGGAAGAGCACCGAAAGTCAAGTTGAATCTGCATTTCTTAAATCAGAGACTATCTGGAAAGAGCTTGTGCTGGAAGGCGTACTTCCACAAGCGGGTATGAACCAGCCCGTCAACATTAAAATAAAAATTGAGGTGGACATTATTCCACCAACAGGATTTGAGACAGAAGAAAAACTTCTACTCAAACCATTCTCTTTTTACGTGAAGTGTTTTTCCTTGCCCTTTCTATTTTCAGGTAAAATGCATGCGTTACTTTTTCGGAAATGGAAAAACAATGTAAAGGGACGTGACTGGTATGACTTAGAGTGGTACATAAAAAACAAGATACCCCTGCACTTGGGTCATTTTATGGAACGTGCCAACGCAAGTAATGATTTGCCCGCAGGAGCTTTTACAGAAAAAGAGTTTAGACAACTACTTGCAAGAAAGATTGACCAGGTAGATATAGAAAAAGTGAAAGCGGATGTCATCCGATTTATACCAAACAGTACCAAGTTGGAAATATGGTCGCCTCAATATTTTCACGACCTGATTTCTCATTTGGAGGTGATCGAGCAGAGTTAGCTTAAATAATTTCCAATAAGACTTACCCGGCTGCCTACTGTTAACTTCCACTTGCCTACTTAAGTTAAATCCCTTGAAACCTTAAAGGGTTTGCGTATTTTCGCACCAAAATTCAACGCACAATCATGAGCCAAAACAGACCGATCTCCACCTTTATTGAAAAGAATTACCTCCATTTTAATGCAGCCGCGCTGGTAGATGCTGCGAAAGGGTATAAAAAACATATTGCAGAAGGCAAAAAAATGTTGGTGTCGCTGGCCGGTGCCATGAGTACGGGCGAACTCGGCATCAGCTTCGCTGAAATGATTCGTCAAAATAAAGTGCATATCATTTCGTGTACGGGTGCCAACCTGGAAGAAGACATCATGAACCTGGTGGCTCACTCACATTACAAGCGCATTCCTAACTATCGCGATCTTACACCTGAGCAAGAGTGGGAGTTGTTGGGCAATCATTTGAATCGCGTAACGGATACATGTATTCCAGAAGAAGAAGCATTCCGCAGATTGCAGTCGCACTTATTTAAAGTGTGGAAAGATGCTGAAGATAGTGGTGAGCGTTTGTTTCCACATGAGTTTATGTTTCGCATGATTAACAGTGGCGTTCTGAAACAATATTATGAGATCGATCCAAAAAATAGCTGGATGATTGCAGCCGCAGAGCGCAACATGCCGATGGTCGTTCCGGGTTGGGAAGACAGCACGATGGGAAATATTTTTGCATCGTATGTGCTAACTGGTGAGTTGAAAGCAAGTACCATGAAAAGTGGTATTGAATACATGGTTTGGTTAGCCGATTGGTACACCAACAATGCGGGTGAACATGGTATTGGGTTCTTCCAGATAGGTGGTGGTATTGCCGGTGACTTCCCGATTTGTGTAGTACCGATGTTGCATCAGGATTTAGAGCGCGATGGCGTTCCGTTCTGGAGTTACTTCTGCCAGATAAGCGATAGCACAACAAGTTATGGTTCTTACTCGGGTGCGGTGCCGAACGAAAAAATTACGTGGGGCAAACTAAGTATTGAAACTCCCAAGTTTATTGTGGAGAGTGATGCGACTATCGTTGCGCCTTTGATGTTTGCTTATATACTGGATATGTAGTTCTTAGTCAATGGTCAATAGTCCATAGTGGTTATTGGCTATCGACTATGGACTATAGACTTATTAACTACCATGAATTTAGACCTCACCCTTCGTACTGAAATACAAAAAGCAGTTACTGCACTTTTCAATCAAACGATAGAGCAATTTCAACTGCAACCAACAAATGCTGAGTTTGAGGGTTCGCATACGTTGGTGTGTTTTCCGTTAACTAAAATCTCGAAGAAAGGTCCTGAAGAAACTGCGCGGTTGGTGGGAGAATATTTGCAGACTAATTCCGGAATTGTTAGTCGGTTTAATGTGGTGAAAGGTTTTTTGAATTTAGTAATCAGCGATGCTATTTGGATTCAGGTGTTCGAATCAATTTTCGCGCAAGCTAATTATGGAATTGCCGAACCAACAGGGCGTGAACTTATGGTGGAGTATTCTTCCCCTAATACCAACAAGCCTTTGCACTTAGGTCATTTGCGAAATAATTTTTTGGGCTATTCTGTTGCCGAGATTTATAAAGCGATTGGCTATACCGTTCACAAAGTACAAATCATTAACGACCGCGGCATTCATATATGTAAGTCTATGGCTGCGTGGAAGCTATATGGTAATGGCGAAACTCCTGAGAGCAGTGGCTTGAAAGGTGATAAGCTGGTTGGTAAATATTATGTAGAGTTTGACAAAACTTTTAAAGCACAGTGTAAAGAGCTTGAAGAGAAAGGTGCGACTAAGGAAGAAGCCGAGAAGCAAGCCCCTATTATGAAGCAAGCCGTGCAAATGCTTCAGCAATGGGAGCAGAAAGATCCGGAGACATTAAAACTCTGGAGCACCATGAACGGCTGGGTATATACTGGCTTTGATGCTACCTATACACGCATGGGTGTTGACTTCGAGAAGTTGTATTATGAATCAACTACTTATTTATTAGGTAAAGAAGAAGTGCTGCGCGGAGTAGAGCAAGGTGTGTTCTTCAAAAAAGAAGATGGCTCGGTTTGGGTTGATCTAACTTCCGATGGGCTAGATCAAAAAGTGTTGTTGCGCAGTGATGGCACTTCGGTGTATATGACTCAGGATATTGGTACGGCTATTTTGCGTTTCCGCGATTTCCCAAAAATAGAAGGTCAGGTTTATACAGTAGGTAACGAACAAGAGTATCACTTCAAAGTGTTGTTCTTGATTTTGAGTAAACTCGGATATGCGTGGGCAAAAAAATGTTATCACCTCTCCTATGGTATGGTGGATTTGCCAACCGGCAAAATGAAAAGTCGCGAAGGCACAGTGGTAGATGCTGATGACTTGATGGATGAAATGGTGGAAGAAGCCGCCAAGCAAACCAAAGAACTCGGTAAGATCGATGAGATGAGTGCCTCTGACGTAGATGATCTTGCCGAAATGATTGGCTTAGGAGCGTTAAAATTTTTCTTGTTGAAAGTAGATCCGAAGAAACGGATGATGTTCGATCCAACGGAATCGATTCAACTGCAAGGTCATACCGGTCCGTTCATTCAATATACACACGCACGTATAAAATCTATTCTGCGCAAAGCGGAGTCGATGAATATTGTCCCTGCTGTTCAGGATGTAAAATCATTAGAGCCTGCTGAACGCGAAGTAATTTTTAAAGTCAATCAATACACAAATAAATTACAAGAGGCCGCTCGTGAATATTCACCGGCATTGGTTGCCAACTATGCCTTTGAGTTGGCGAAAGAGTACAACCAGTTTTACCAGGCCATCCCAATTTTCAACGAAAGTGATCCTGCAAAACTGAAATTCAGAATTGCTTTTTCAAAAGTTACTGCCACAGTGATTCAGAGGGCGATGTTATTGCTCGGCATTAGAGTACCTGAACAGATGTAATTCAAATGATTTAATCCATGAACTATCTACTCCATGGACAACAAACTACCCGATTGAATTTTCGATCCGTTCTCGATTCTGATTATGATGCCTGGTTAAAATTCTTTCAAGATCCCAGTACCGCGCTTCATTGGGTTGAAGAAAAAGAATCTGCTGAGGATGCTTGCAAAAATTGGTATAAGAAACAGGCCTGGCGCTATGAGAACAACATGGGCGGCATGAATGCATTGATTGAAAAATCAAGTGGCAATCTTATCGGTCATTGTGGATTGTTGGTTCAAACTGTAGATGAAATAACAGAATTAGAAATAGGATATTCATTGCTTCCTGAATTTTGGGGAATGGGTTATGCTTCGGAAGCCGCAGCCAAATGTAAAGACTTTGCTTTTGAAAATCATCTGGCGGAATCCCTCATATCCATTATTAGCCTTACAAACACGCCATCCCAAAAGGTGGCCTTAAAAAATGGAATGATTATAGACAAAGAGACGATCTATAAAGGAAATAAGGTTTTCATCTATAGGATAAACAACGAAAATCAGGGAGACTGAGCGAGTCTGTCCTATATTTTAAACAATTGCTAAACTATAATCTGTAAATTGTGTTCTCTTTTAAAACAATCCAATTATGAAAGCTGCAATCTTATTCCTTCTTATGTTACCCATAGCCAATCTTTATGATTTCAAAGTTGATTCCATCGATGGAAAAGAAATCGACTTTAGTCAGTACAAAGGCAAGACTTTATTAATTGTTAATACAGCCTCGAAGTGTGGTTACACACCTCAGTATGAAGAATTGCAAAAATTGCACGAACTATATGGTAGCAAAGTGACCATCCTTGGTTTTCCTGCAAATAATTTTGGTGGCCAGGAACCGGGCACCAATGTTCAGATTGCTGAATTTTGCAAAGCTAACTATGGTGTTACATTTCAAATGTTTGAAAAGATCTCGGTGAAGGGTGAAGATCAACATCCCTTATATGCCTGGTTAAAAGAAAAAACGGGTGAAGAACCAAGTTGGAATTTTTGCAAGTATTTAGTGAAGCCTGACGGAACTGTTAAGTTCTTTAAGTCCTCGGTAAAGCCGATGGAAATAGCTGCTCAACTTTAATTTGTGAAATTAAAATCAATCATAATCATCTTAAGCGTTATGGGTATTGCCGCATTTCTAGCCAGCAAATTATCAAGCAAGTCACCATCCGGTCCCGTTGCTGATTCAATTTATGATTTTAAGATTAATGGACTAGATGGAAAAGAAATTGATTTTGCTGACTATAAAGGAAAGAAATTGCTGATCGTAAATACAGCCTCTAAATGTGGTAAAACTCCACAGTATGCCGGGCTCGAAAAATTACATGAGCAATATGGCAAACAAGTAAATGTGTTAGGTTTTCCGGCTAATAATTTCCTTTGGCAGGAACCAGGGAGTAGCGAAGAAATTGCTGCTTTCTGCGAGCGGAACTATGGCGTACAATTTCAAATGTTTGAAAAAGTATCTGTAAAGGGTGGTGATCAACATCCGCTTTACCAATGGTTGGAAGCTAAAACCGGTAAACATCCAGATTGGAATTTTGCCAAATTCCTTGTGAGTGAAGACGGTAAGACCGTAACGTTTTATAACTCAAGTGTGCAGCCTCTTGATAATACACTAATATCCGCATTAAAGTAGTTCAACTGCTGGTATTGTCCGCCTATCGATAAATACTCCTTTCGATTATATGGCACTAAACTTTGATACCGTTTCTTAGTCTAACAGACTAATGTTGTAACTAAAATTTCAAACTATTATGAAAAAAATCTTAGGATTAATACTGTTATCTGTGATTTGGTTGGCTTGTAGTAATGATGATGATAAAACGGCTCGTCTTGATGTGAGGCTTACAGATGCTCCCGGTGATTATGAAGAAGTGAATATTGATATTCAAAGTGTAGAGGTTCATAATTCTGATGGAAATTCGTCAGATGGATGGAAGACACTCGATGTTGAAAAAGGTGTGTATAACATTCTTGAATTAAGTAATGGATTAGATACGTTATTGGCAACCGCAGAATTACCTGCAGGAAGGATTTCACAAATTCGTCTTATACTAGGTTCAAACAACAGCGTAAAAATTGGAGGCATTACCAAAGAACTTTCAACTCCAAGCGCTCAGCAATCAGGACTTAAATTAAATCTTCAGGCAGATTTAACCGAAGGAATCAACTACACGGTAATTCTGGATTTTGATGCCGCGCGTTCAATTGTTGAAAAGGGAAATGGAACCTTCAGCTTGAAACCAGTGATTAGAGCTTTAGAAGAAGCTACCAGTGGTGCCATAAAAGGTATGATTACTCCTGTTGAGGCAATGCCCGCTGTATTTGCAATTGCAGGAACGGATACGGTAGCTACTGCTTATACAGATGAAATAGGTAAGTTTATTTTGCGCGGTGTTCCTTCAGGATCTTACACAGTAAGCTTTAATCCTAAGGAAGGTTTCGCAGCACAACAAAGTGAAAACGTTACAGTAACTGTTGGCACCGTTACTGACTTAGGTACAATAACTATTATAGAATAACTATTAAATTGTAAATGCTATTAAAGAGGCTGCATATGCAGCCTCTTTCTTTTAATAAACTTTTAAAAGGAGTTGCAATGTGTACTTCAACTCAATCAAACTTAATTGCCTGAATAGGGTTGATGCGTGTGATAAACCGCGTTGGCAAAAGAAGCACAATCAACACAGTAAAGAATACGATCAGGTTTAATACAATTATGGTTCCCCAGCTCCATTGAATAGGAACGTACTCCATGTAGTAATCATGAGGGTTTAATGAAATTAATTTAAACTGATCTTGCAGAAAACAAAGTCCCAACCCAACTGCATTTCCTAATAGAAGTCCTTTCACGATCAGGTTCATACCATTATATAAAAACACCGAGCGAATAAATTTATCCTGTGCGCCCATGGCTTTTAAAATCCCAACCATAGGGGTGCGTTCCATCACCAAAATTAAAATAACGGAAATCATATTTACACACACTACTACAAGAATTACCACCAATAATATTTTAACCTGTCTCTTAATCAAATCAAGCCACTCAAACACCTGAATGTATTTATCGCGAACCGTTTCTAAATACAAATCATAGTCAATTGATTCACCAATCTGGAAAGCTGATTCTTCCATGGCTACTTTATCAAAATCAAATTTATAGTCGAGAATTGCTCCAATACTTCCAAAAATTTTATTTGATTCTTCCGGATTATCGAATATTCCCTCCTTAACCTGAGACAGATAACTTGAAAAATCATCTCGCCACAATTGAAAGGAATTGAATGAACTCAAATCGAGCTGTACTTCAATTCCGCCTGCCTGATTGGGAGCCCAATCGTTTAGTCGCTGCACCAGCCCGATATCGCCAATAATTACTTTACTGTCAAAGTAATCTGATAAGTTGGTTTCATAAATTCCACTCACCTTTAATCTGCGAAAGCGTGGTGGGTTTTGAAAGAAGTGGACAACAATATTGTCTCCGGTCTTAGCATTTATTTTATCGGCTATTACCCGACTAAGAAGTACATCGTTTGAATATCCTGAATCAGAGAAATGAATAAACTTTCCTTCCAGTAAACTCTCTTCAAACTGAGTAATATTAAAACTCTTTCCTACTCCTTTAAACACAATGCCCAATACTTCGTCATCGGTTTTGATAAGACCCGCTTTGTGACTGAATTCCTGAACATGAGTTACAAACTTAAACTGCGATGGATCTTTGTATAATGGAATTTGAAAATCGAAAGGTTGTTCTTCCACTGCATTGTTCATCGTGTATTTTGTAATGAGCAAATGGTTACTAAAACTATAGATTCGATTTTTTACGCCCGACTGAAACCCTTGCATGATCAGAAACGAAACAATCGCTGCCGTCAATCCAATCGCTATACTCGCAATGGCTATTTTGTGAATGATGGATGAAAAACTATCGCCTTGAGGCTGCCGGATTCTTTTTGATATGAAGTACGAAAGGTTCAAGGGATTGGCTTAATTTTGGATATAAGGCTAAAAATAAAAAGAAATGATCAGGTTATTGGTATTCGCGTTTTTCCTTTGCACAATTCTTTCCTGCCAGGCACAGAAGAAAAGTCAATTGGTGCTGGGTGCCGAACAGCTCACAGAAGTAACAACTCTGTTAAAAGGCAAACGAGTTGGTTTGGTGGTGAATAATACAGCCCTTGTAGGAAAGACTCATTTGGCTGATACACTCAAAAATCTAGGTGTAAATCTGGTCCGGATATTTGGTCCAGAACATGGATTTCGCGGTGATGCCGCTGATGGAGAACTTGTTAAAGATAGCATCGATCATAAAACAGGCGTGCCGGTCATCTCACTTTACGGAAAAAATAAAAAAGCAACACCCGCGCAACTAAAAGGATTGGATGTCATTGTATTTGACATTCAAGATGTGGGCGCACGATTCTATACCTACATAAGTACACTCCATTATCTAATGGAAGCTTGCGCTGAAAATGAAAAAAAATTAATTGTGTTGGATCGTCCTAATCCCAACGGTAGTTATGTGGATGGCCCTATTCTACAACCAGAACTTAAATCATTTGTGGGGATGCATCCCATTCCGATAACACACGGCATGACGATTGGAGAATATGCATTGATGATTAATGGAGAAGGTTGGTTAGAAGGAGGAGTGAAATGTGAGTTAGAAATTATCAAAATGAAAAACTGGAAGCATGATGATGATTACTCACTTCCTGTAAAACCCAGTCCAAATTTACCCAACGATCAGGCAATACGATTGTATCCATCCATCTGTTTATTTGAAGGTACTAATATTAGTTTGGGGCGTGGAACACAAACACCGTTCTTAATTTTAGGTAGCCCATTATTGAAAGACATGCCTTTTAGATTTACACCAGTGCCCATTAAAGGAATGTCATTGGAACCACCTTTAAAAAATCAGTTATGTTACGGCATGGATTTAAGAGAAGTTGCAGTCGCACGCAAAGTTGATTTAAAGTATGTGCTGATGTTTTATAAAATGTATCCAGATAAAGAGAAATTCTTTATTCCCTATTTTAATACACTGGCTGGCACAACAGTTCTTAAGCAACAAATTATTGATGGACTTACTGAAGAACAGATTCGCGCCAGTTGGAAACCAGGATTAGATGCTTTTAAAACCAAACGGGCTAAGTATTTGTTGTATCCATAAACTCGGACAAGACAAAAAAAACAACTACTTTTAACATCATGGTAGTACGAATAACAGAAAAAAATAAGCCAGAAGAGACAAAAAAGGCTCTTGATAAATTAGCTCGTTCCCGAAAAAAGAATAGAAAAAAACTTTCCGATTTCTACGGGAAAATGAAAGGCGCATTTGGTGATCCTCTCCTCTTTCAAAAAAAAGTAAGAGATGAGTGGTCATAAATATTTGGCCGATACAAACACGTTTATTTTTTTATTGGATAAGCATCCAGCTTTAAAATCCCTTCTTGATAGTGAATGGTCATACTCATTTATAACTGAAATTGAGTTAAAGGGTAAATTTGGAATTTCGACTAATGAATTAAAAACCATAACAGAAGTTCTTTCCACATCTGTAAAAATACCCTATCAAGAGGAGATCAATCAAATCACAATCGAATTAAGACAGCAGTATAAAATCAAAACACCGGATGCAATTATAGCCGCATCTTCTCTTTACCGGAATGTTCCACTTCTAACATTTGACAAAGGATTTACAGTTATTAAAAAACTTGACCTTGTCCTCCTTGAGCCTTAATAGCGATGACAAAGTCGGAAAAAGTAATAGACATCATTCATATCCTTGAAAAATTATATCCTAATCCAGAAGTACCACTTCACCATAAAGATGCATACACGTTATTGATTTCAGTTTTACTTTCGGCACAGTGTACAGATGTGCGCGTAAACAAAACTACTCCTTCCCTATTCAAACTTGCGGATAATCCTTATGATATGATCAAGCTTTCGGTTGAGGAAATTCGCGAGATCATAAAACCGTGTGGGTTAAGTCCAATGAAATCAAAAGGGATATATGGCCTTTCAAAAATCTTAATCGACAAACACAATGGGCAAGTTCCAAACAGTTTCAAAGATTTAGAAGAGCTTCCTGCAGTAGGACATAAAACTGCATCCGTGGTAATGACGCAATGGTTTGGAGTTCCTGCGTTTCCTGTTGACACGCACATTCACAGACTTGCATATCGGTGGGGATTAAGCAATGGAAAAAGTGTTGAACAAACTGAGCACGATTTAAAGCGATTGATTCCAGAAGAGAAATGGAACAAAGCACATCTTCAAATAATTTATTTTGGTCGCGAATATTGCCCGGCACGAGGGCATGTATGGACTGAATGCCCGATCTGTAAAAAGTATTTGAGGAAAGGGTTACGGGATTAACTAAGCAATCGCTCTTTTGTATAAGTGAAAAAAGAAAAGCGGCAGAAAACCAAAAATAAAAAGGAACGCTCCTACCGTTAACATGGTGGGCGCTCCTTGAAGGTGCATTACTTTAAAAATAGCTGACAAGCCTATTAATATGGTGCTGCTAACTCCAAGAATAAATTTGATTTTCCGATAAGGCTCTTGGTGTATTACTAACCTAGCTTTATTAATAACCAGTAAAGGCAGAAAAATTAAAGTAAATCCCGAAAGGCCAATGATACTTAATTCACTGGCTCCTGGTAAATGTAGCGTTGCAAACACCCACCCAGCTGTGAAAGCCATAACAGAAAGTAAACCGATTATATACGTTGCCAGTTTCATCTTATTTTTTTAATCCATATCAGATAAATATACAAAATCTGGGTGGCTTCCCTTTCTATTTTGTGATATTTACAACTTCATTATGAATACACTCCGCATCATTTTTATGGGCACACCTGAATTTGCGGTGCCCGCGCTTGTAATACTCATAGAAAATAAATTCAATGTAGTGGCTGTAATCACAGCACCGGATAAACCTCAAGGTCGAGGTCAAAAATTAAGTTACTCTCCCGTAAAGGAATGTGCTCTTAAGTACAATATACCAGTACTTCAACCCACCAATCTTAAAGCATCTGAGTTTTTAGAGGAATTAAAAAGCTACAACGCCAATCTACAGATAGTTGTGGCCTTTCGCATGTTGCCCGAATCTGTTTGGGCGATGCCTGCCATTGGTACATTTAATTTGCATGCATCCCTTCTGCCTCAATACAGAGGCGCGGCTCCTATTAATTGGGCAATTATCAACGGAGAAAAAGAGACTGGAGTCACAACATTTTTTTTAAAACATGAAATTGATACAGGTAGTATCATTTTTCAGGAAAAAGAAATCATACACGAAGACGATACGGTTGGCACCTTGTATGAACGATTAATGAATAGAGGTGCTGGGCTCGTTTTAAAAACTGTAAAAGCAATTGAAGGGGGCGATTATCCGTCATTACCACAACCACAGAATATTGAAATCAAACATGCACCAAAAATTTTCAAAGAAACCTGCGAGATAAACTGGAATCAGCCCACCGAAAAAATTGTTGACTTTGTACGGGGACTTAGTCCATATCCTGCTGCTTGGACAAAGATTAATGATAAGGTGTACAAGATTTTTAAGTGCAGTAAATTAGTCCACAGTCCACAGTTAACAGTCGACTGTGGACTGTGGACTACAGACAATAAAACGTATCTACACCTCACATCTTCTGATGGACTCGTCTCTATCGAAGAGTTTCAACCCGAAGGCAAGAAGAGAATGACGGTAGTTGATTTTTTCAGAGGAAATAAAATTTAATCACTTAGAGAACATCCGAAAAGCAGGTTAAAAACAGTAATTTAGCCAGCGAATTAGTTACCATGATTATCTCTCTTATTGCTGCTCTCGCTAAGAATCGAACCATTGGAAAAAATAATGATTTACCCTGGCATCTACCCGATGACATGAAATATTTTATGCAAACCACCAAGGGGCATTATGTAATCATGGGTCGTAAAAACTACGACTCCATTCCTGACAAGTTCAAACCCTTACCTAATAGAACGAATATCGTTGTAACCCGTAAACAAGATTTTGTTGCTCCGGGGTGTGTTGTTGTTCATTCGCTGGAAGCTGGAATTAACCTTGCGAAGCAAGCTGCTGAAAAAGAGGTATTTATTATTGGTGGTGCAGAAATTTATAAACTAAGTTTACCGATCGCCACCCGATTATATCTTACTGAAATTAATGGAACTATTGAAGGGGATACTTTTTTTCCAGCTATTGATAATGCCTGGGAAGAGACCACACGAGTGCATCACGAAAAAGATTCCCGGCATGCCTTCGATTTCGATTTTGTAGTGTACGATAAAAAATAATTTTAAACGATAAACAAAATTATTATGGATGCTCACAAAAAAATTCTCGCCATCCTCTATATCATCTCAGGTTCCATACAAATTTTAGTGATGATTATGTTGTCTGTTTTTATTTCAATCCTTATTCCATTCATTATGGATGAAGCAGGACCAGATGCGCAATGGGTGTTTGTTTGGGTTGTTCCCTTTATTAAGGCTATTGCCGTTTTTGTCGTTATTCTTTTTTCGATCCCAGCAATCATTGGAGGGATTGGGTTATTGAATAATAAAAGTTGGGCACTCACACTTTTACTTGTATTGGGTTGCTTCAAATTATTTTCATTTCCTATTGGTACAGCCATTGGCATTTACACCATTTGGGTATATTCACAAAATCACAAACAGTTAAAGACCGAATGAGTAAACTTGACGGCAAAGTAATCTGGATAACAGGAGCATCCTCCGGAATAGGAGAAGCATTAGCTTATCAGCTAGCGAAGCATGGATCCAGACTAATTCTATCAGCACGCAGAAAAGAAGAACTTGAACGCGTAAAGGGAAATTGCATTGCAGCATCGCATCCATTTATTAAAATACTACCACTGGATTTAAGTGAAGCGAGTACTTTAAATCTAAGCACGCAAGCCGCTGTTCAATTGTTTGGCCACATCGATATCCTTATTAATAACGGTGGTATTAGCCAACGAAGTTTAACCAAAGACACTACGCTTGACGTTGATAGAAGGATTATGGAAGTTGATTACTTTGGATCTATCGGCATAACAAAACATCTTCTTCCCTATTTTCTAAAACAGAAATCAGGTCACTTTGTAACAATTACCAGTGTGATGGGGAAAATTGGTACGCCTTATCGTTCGGGTTATGCTGCAGCCAAACATGCACTTCATGGGTTCTTTGATTCATTGCGCGCTGAGCTTTGGAAGGACAGTAAAAATATTTATGTCACGCTCGTTTGTCCGGGTTGGATTAATACCAACCTAAGCATTGCAGCATTAATGGGCGATGGTTCAGCACAAAATAAAAAAGACGACACTCATAAAAAAGGAATGACACCAGATCAATTTGCCAAAAAATTGATTCGTGCTATCGAAAAGAAAAAGCGAGAGGTTTACATTGGCGGAACAAAAGAAGTATTAGCGATATACATCAAGCGGTTCTTCCCGGGAATGTTTGCGAAAATTGTCCGTAATGCAAAAGTAAAGTGACCTGGTACGAATATCCGCTTATTGTGCTGGTGGGATTTCTGGCTGCTTTTTTAAATACCGTAGGTGGTGGCGGCACCTTACTTTCAGTTCCTATTCTTACTTTCATTGGCTTGCCTATTACTATAGCTAATGCCACAAGTCGAGTTGGCATTCTTTTTCAGAATTTTTTCGCTGTTGGCGGATTCAAAAGCAAGGGGGTTGAACTCCCTTGGCCTTATGCAGGCTACTTAGGGTTAGCATCGTTAGGAGGAAGTGTTGTCGGAACACTGTTGGCCTCACGCATGTCAGACGAATTATTTAAAAAAATATTCGTTGTTATCATGATCGTTGCGGTTTGCTTAATTCTTTTCAATCCAGCTAAATCAAAGGGTGATGAAAAACTCTCTCCTCGTCAGCAATGGATTGGTGTAATTTGTTTCTTATTTGTTGGAATCTATGGAGGATTTGTTCAGGCTGGCATTGGTTTTTTAGTCATTGGAGTTTTAAGCATCGTAAATAATCTTTCGCTTGTAAAAAGTAATTATGTAAAGGTATTCTCAGCGATCGTTTACACTGGGGTAGCAGTAATTATTTTTGCGTGGGAAGGAAAAATTAATTGGACAGTAGGTTGCGTACTTGCAATTGGGCATGCCATGGGTGGCTGGTACGCAAGCCGCTGGTCAGTAAAGGCAGGTGAAGTATGGATTAAGCGAATCATGATTGTGGCGGTGGTGGGGATGGCAATTAAGTTATGGTTCTTTTAAAAGAAAATAACAATCACTAAATTTCAATACAATTACTTTAATGATTCGCAACACATTTCGAGTGCTGTTCCTTGGACGAAAAGATTTCATTCTTTCGCACACGGAATATAAACGAGCGTTGCTTGTAGGCCAACTTTCGTTGGTCACTTTCTTTCTTTGTATTTCTTATATACTTATTGACCTTTTCCACGAGGTTTATCATGGTTTGATTTTCCAATCATTTTGCTCACTTGTAGCATTGGGAGGATTGCTTTTAAATAGAGTGCGATATTATACAATTGCTAAAGTAGTTTTAGCACTTGGTGTAAACTTTACAGTATTTGCCTTTGCACAAGTGGAACCTCAGGAAGTTGGGCTTTATATGTTTTACATTCCAACTAGCTTAGGCGCGCTTGCAGCGTTTGGCTATGAACAACGATGGAGGGGTATTTTATTAATCCTCATTCCTATTATATTTTTTTCTATTTCGCAAATTACTGACTACTCATTAATAGAAAAGACTTATCACCGCAGAGATTTAGATCAACTTAATCTGATCATTAATTTCGGAGGTTCATTAATCGCTTCCGTATTAATTATTTACTTCTTAATAAATATTAATTATCGGTCAGAAGCAAACATGATTAAACATGAACAATTAATCACTAAAAAAAATACTGAACTAACACGGATAAATACTGAACTCGATCGATTTGTGTATAGTACTTCGCATGATTTAATGGCTCCGCTTAGTTCTGTAAAAGGTTTAATTAATCTAACACGTCTTTCGAACGATCCCGCGGAAATTAAGACCTACCTGGTCATGATGGAGGAGCGGGTAGAGAGTCTTCAAAAATTTATTCGCGACATATCAGATTACTCTCGCAATTCCAGAATAGAAATGGTAAAAACACCTTTTTCCGTTCATTCGTTAGTCCGATCCATCCTAGAAAATTTACGGTTTTTCCCAAATGCTGAAAAGATTGACATCACTCTTGAAATTTCGACAGATCTTGAAATTGTCTCCGATCCAAATCGAGTTCAAATTATTCTTGGTAATTTGATAGCCAATTCTATTAAGTACGCAGACTTGTCAAAAGATAATTCATTTTTAAAAATTAGTGCCGCTCTTTTAGGAGATCAGATTGAATTTAGAATTGTAGATAATGGCGTAGGCATAAAGGAAGACTACATTCATTCCATTTTTGAAATGTTTTTTCAGGCTACCGAAAAATCAGAAGGATCAGGCCTGGGGTTATATATTGTGAAACAAGCTGTGGAGAAGCTTTCTGGAACTATTCAGGTAAGTTCCAAATATAGAATGGGTACCTCTTTTTTAGTTAGCTTACCTCTTAATACGTAAAAAGTTCATTCAATTAACTTTTCTTCAAATGAAAAATTCAATTGCATATATCCTACTGATTATTTCAGTGATTTCTTGTAGGCCTCATGATGAGGTTCTAATAAATGAAATGTATCGGCCCCAATTTCACTTTACTCCTGAAAAAAATTGGGTAAATGATCCTAACGGGTTGGTCTTTTACGAAGGAGAATACCATCTCTTCTATCAATACAATCCGTTTGGTACCACCTGGGGACATATGAGTTGGGGGCATGCAGTAAGCACTGATCTTGTTAAGTGGCAACAGCTTCCAATCGCTCTTGAAGAATATCTTGACCCAACTACAAGAGATAGTATAATGATTTTCTCAGGCACAGCCCTCGTTGACAAGGACAACACTAGTGGATTATGTGAGGGGAAAGACTGCATGATTGCCATCTATACATCCCATGTTCATAAAGACAATCAAGGATTAAAACAACACCAAAGTCTTGCGTATAGTAATGATAAGGGACGCACCTGGAATCGATACAACAAGAATCCTATTCTTGATATAGATAGAAAAGACTTTCGTGATCCCAAAGTATTTTGGTATGAGCCACAACAAAAATGGGTAATGGCTTTGGTTGTTCCTGATTTATTTAAAGTTCAATTATATGAATCAAAAAATCTTTTGAATTGGAGTTTATTGAGTGAGTTTGGAAATGGTGGCGATACCCTAAAGATTTGGGAATGTCCCGATCTATATGAACTTCCTGTTGAAGGACAGCCCAATAAAACAAAATGGGTACTCTCGCTTTCAGGTAGTCACCCCGCAGGATCTGATTTTGTTGGGATGCAGTATTTTGTTGGCGACTTTGATGGAACTCATTTTATATCTGATCAAACTGACCCATTGTATGTGGAGTATGGAAAAGATTTTTATGCAGGAATTGTATTTAATAATCTACTCAATCGAACTGTTATGATGGGTTGGGTGAATAACTGGACGTATGCAAACCAAATCCCAACATCAACCTGGCGCGGAGCATTTTCCATACCACGTGAACTTTCGCTCACAGAAACTGAATCTGGACTTCGATTATCTCAAAAACCTGTTGACGAAATAAAAAAGTTAAGAGGTAAAGAAATCAAAGATATAAAAGACTTGACCGGTCAATCTTTTGAATTGGAACTTGAAATCCCGGAAGGTGGAAGCATTTCGCTTTTTAAATCAAAAAGTGAAGAGACGATAGTTGGTTATAAAGAAGGAAAGTTATTTCTCGATCGTACGAAATCTGGGAATGTTTCCTTTAATAAGGATTTTTCGAGCATGGAATCTGTAAATGTGTCACCTAAAACTGATAACATCATCGTTCGACTATTTGTAGATCAATCAGTTATTGAGGTCTTTTCAGCAGACGGCCGTTATGCAATTACTGATCAAGTATTTCCAACCAAACAAAAAACTAGTGTTGAGCTTAATGGAAATACAAAGTTGATTAACGGTTGGCTACTGAAATCATTCTAATCAGCTATTCATTCTTGCTAGGCTAGCTCGCGATGTCCCACCCATGTAAATCGTTTCGTTACATACTCAGGATTTGTGAAACTTGCATTGCCTGAAGGGTTTCCACCTGTAACATGGAAATCAGAAAACGCTGCATTCTGATTCATGTAAATACCACCGGTTAGATTAAATGAAACAGGAGTAGCCGCCAAAGACATCGCATCCGCAATTTTTTCCTTCACTTCTGCATCCGTAGTGTAAGCACCACAAGATATAGCGCCATGCTGTTGAGCCATGGCTTGCGCTAATTGTATAGATTGATCCGTGTTTTTAGTTTTTATTAACAAAGCAATAGGACCAAATAATTCTTTACTGAAAACATCTTCCTTGGTTGCATCCACCTCCACGATTACCGGAGTAGCTAATCGGGCATTCTTAAACATGGGATTCTCAAACGATCGCGACTTTAACCAAACCTTGCCAGGAATTTTCTCTGCCTCCACTACTCGCTCACTCGTTTTTTTATTTTGCACTGCCCCCAACACAAAAGGTCCGGCTTTGGGGTTATCAATCAAGCCATTAATATTGGCTACTAATTTTTCTGCAAACTGATCGAACGAAATATTACCAGAAGGTGTATTAATTCCTCCTTCCGGGATATAAAAATTTTGAGGTGCAGTACACATCTGGCCACTGTATAGATTAATTGAGAAGGCTAAGTTGGCAGCAGTCTTATCAATGTCTTCAGCCGAATCCAGGATAACTGAGTTCACACCCGTCTTCTCTGTAAAAACAGTTTTACCCGGTAGTGCTTCGAGATAACTTCCAAAAGCAGAGTTGCCAGTGAAGTCAATCAACTTTACATCAGGATGCTCAGCCAATTCTTTAGTAATCATTTTATCATATGTATCCACCGCCAACTGACAAATAGTTGGATCTAGACTGTTCTCCGCTAAAACTTTTTGAATCTCGGCAACGAAAATTGCAATAGGTAAAATCGCACCGGGATGTGGTTTTACAATTACTGCATTTCCTGTAATCAAGCTTCCATAAATTCCGGTTACTGAATTCCATGTTGGGAAAGTAGAGCAGCCAATCACAACCGAAACACCTTTAGGTACAGCACGCCACTCTTTACTGATTTTTAAATTGTATTTCCCCATGGGCTTATCCCACAAGGCAGATTGAGGAAGTCGATTCAACTCTTCATAACCTGCTGCTATAGCTTCCAAAGCACGATCGGCTGCGTGCGGACCTGAGGCTTGAAAGGCCATCATATATCCTTGGCCGGTAGTATGCATGGTCGCATACGCTATTTCAAAAAAGCGAGCTTTCATACGTTCTAGAGATTCTAACAAAATACCCGCACGATCTTTGGCACTTACCTTTCTCCAAACATGAAAACCTGTTTTAGCTCGATCCACCAACGTACTGCTTGAAAAAATAGGATATGAAATTTTTAAAGGCTCTTGTAGGTAAGGAGATTCTTCCTGACCCGCCCAACTTGCTTCATCATTTTGTTTCAGTTCAGAAAATTTATTTCCTAAAAAACTCTTAAACTTTGTTTGTCCATCAGCATCCGCTGTCTCGCCATATATGGCAGGAGCAGGATGTTCCGCGAAAGCGGCATAAAAGGTGCGAGCATGCAATGCATCAATTGCCTTTAGTAATGTCTCATTATGTTTTTCAAATAAACTCATAGTTATTTCTGTTGCGATCCAAAAACTCGTTTCAATAATTCAGTTGTTCTTGCCAAAGGATCCTGACGAATATTTTTCTCCTCTTTGGCGATCATGGTAAATAATCCTTGAATAGCCATATCGGTTGCATAGTCATTCAAATCAGGATTTACTTTTTGTACTAAAGGGATACTGTTGTATTTATTCACAATATCTCCATAATATTTGGTGGCACTTACTTTATCCAAGGAGTTTTGAATAACAGGCATAAATTTGTTTTTTAACTCAGCAGAAGTCGTTCTCTTCAAATATTGTGTTGCCGCATCAGGCTCACCTTTCAATATAGCCCATGCATCGTCAATGGTCATTTGTTTAATGGCTGCAATAAAAATTGGCTTCGCTTCCTTGGCAGCATCTTCAGCACCACGATTCAGCGTCATTACAAATTTATCAACTTCACCACCCAAGCCTATCTGTCGCAATCTATCCTCCACCTTTTTTACATCGGGCGGAAAAGGAATTTTTATTGCAGGATTCTTAAAATATCCATCTACTTGCGAAGCAAGGTCCGATCCATTAGAAATACCTTTAATCAAAGCCTCTTTTAATCCTTCGCTTACTTCTGCTGTGGTGAGTGGTTTACCACTACCAATCATTTTATTGGCGTCCGATAGTGTTTGATTAATTTGAGCGGTGGTGCATGCCCCAAGTAAAAATGAAATACCTAAAATTAGCCTCTTCATACGGTTATAATTACTGGGCTAAGGTAGGGAAAAAGTAATGTGTTGACACGTCAATTTATTATCAACTCTGTTATTTGGAATGTGATGTTTGCACCCTATTTTGCAACCATTACTCAATTACCAACCTATTCCTGTGAAAAATATCTACGCTGAATTACTTACAATAGGTGATGAAATCTTGTATGGTCAGATTGTTGATACCAACTCACAATGGATGAGCGTGGAGCTAGATAAAGTAGGAATTAAAGTTATTCGAAAGACTACCGTTGGGGATATTGAAGAAGAAATGCTAACCGCTTTCGCGGAAGCTGAAAAAAGAGCTGATATTATTTTAATTACCGGAGGGCTTGGCCCCACAAGCGATGATCGTACAAAATCTGTACTCGCTAAATATTTTAACTGCGATCTTCAAATGAATGAAGAAGCGTTGGCTGAGGTAACAGAATTCTTTGTGAGTAGAGGTCGGGAACTCACAGAAATAAACAGACAACAAGCCGAGCTGCCAACGGCATGTGAAAAAATAACGAACCCAATTGGCACAGCACCTGGCATGTGGTTTAATAAAGGCAATAAAGTTTTTATGTCAATGCCTGGTGTTCCTCATGAAATGAAACGCATGATGACAGAACAAGTAATTCCACGACTTACTAAAAAATATCAACTACCTGTTATTCATCATAAATTAATTCGCACCATTGGAATCGGTGAATCTTTTTTGGCAGAAAAGATTGCAGATTGGGAAAAAGCGTTACCTCCTCACATTAAACTCGCCTACTTACCCAGCTTGGGTGAGGTAAAACTCCGACTTACTGCTTTCGGAGATTCCTTGATACAACTTCAAGCAGAAACAAATGAACTGGCAGAAACTCTAAACAATACAATTGGCCAATTCATTTATGGCTATGGTGAAGACCCAATTGAAGTTGTGATTGGCAATATGTTGCGCGAGAAAAAATTAACACTCTCTATTGCTGAAAGTTGTACCGGTGGATATCTTTCTCACCTCATAACGAGTGTACCTGGCAGCTCAGAATATTTTCTTGGCAGCATCATTCCTTATGACTATCAAATAAAAATGCGACAGCTGGGTGTAAAACCCGAAACACTTGAGAAGTATGGCGCAGTGAGTGAACCCACTATTATTGAGATGGCTAATATTGTGCGCGCAAAGTTTAATACGAATGTTGGTGTAGCCACCAGTGGCATTGCAGGGCCGGGTGGAGCTACTACCGATAAGCCCGTGGGCACCGTTTGGATTGCTTACTCAGATAAGTATCAAACCGTCACCAGAAAATTACAACTTTCAAAAGACAGGATGATTAATATCAAAATGTCTTCGGCTGCGGTGTTGAATTTGATTCGACAAAGTCTGCCATAAGAATCATAGCCTCAATCAACTGTAAAACGAACTGTTCTCCGATCATTATTCTTAAAAAAACGGGAATAAGCAAACACAATTAGGTGAGATTTCCCTATTGCCGAATTGAGTTTAGCTCTGTTTGAATCCTCCTAAAAATGCTAACTTGCAACAGCAATCAAACAATTAAATCATGGCGCTGGTAGAATTGATCATGCCTAAAATGGGTGAAAGTATCATGGAAGCAACTATTCTTTCGTGGTTAAAAAATCCGGGTGATAAAATTGAGCAGGATGAATCCGTATTAGAAGTTGCAACGGATAAAGTAGATACTGAAGTACCTTCTACCCATGGTGGTATTTTAAAAGAAATTTTGGCGCAGAAAGGAGCTGTTGTTAAAGTTGGAAACCCGATCGCAATCATTTCAACAGAAGGTAATGCGGAAACAATAATTACTACACCTGCAGAAGAAATAAAATCAAAGCCCGAAGCAAAATCAGTTGCTATTGATAAACCCGTGCACACGTCAAATGGATCTGGCAAATTTGCTATGGTTGATTTCAAATCAAGCAATCGCTTTTATTCGCCCTTGGTTAAAAATATCGCGAAAGAAGAAAATATTTTAGTGGCTGAACTTGAAACGGTACCGGGTACCGGAGCAGAGGGAAGAGTTACAAAAAAAGATTTGTTGGGTTATCTGCAGAATCGTAAATCAGGTAGCTCATTAATTAGTTCATCTTCACCATTAGTACCCGCCTCCATCAGCGCAGGTGATGAAATCATTCAGATGGATCGCATGCGCAAGATGATTGCCGAACGGATGGTAGACTCAAAACGAATTGCGCCACACGTAACTTCATTTGTGGAAGCTGATGTCACTAACGTAGTGCAGTGGCGCAATAAAATGAAAAATGAATTTCAGAAACGCGAAGGAGATTCGTTGACGTTCACACCTATTTTTATTGAAGCCATAATTCAAGCAATCAAAGATTTTCCAATGATTAACATTCAAGTGGATGGCGATCGGATTATTAAGAAGAGAGATATTAATATCGGTATGGCGGTTGCCTTGCCAAGCGGTAACTTGATTGTACCGGTAATTAAAAATGCCGATCAATATAACCTTAATGGATTGGCAAAAGCAGTAAATGATTTGGCAAAGCGTGCCCGCGAAAATAAATTAAAACCAGATGAACTGTCAGGCGGAACCTTTACGGTTTCAAATGTAGGTTCCTTTGGCAATGTAATGGGTACACCGATTATCGTGCAGCCTCAAGTAGGTATTATTGCGGTAGGGGCAATTCAGAAAAAACCTGCCGTGATTGAAACTCCTTACGGGGATGCGATTGCCATTCGACACAAAATGTTTTTATCACATTCGTATGATCATCGAGTGGTGGATGGATCCCTGGGCGGAAGCTTTGTGAAACGAGTTTCTGACTACTTGGAAAAGTTTGATCTCACTCGATCTATTTAACCTCCATATACCCCGTTATTAATTCGGCTCCTTTCTTTTTTAGAATTGAATAAAAGTATGTCCCCGCTGGTAGTTTATTTCCGCCTGGATTAGAATCACCATTAAAACGTTTGTCAGAGATTAGATTATTATAACCTTCAACCTCAAACACCTTGTCGCCCCAGCGATTAAAAATTGAAACTTTATTAGATGGATAAGCTTCGATGTTCTTAATTCTTAAATAATCATTCTTACCATCATTACCTGCCGATACTCCATTGAAAATTTCAATGGGTGGTTCATCGCTTAAGGCTGCAACAGTATAAAATCTTGAAGTCAAAGGCTTCTCACTAGTGATAGAACCCGATGAAAGGTTGCCGGTTAAATCAGATTGTCCCATGCTTATGTAGCCATTTGTTGATGCATCACTTCCCGCAACCACTAATAAATCGGTATTATTAGCTAATCCATCTTCACCTGACAATGGCAATCTAATCAGACTCGAATTGATATTGCCACTATTCAACACAAGTTCCCAATAACGTTTTGTTGAAAGGGTTGCCAATTCTGTATCTCCAGTTAATGTTTCATTTGTAAGCTCATTCAAGATAAGCGTACCTGATGCATTTACATCGGTAACATCTAAAACCTCAACTGGTAAATACGTTGTTCCATTCCCGACCGGGAAATACCAATCACCTGCACCCTTCACTTCGACAGCCCCAATTACATGTGATTGATCTGAACCACCAGTAATAACTGCGCCTGGATCAAAAATTAGCTTAGCTCCATTAACTGACTTGAGATTACTGCTCTGTAAAACCAACTCGGACTCGATGGTAATATTTGCCAAAAATTGTTTTTCGCCTGTTCCACTAATTGTTAATAATCCAAATGATTGATCATTATGATTAATGGTCTGAGGTAAATTACTATTGAAATTTATTTTCCCTGTTCCTGCATCGTATGTACCCTGATTAATCCACGCACCAGAAATTCTAAGGTCACCATCGTTAATAATGGCACCTGTATTCACCAAACTATCTGGCACAGTTAAGATTGCTTGAGTTGATATGCTTACAATTGAACCCTTGTTGTAAAAACCTTGTGCTCCGGCACCTAAGCTGATTCCAACAAGAAATACGCTTCCAAAAAATTTATTTCTCATACTAAATTTCTTTTATGAATCGTGTTTCTAACATTCTACTTTTTACCTTTTACACTAGATTCTAATCCTAATATTTTCCTAATCTTCTCCAGCTCTTCACTCATTGAAGCAATTTCAGAATTCTGAGCTTTTAAACTTTGAATAGAAGCTTCTAAAGCTTCAACTTGCTTTTCACTCTTTGAGAGCTGGTTTTTTAAATCCTCAATTTCTTTTTGTTGTTCTTGTATGGCTTTAGTCAATACTGCAGTGATCTGTCCATAGGAAATAGACATTTGTCCTTCTTCACCATAAACAATTTCAGGAAGAACAAGCTTTACTTCTTGCGCTAAGAATCCAAAATCTTTCTGGCCTGTAACTTTCCATTTATAATTCACTGGTTTAAGTTTTAGAACCTCGGCCAATCCATACTCAATTTTTTCAATGTTGAATTTTTTTGTACTGTCAGAACCATTAGTCCATGCACCAGATGGACTAAGTGTTGCTCCATTTCCATTTGTACCATCACTTCCTACTCGGATAGCAGCAGCGCCTGGCGCAACTCCAAAACCCCAGCCAACAACAGCATTGTTACCAAAAACCATGTTGTTACTAGCCGAAACAATGGCAGCTTCACCGATGGCTGAGGAATTCACAATTGTTGGTAATGAAACATCAGCATTATGACCAATCAATGTAAGCCTAGCACCTCCAACGTTGCTACCAGCAACTGTGGTCCCAATAAATGTATTAAAAAAACCAGTAGTGGTAATCAATCCAGCTCGTTCGCCAACCATTGTATTTCCTGTTCCCTGAACATTTTGACCCGCTTTTTCCCCAATTAGTGTACTAATATTTGCTGTTGTTGTTGCCAGCTCTCCAGCCTGCGCTCCAACAAAAGTATTCCCCTGATGAAGTGTACTAACTCGACCTGCCGCCCACCCTATTATGGTGTTAAGATCACCTGTTACTTTATTTTGAGCTGCTTGAGTACCAATCACTACGTTCCAATTTCCTGAATTTGCAGCCCCTGCAGATGTGCCATAAAAGGCATTATCTGTACCTCCCCCACCTATTGGTAATCCGGCAAATAAATTTCTCGTTCCTGTATTAGTTATTAATGTGTTTGGACCAAGAGCCGCCCATTGAGGGATTCCACCCGTTGTTGTTAGCACTTGTCCATTAATCCCTGGCGCAACCTTCGAAACATCAATCGCTGCTGCTGCATTGATGTCAGCGTTCACAATCGTTCCAACTGCTATCTGAGGATTTGGATAAGTCCCAGATAAATCCCCACCTGCTATGCCACCAGGGGCAACACCAGTTATTGTTGTATTTCCAGCTGCTGTCAATCTACCTTGAGCATCAACTGTGAAATTTGGGACTTGTGTAGCTGATCCATAAGTACCCAAAGTCACTCCCGTAGAAGCTAATTTTGTAGCAGTTACGGATGCGTCCGCTAAATCTGCGGTAGCAATTGTTGCATCTAAAATTTTTGCGCTTGTAATTGCACCAGCAGCGACTGTTGGATTAGGAAATGTTCCGGTTAGATCTCCACCGGCAGCACCACCAGGTGCTACACCAGTTATTGCAGTGTTACCAGCAGCTGTTAACCTCCCTTGCGCATCAACCGTAAAATTTGGAACTTGAGTAGCTGATCCATAAGAGCCAGTAGTTACTGTTGTGTTAGCAAGTTTCGAACCCGTTACTGCACCATCTAAGATTTTTAATGAGGTAATTGCATCATTAGCAATATCAATACTACCAATACTACCATCAGCAATCTTTGCGCTATTGATTGCTCCCGCAGCGACAGTTGGGCTAGGGAATGTTCCTGTTAAATCTCCAGCAGCTGCTCCACCAGGAGCAACACCGGTTATCGTTGTGTTACCAGCCGTTGTTAGTCTCCCTTGAGCATCAACAGTAAAATTTGGAACTTGTGTAGCTGAACCATAAGATCCTGCCGTTACTGTAGTGTTTGCCAAATCGGCACTTACTATTGTTCCATCTAAAATTTTAGCACTCGTAATTACATTGTTTGCAACAGTGGGATTAGGAAACGTTCCTGTTAAATCACCTCCAGCTACACCGCCTGGAGCAACCCCAGCAATGGTAGTATTACCTGCAGCGGTTAACCGTCCTTGAGCATCCACCGTGAAATTGGCGACTTGGGTAGCGGAACCATAATTACCAGCAGCTACAGCGGTATTAGCAAGTTTTGCAGGAGTAATGGCTCCGGCAGCAACAGTAGGGTTAGGGTACGTTCCTGTTAAATCACCTCCGGCTGCTCCACCTGGTGCTACACCCGCTATGGTTGTAATGCCTGCAGCGGTAAGTCTTCCTTGTGCATCAACAGTAAAGTTTGGAACTTGAGTAGCAGAGCCATAGGAACCTAAAGTAACTCCTGTTGCCGCCAACTTTGCCGAAGTAACGGATGCATTCGCCAAATCTGCAGTAGCGATTGTTCCATCAAGAATATCTGCGCTACTTATCGTTCCATCCAGAATCTTTGCGCTTGTAACAGTATTGTTAGCAACAGTTGGGTTAGGAAAGTTACCTGTCAAATCACCACCAGCAGCACCTGTAGGAGCGGCACCAGTTATGGTAACATTACTCGCAGAAGTAATTCTTCCTTGTGCATCAACTATTATTTGTGATACCTCTGTCGCTGAACCATACGTTCCAATTGCAACGCCAGTGCTTGCCAGCTTTGTTGCTGTAACTGATCCATTTGCTAAATCTGCAGTTGCAATTGTTGCATCTAAAATATCAGCACTAGTTATCGTGCCATCCAATATTTTTGCACTTGTAATAGCATTTGCAGCCACTGTCGGGTTAGGAAAAGTACCTGTTAAATCCCCACCTGCCACACCACCCGGAGTAACACCGGCAATCGTAGTGTTTCCAGCCGCTGTTAATCTTCCTTCCGCATCAACTGTAAAGTTTGGAACTTGAGTGGCTGAACCATATGTGCCTACCGTTACTCCAGTTGCTGCCAACTTTGCCGCTGTAACTGAAGCATCCGCTAAGTCGTTAGTAGCTATTGTTCCATCCAATATCTTCCCACTCGTAATCGAGTTAGCATTAACAACCGGATTTGGAAATGACCCTGATAAATCCCCACCTGCTAATCCCGCTGGGGTTACAGTTACGCTTTGGTCTCCAGCCAATCTGCTTATTGTTAAGAGGCCAGAAGCCGGAACATAAGTAAGAGTTTGGTTATCTGTATTTACACCGGCAAATGGCGTAAGATCAATTGATGTTGCTGATGGATTGTTAGTAATACTTAAAGTACTACCAGTCAATTGAAGATCCTGTGGAATTGCTGAAATTGAGTTTCCAGTAATTGCAATTCCGTCACCCGCTGATAACTCTAACCCGGTTTTAAAAGGCAGCCACTGACTGTTTTGCCAGAAATAAAAAGTATTATCACTACTATCAAAGACCAACAGGCCATTCTCATTATTTGTCAGTGAAGAAGTGAAAGAATTTGCTGTTCGTTGGGCAGTTGTCAGTCTCGGCACCAAAAGTCCCTGATTATTTCCTTGCGACACCAAATCAAGGACTGCGTTTTTGTTAGGATTTACAATCCCAATCCCAACAGAATTTTGGCCTTTAGCCAGGAAAATGTTAAGAATCAGGAAACAAGCCAAGAAATAGACTTTTGAACTCATAGCAGATTAATTAGATAAAGTAATTGCGAAATTGGATAACTCTAAATCTAAAATAAATTGATCTCACTTTAAAGTGTTTTTATTGAATTAAGATCGAAAAAGGACGAAACAGGGATATCGTTATCCGAAACACAAAACTCTTTATCGAATCAAAGAATAATCTACATAATGTAACCGATTCAATAAGAAGAAGAGATTTAAACTGACAAGGAGAATATTTGATTACTAGCAGTTTGTAACGCTTGCAGCCACTTAAATGGAGCCATTCCGATTTGGGTTATCGGTTTGCGGAGAGTTTGATTAATATTGCAAAAACAGATTAAAACATGAAATTCGGTACCAAAGCAGTTCATTCAGGGGTTGAGCCCGATCCTTCAACTGGAGCCATTATGACTCCCATTTATCAAACCTCAACCTATGTTCAGGAATCTCCTGCCAAACATAAAGGTTATGCGTATGCACGTGGGGCTAATCCAACCCGCAACGCACTACAAAAAAGTATTGCAGCATTGGAAAATGGAAAATTTGGAATCTGCTTTTCATCAGGCATGGGGGCGACTGATGCTGTTATCAAATTATTGAGTCCGGGCGATGAAGTAATTACCAGTAACGATTTATATGGGGGTTCGTACCGAATGTTTAAAAAAGTGTTTGAGAAATTCGGAATCAAATTTCACTTCATTGATTTAACTAATACTGAAAATTTAAACGCTTACATTAATAAGAATACAAAACTTTTATGGTTGGAGACTCCTTCCAACCCTTTGATGAGAATCATTGACATAGAAGCTTGCTCAGTCATCGCTAAAAAGAGTAATATTTTAGTTGCGGTTGATAACACATTTGCTTCGCCTTATTTGCAAAATCCACTGGCGCTTGGCGCTGATATTGTTATGCACTCCGTAACAAAATACTTAAGCGGCCATAGCGATGTGATAATGGGTGCGCTTGTAGTTAACGATGAGAAGCTACATCAGGAACTCGCCTTCATTGCAAACTCCTGTGGTGCGGTGCCAGGACCTCAAGATTCATTTTTAGTGCTGCGTGGAATTAAAACACTTCATTTACGAATGGAACGCCATTGCTTTAATGGAAAAAAAATTGCCTCCTATTTACAGGCTCATCCCAAAGTCGGAAAAGTATTTTGGCCAGGCTTTTCAGATCATCCGGGTCATGCAATCGCAAAAAAACAAATGAGTGATTTTGGTGGAATGCTATCATTCACCCTTAAAGACGATAGTCTTGAAAACGCAACAAAGTTCATGGAGTCAGTTGAATTATTTTCTCTTGCTGAATCTCTTGGTGGAGTTGAGTCACTTATTAATCACCCCGCATCAATGACTCACGCAAGTATCCCCAAAGAAGAACGCATCAAAAATGGGTTGAGTGATTCACTGATTCGATTATCAATCGGTGTGGAAGATGTTGAAGACTTAATTGAAGATTTGGAACAAGCACTGAAAGCTAATTGAGGGAGGCTTGAATAGGCGAGTCTAGAACTTTACGGCTGCGAAAGCAATTTAAGTTATTCCTTTTCAACAAAATTCAAATCGCGTCCAAAGGTTTCATCTATTAAGCGTAAAGCCCAAAAGGCGATTACAATTGTAATGATCCCTACCAACATGGCTCCCCCTAGTACTCCTAAACTTTCACGAAAGTATTTGAATGCAAAAGTAAGTGGGATAACCGTGCCTCTAATAAAATTAGGAACGGTTGTGGCAACGGTTGAGCGCAAGTTGGTTCCAAATTGTTCAGCAGCTATCGTAACAAAGAGAGCCCAATAGCCAACCCCAAAACCTAAAAGGAAACATCCAACATAAAATGTTGTTGCATTTTGAATTGGCAAGTAAAGGAAAGCAACAACAAACAGGAGTGTAAGCAGTATAAAAATGAATACCGTTTTCTTTCGCGATCGGATGATCTGACTCGTTATTCCGCTTATCATATCACCAGCCGCCAACCCAATGTAACTGAACATAACTGCATCTCCGGCTACAACACCAGTAACATTCATGGCTTTCGCGAACTCAGGCGAAAACGTGATTAAAATTCCAATCACATACCAAATCGGTAACCCAATTAAAATGCATCCAATAAATTTAACTAAGCGCTCTTTTTGAGTAAACAGTTGAAAGAAATTTCCACGTTGAACACCTTGCTCTTTCACTTTTAAAAAAATTCCTGATTCAAATACACTTACACGAGCCACTAAAAGTATTAGTCCTAATCCCCCACCGATGAAGTAGGCTATCTGCCAATCGAAAATTTTAGAGATATAATTTGCTAGCACAGCTCCCATCAAACCCACCGTTGCAACAAGAGTTGTTCCATAACCCCGCAATCTGGTGGGCAAAGATTCAGAAACCAAAGTAATACCTGCGCCTAACTCACCAGCCAAACCAATACCAGCAATAAATCTTAAAAGTGCATACTGATTTACTGTTTCGGCAAATCCATTCGCTATGTTAGCAAGCGAGTATAATAAAATGGAACCAAACAAAACTGAAAGTCGGCCACGTTTGTCGCCCATAATTCCCCAGATTATTCCACCAATTAAAAGCCCAGCCATTTGTACTCGAATCAAAAATTCACCCTGACTTAGCATTTGATCTTCGGACACCCCCATCGACCGAAGGCTTGGAATTCTTACCACGCTAAATAGTAGTAGATCATAGATATCAACAAAATAACCGAGGGCAGCTACAATTACAGGAATACTCAAAAGTTGCTTCAGATTACTTTCCTTCATAGTCTAAATTTTCAGAAAAATAGTTGAGTTTTATCAAAATACAACCATGGATATCAGTTGCTCTTGCCACTTGTAAAAAAAGGAATTGATAATTGAAGCTTATCAAGTAAACTCGCTGATATAAATCAAATTATCTCTTATGAAGAAGCTTTTATTATTATTCTTATCCTTCGCACTGATAGGCCAAACTTTGGTTGCACAAAAAAAGAGTGCAACTGCTGCAAAAGCCACAGTAACGTATGATGAAAAACTTTATAATGCCGTTGAATGGCGTAGCATAGGTCCTTACCGGGGCGGTCGAGCCGATGCAGTAACAGGTGTACCTGGAAAACCAAATCTATACTACTTTGGAGCAACAGGTGGGGGTGTATGGCGCACGAATGATGCCGGCAATAGTTGGGAAAATATTTCGGATGGCTACTTCGGAAGTTCGATTGGAGCAATCGCTGTTAGTGAGTGGGACAATAATGTTATTTATGTTGGGCAAGGCGAAGTTACCGTTCGCGGGAATGTATCGTATGGTCATGGCGTATATAAGACTACCGATGCGGGCAAAACCTGGACAGACGTTGGATTAAAAAACTCGAAGCACGTATCGCGCATTCGAATACATCCAAAAAATCCTGATTTGGTTTATGCTGCAGTATTAGGTGATCTTTTTAAATCATCAGATGAACGCGGAGTTTATCGCTCTGAAGATGGCGGTAAAAATTGGAAAAAAGTTTTGTTCGCTAACGCAGATGCGGGCGCCATTGACCTTTGTATGGATCCAAACAATCCTCGCATTCTTTATGCTTCTACCTGGCGCATTAGAAGAACTCCTTACAGTTTAGAAAGCGGTGGCGAAGGTTCTTCTTTATGGAAAAGCACAGATGGTGGCGATAACTGGACAAACATTTCAAAGAATGATGGTTTACCAAAAGGTATTTGGGGAATCTCTGGTGTTACAGTTTCGCCTGTAAATTCAAATCGAATTTATGCCATCATTGAAAATGACAATGGTGGTGTCTATCGTTCCGATGATGCCGGGAAAACATGGCGCAAAATGAATGACGATAGAAACCTACGCCAGCGTGCATGGTATTACTCTCGCATCTATGCGGATACGAAAGATGAAGATATGGTGTATGTGATGAATGTATCGTATCACAAATCAAAAGATGGGGGAAAAACATTTACTTCATACAACGCACCCCATGGCGATCACCATGACTTATGGATTGCACCTGAAGATAATCAACGAATGATTATTGCCGATGATGGTGGTGCGCAAGTTTCGTTTGATGCTGGAGAAAACTGGACAACCTATGGCAATCAACCAACGGCACAGCACTATAGAGTTATAACAGATAATCATTTTCCATACAGAATTTACGGAGCTCAGCAAGATAACTCAACACAACGCATTGCTCACCGTACTGATGGTTTTTCAATTGGTGAACGTGATTGGGAACCGACTGCCGGTGGTGAGAGCGGTCACATTGCTATCGATCCAACAAATAATGACATTGTGTATGGTGGAAGTTATGATGGCTTTCTTACGCGTGTAAATCACAAAACAGGTGAACAACGAGGCATCAACGCATGGCCCGATAATCCGATGGGTCATGGTGCCGAAGGTGCTAAGTATCGCTTTCAATGGAACTTCCCTATTTTCTTTTCACCACACAATCCTAAAAAGTTATATGCTGCGTCACAACACCTGCACGTATCGTATAACGAGGGCGAAAGTTGGGAATTGGTAAGTCCTGATCTTACCAGAAATGATCCATCAAAACTTGGCCCTTCAGGTGGGCCAATCACAAAGGACAATACAGCCGTAGAATACTACTGTACTATTTTCGCTGTAGCGGAATCTCCTTACGAAAAAGATTTAATAATCTCAGGTTCGGATGACGGCTTACTTCACATTACAAAAGATGGTGGCAAGAACTGGGAAAAAATAACTCCTCCCGGAATGCCTGAGTGGACAATTTTTAATAGTGTTGAGTTCGATCCTTTTGTAAAAGGTGGCGCCTATGTTGCAGCTACTGGCTATAAGCAAGGTGATTATAGACCCTATCTATACAAGACTAAAGATTATGGTAAAACCTGGACAAAAATTGTAGATGGAATTGACCCAGCACACTTTACCAGAGTTGTAAGAGCCGATCCTAAGCGTGCCGGATTGCTTTATGCAGGCACTGAGTTCGGAATGTACATCTCATTTGATGATGGCTCAAGCTGGAAACCATTTCAGCTAAATCTCCCGATTGTTCCAATTACAGATCTTACCATTAAGAATGACAACTTAATCGCGGCCACTCAGGGAAGAAGCTTTTGGCTAATTGATGATCTTACTCCGTTGCATCAATTGAATGAAACCATTGCAAAGAGTGATGTTTATTTATTCAAACCCATGCCAAGCTATCGAATGAATGGTGGTCAGGCTGGTCGAAGAGGTCAACCAAAAAATGAAGGAACAAATCATCCTAATGGCGTGATGATTCATTTCTTTCTGAAGGATACGGCTAAAACTGTTGCTTCTTTAGAGATTATGGAAAAGAGTGGAACACTCATCAAAAAGTTTGCAACTAAACCCGACAAAAAAGCAAATGAAGAGCAATTGAAAATTAAGCCGGATATGAACCGCTTCATCTGGAACATGCGTTATGCAGATGCTGAAGGTTTTGATGGATTGATTATGTGGGCCGGATCACTTACGGGACCTAAAGCTATACCTGGAACATATAAGGCTCGACTTACCGTAAACGGAAAAGTTTCTGAAACTGAATTTGAAATTGTAAAAGATCCGCGCACCACCGGAACATTGGCAGATATTAAAGAACAGTTTAATTTCTCTATTGCCGAGCGTGACAAACTAACTGAAACTCATAAAGCGATTAAGAAAATACGAACCGCGCGTGATCAGATCAATAGAGTAATCGAGCCAATGAAGGGCAAGGATGACATGAAAGAAGTTACCGAGTTGGCAAAATCTATTTTGGATGATATGAAGAAAATAGAAGAAGCATTGTATCAAACTAAAAATAGAAGTGGTCAGGATCCTCTAAACTATCCTGTACGTTTAAATAATAAACTGGCTGCACTTGGTAACGAAGTGGATGGTAGCGACTTTAAACCAACAGAACAAGTGAAAGAAGTTCACAAAGAGATTGTTGATCAAATCGATGTTCAATTAAATCAGCTTAACAAAGTGATGACGGATAAAGTACCTCGCTTAAATGATCTTGTTAAACAAAAGCAAGTGAGTGCAGTATCGGTTGATATAATGTAGACATTGCTATATTCATTCATAAAGAAGAGGAGCCCATGGCTCCTCTTTTTATATACACTGTTTTATTCTACCTGTTTAAAACTGCTCTAGTCTTTGATAAGTTGTAAAATGAGCTCCCCTCTCCTTTGGAGAGGGGTCGGGGGTGAGGTTAATTAGACTCTAGTATCTTAAACAACTCATCCAAATTAGGAGTAATAATTATCTCAGTCCTTCTGTTCTTCTGCTTGTTCTGTGCATTGTCATTCGGAGCCAATGGAGAAAACTCCCCCTTACCTGCGGCAGTAATTTGCTTTGAAGAAACCCCAGCTCCTGTAAGGATTTTAGTAATAGAAGTAGCACGCATTACACTCAAATCCCAATTGTCCTGCATGTAAGTTGATTTCTTTGAAATCGGCACATTATCAGTATGCCCTTCAATCACAACCTGAATGTCTTGTTGATCTTTAATCGCTTTTGCAAGTTGTTGAAGAGCCGTTACTCCCTTGCTGTCAACTACAATACTTCCCGATCCAAAAAGTAATTGCTCCGCAAGAGACACATACACTTTTCCATTCTTCATTTGCACGGTTAAGTCACTTTCCTTAAAATTCAAAAGTGCATTCGTGATTCTGTCTTTCAAGTCTTTGACAGCTTTATCCTTATTGGCTAATACTTTTTCAAGCTCAATAACTTTCCTCTCACGTTCGGCTAAGCTATAGCTTAACGAATCGTTGAGCTTACGTGTATTCTCTAAATTTTCCTGAATAGCCAACAACTGATCTTTCTGTTGGGCTAAATCACGATTTAGCTTGCCGCTATTATTCAACGAATTCTTATAGTACAAATTGAGTTGATCATACTCATTATTCAAGCCCTCTAATTTCTGGCTTGTCGCCCGATACGTTTGACCTAAGTCGGTTGTATCCTGCTTCAACTTGTCCAATGCTTCATTCAATTCTTTCAACGATGCATTCGCCTTATCTAACTGACTTGTTCGATCTGCCAACTCACCTTCTGTTTTAATCTTCTGCGCAAGCACATCATCAAACTTCTTCTTGCTTACAATACAAGATGAAAAAACAAGGAAGGGGATAAAAAATAGAAATTTATAAATTCTCATAGTTTAAAAAATTAAGTCTTAAATATCTTAAATAAAATTTAATTCCTGCTTTCGATCCGATAAGTCTCCGAATTATATGTTGGAAAATAACTTCAACTCTAGTATCGTAGCGAAAAACTAAAGCTTACATAACTATGGCGAGTCCCCTCTTTCATTTCCTTACCCATATTTACAACGCTTAAGGCAAATGATCCTCTTTTCCTGGCATACATAATTCCAAAGTTTCTTCTAAATATCCACGAGTTTTCTTCTACAGTAAAAGGACTTGGATTATCAAATAAACTCCCTTCCAGAAAAATATTAGAAACAACATAATCAACACCGCATCCAAAAAATAAAAAAACTTCTTCTATGTTTCTGTCGCGATCGTAACCCAAAAGACTATTAGAAAACACAGATTGGGTCAATGGACTAAAGTCTATCATGCGCATTGTCAAGTCTTGACTTACTTTATTTGATCCTGTGCCAACAAATAATCCAGTGTTACTTACTAAATCAAAATCATCTGAAATTTTTATACTTTTTTGAAACTGATAGTTCATATTAAAGACCAATTCGTTGGAGATCTGAGAATCCCAGCCTCTCGGTGCCTCATACCCAACTTGCTTATGCCACCATTGTTGAACTTGTCCCAACCCTGTCGCCCTGCCAACAAGACCTAATTCAAACTCAAGACTTGTAATAGTCGATAACTTCCTTAATCGGGAAACTGAATAATCTAAATAGATATAACCCGCATAAGGCCGATCCATATTTTGGGTACCAACAAACTTGGTCTTCCTAGGAGTAAATATTTTGTTGCCTAATTTCACCGAAGAAATCACCTTAGAGGGAATGTTCTTTCGATTGAACCACTGGACTAAAGTATTTTCATTACTTAGTAATTTTCTGAAAGCAAGCTCGTGTCCGGCTGTATAATACCAATCAATAAAAAAAAGAATGTCGTTATCGATCGTTAAACTAATTTCATTTTTAAGTGTCTTTAAAGTGTCAATTCGCGAAAACGAAAAACAATAGCTACTATAAAAGAGAATCGATATGGTGAGGATAATTCTCAAGGGTGCTAAATTATAACCAACAATAACACCAACTAAAGTTAATGGATAGGAGTAGCTGTAACTGCATCTTCAAAAAAAGAATAAATAAAAAACTTCTTATTCTTGTTGTCTAAACCAAATATAGGTAGCGCGCTGCTTTCCAGGGGTCTGTTAACAACTGAATTCCCAAGTTGATCATATAGAAATGAAAATTTCTGTTCACTATCGTAAAAGCAAAAGATAGTTCTCTCTTCCGACAAACTTAGAATCGAAGGCACAAGGCTGGCAGATCCTGGATTTTGTTTTTCAAAAACCAATTGATTTTGTTTGTTAAACACGGCAATCTTGTCTGAGTCAATCCTACAGAAGAAAAAGGCTGATTTACCTGCCTGTGTTGCTACTAACGAAAACTTCGAATTATCGCCCTTTACTAGATTTTCTTGCGAAATTACCTTCGCATCAAGACCACGTTTTGTTGCTATGCCATCAAGCGAAACGGTGTAAAGAAAAGTATTGGATAATTTTGTTCCCATTTCTAAAAAGTAATCACCTGAAAAAGATTTCAGTTTTAAAGGAAAGCCATTCTCATAATCACCTCTTCTATTAAAAACATGAACCGTTCCATCTTCAGTTATAATTAAAAAATAATCTCTACCACCTATACGATAGTGCTTGGGTGAGGATCTAATCTTTGATAAGATCTTTTTAGGATTCCACCCTTCTAATAGATTTGCTTCTTTGCCCAAAACAAAAACGTCACCATCTGCGGAAGCAAGTAAAAATCGATAGTTCTTACTCTTATCGTAATCAACTAGCTCTGCATATTTAGTGTTAGCAGGTGTCTTCTTAGGGAATCCCTGTACGTCACGTCCAAGTCGGTCAATAATATAAATTGAAGTTGGTGTAGCGATGAAGTATTGTAACTTATTATTCTTAAAATAATCGATCTCACTAATGCCTTGAATCATTCCGTCAAGATTATACTCCCAAAGAGTTCTATCATTTGCCGAAAATAAATAAATGCGATAAGTAGAATCTTGCAAAATTAAATCATCATTTGTTGAAACATGACTTTTAATTCTCCACCCCTTTGCGACTCTATTAGGTAAGTTAAATGACGTTTGCACGGATACTGCCTTCCTGCCAGTTGGTTCTTTCTTACTTATCGATTTTTCCAAATTCACACTTGTGTAGAAATGGTTATCAAGCGAAGTGAATTGCATACTTGCCCACGACAACGATGACAATTTCAGAGAATCAATAAGAGGCAACCATTTTTCGTTTACATTCCTATTGTCGAATGCTGGGCTACGAAAAAAAATAGAAAGATTACTTTCCTGCAAACCTTTTTCATAAAACCGCTGAAAGGCAAGCGACTTTCCCCATGTATCATCCGATTCGATTGCGTCAATCAAAGACTTAATACTAAGTACATCTGTTGAGAAGAATGCGTAGTTCTCCTTAACTGTATAATAATCATAAGATTCTTTCGGGATTAGTCCTTCCAGAGATTGTGAAACTATATCTCCTTTAATATCCCGGATTTCGTACCCAGCATAGGATTCGAAATAAGAACCCGAATCAATTGATAAAGTATTTTGGTTTTTCAATTTTGCGAAGATTAAAAAACCTTTTTGATCTGTCTCACAAACAACTAGTTCATCACTTATGTCCAACATTAATGAATCCGATGGCCTAAAAGAGTGGATCAGTTTTGCGAAATCAGAAAATCCATAGTGAATTGTTGTTTTGGAATAATTTGGAATAAATCTCGCAGCTCCAAATTTTACTGCCTTCTGATTCTGAAAAACAGAAAGACTTAGGTTTTGACTGAGACTATCAATTGTAAACCCATTCATGGAAATGAAATCATTTTCCACTTTTACATCTAGCATTGATGACTTGGAAAATTTCTTAAGTAGAGGAATTGATTCTGTTAATGAAGAGTTAATTAATGCTGTCTGAGAAAGTTTAGAAAAGTTCACGTATAAATTCCCAGCATCAGATTTAATAGAAGCAAACTGAAATAAATTTCTATTTGCTGATTTAAATCCACTTCCGGTATTAATCAATGTTCGGATTGAATTCTCAATCAAGAAAGAAGACTTGCTAAGTAGGAATATTCCGCTAGAGTAAGCAAACGCGATATTGACCTTATTCTTTTCATCAAGAATTTCCCTTATTTCAATCCCATTATATAATCGGCTTACTATTCTTTGTTTCGATTGAGTGAGGCTACTGTCTTTAAGTAACAAGTCGTACTCTTTTTCAATCAATGAAAATGAATACAATAATTCAAATTCATTTTTTGACACACTTTGCAGTGAGATAATAAATGCTGTCGATGAGTTTTTAAAAAAGGGAAAGAGAGTTTTATCTGCTGTCGGCAGATGAATTGTTTCAAAAATTAAAACCGAATTTTGATCAATTGCATCCCAAAATGATACCTCTTTGTTTTTACAAGTAATGAAACTACTTACAATTAGAAAATAAAGTGAAGTGATTAAGAATCCGTATTTTTTCACTGACTCAAAACTACAAAAATTAAGAGATCAGATGGATCATATATGGTGTTGATGTCACCTTAGTGAAAAAAAAAGACCCCATCAGGTTATGAGGGGGTCTTAGATAATAAAAAATAGGCAACGACTTACTCTCCCGGGTTTTACCCTAGTACCATCAGCGCGGGTGGACTTAACTTCTCTGTTCGGAATGGGAAGAGGTGATCCCCACCGCTATAGTCACCTTAAAG
>JBGSIM010000073.1:0-62538 GCA_041742535.1 Cyclobacteriaceae bacterium | reverse complement strand
TAAAAAAATATGGCGCCCAAACTGGCGATACCGAAGGATTGGTTAATTACGGTCTTTCAATTAAAGGAGTAAAGATGGCCGTGTTGATGTATGATCGTAAGGAAGAAATAAAATTATCGTTTCGTTCGTTAGGAGATTTTTCAGTAAATGAATTAGCACGTAAACACTTTGAAGGGGGTGGTCATAGAAATGCATCCGGAGGTTCTTCAAAATTATCATTGGAAGATACACTGAAGAAATTTTTATCTATCCTTCCAGAGTATCAACAATTATTAAAAAAGTAACTAAAACAATTCAATCCATAAAAATGAAAAATTCAGTTCTGTTGTTTGCCTGTGTGGCGATGTTGTCTTTCTCGTGCTCTGATTCAAAGGAGACTAAGTCTGGTCAAAAATATACATTGGTTCGTAAGGGCGATGGTGTGCTTGCCAAAACGGGTGAGATCCGTGTGCTTAACTTCTTGTTGAAGGATGGAAAGGACTCCGTAATAAATGATAGCAAGAAAAATCCGATGCCTGTTATGTTGCAACATCAGGATTCGGTGCCAAAAGGCGATGTAGTTACTGAAGTTATCCAACTTCTTTCAAAAGGGGATAGCGTATCGTTTACGGTATCTGCAAAAAGTCTTTTTCAAGGTGGTCAATATCCACCAGATGTGGATTCAACAAGCTCATTCAAATTTTTTATGGCCGTAACGGATATTGTTACCCAAGATCAGGCGCGTGAATTACAAACTGCGGCTATCGCCAAGCAGAATGAAAAAGCGATGGTAGATGAATCTATTCAATTGGAAAAAGATGGCAATACGATAGATGAATTTCTAAAGTCTAAATCAATAAGTGCAGAAAAAACTCAATCGGGCTTGCGATATGTAATTACAAAAACGGGTAATGGTGAAAATGCTAAACCCGGACAGATAGTAAAAGTTGGATATGCAGGATTTCTGTTGGATGGTACTTGCTTCGATACAAGTTATGAGTCTGTAGCACGTGCAAACAATGTATTCAATGAAATGCGTATGCCTTATGAGCCATATGAATTTACATTGGGAGCTCAAGAAGTTATTGCAGGTTGGGATGAGGCAATTACGTTGATGAATAAGGGAGCTAAAATGACTGTTTATATTCCTTCAGCGCATGCCTATGGACCCCAGCGCAGAAGTGAAGTAATTGTAGAGAATTCGATTTTGATGTTTGATATGGAGTTGGTGGATATAAAATAAAGGGTGTGATGAAGAAGGTTATTATTGGAATTTTAGTGTGCGGTGGATTTCTTTTTTTAGATAGTTGTAAGGACGACCCAACGTGTACCACTTCAGTACCCGAAAGTAAAATTACCGCTGTTAATCAAACGCAATTGGCTAAGGACATTGGGTTAATAGATTCGTATTTGGTTTCGAAAAGCATAGTGGCTCAAAATGAACCCAATGGGACTCGGTATGTTATTACATCAGCAGGAACGGGTGAAAAAATTCCATGTTTGGAAAATAGAATCACGATAGCCTACAATGTGAAGATTATGGGTAGTGGTACCGTTCTGGAATCATCAGCTGGTTCAACCTTTACCTTATCGGGATTAATATTAGGATGGCAGTTAGTGCTTCCTTTGGTGCCGGGTGGCTCCAAGGTTACGCTTTATGTTCCATCTGGCTATGCATATGGAAGTTCAGTAAATGGAAATATTCCGGCCAACGCAAATTTGGTTTTTGAAATAGAATTGCTGTAGGAAATGCTAACGATTTGCTTCGCCACTAATAATGATCACAAGCGAGCGGAGATTCAAGCGTTGTTGGGAAGTGAATTTAATGTGGTGGGCTTAAAGGAAATTGGTTGTGAAGAAGAGTTAGCAGAAGATCAAACAACGCTGGAAGGAAATTCCCTGCAAAAGGCAGCTTATGTATTTGATCATTACAAAGTTTCTTGCTTTGCTGATGATACAGGTTTAGAAGTTGAAGCCCTTAACGGTGAACCAGGAGTTTACTCAGCGCGCTATGCAGGAAACCAGCGAAATGCTGATGATAACATGAATTTGCTGCTCGCTAATTTGACGGACTTTGAAAATAAAAGAGCTCAGTTCAGAACAGTTGTCACATTGATTACTCCTACTGAAAAAAAACAATTTGAAGGAGTGTTGAAGGGCTCTATTATAAAGGAGAAGCGTGGAGCGGGCGGTTTTGGGTACGATCCAATTTTTGTTCCAGAAGGAGAAACAAAAACATTGGCTGAGATGACCATGACTGAAAAGAATTTACTTAGTCACCGCGCTCGGGCAGTTGAAAAATTAGTTTTGTATTTGAAACAATGAAAAAACCTTTTACCATAGGCATCACCGGTGGCAGCGGTTCCGGTAAAACGTATTTCCTTCAAGGGTTATCGTCTTGCTTTAAACCAGAAGAGATTTGTTTAATCTCGCAAGACCACTATTATAAACCTATTAATCAACAGCTGATCGATGAAAACGGTATTGAGAATTTTGATTTACCAACCTCTATTGATAGAGAAGCATTCCATCATGACTTACTGAAATTAAAGTCTGGCCAAAATGTGGTAAAGAAAGAATATATGTTTAACAAACCATTGGCTGATGCAAAGCTTCTTGAGTTTAAAGCAGCGCCCATTTTAATTGTGGAAGGGCTTTTTGTTCAATACTTCGAAGAGATTTCTAAAGAACTTGATTTACGAATTTTTATCGAAGCTAAAGATCATATTAAAATCAGTAGACGCATTAAGCGTGATCAGGTAGAGCGAGGTTATGATATTCATGATGTTTTGTATCGTTACGAAAATCATGTTATGCCAGTGTATGAGCAGTTAATTGAACCATTAAAACATAGCTCTGATTTTGTTATTCCTAATAACAGCAAGTTTGAGCGCGCGTTGGATGTTTTGGTGGGCTATCTCAAATCCCGCCTTTCGGGTGTTGCAAATTAGTTTGTAAACATTACTTTTGTGGTCTTCAAAATCTAAAACGTGCGGAAAAAGTCAATATATAGAGGTTTTTTAATAGCTGTGGGGCTCTTGGCTGCCATCGTTATTATTTTATCTCAAGCTTATTCTTTTCGGGTTGATGGTGACAAGAAAGCAATTACTGAGCAAACTGACGAAACTTCTAAAACCATTAGTACAACTCCAGCAGATGCTGTGCCTCAAGGAAGTGTAGTGCGGGTAGATGAGCAAGTTCCTGTTAGCGTTCTTGAAATTCTTGGAGAAACCGAAAGCGTTCAAAACTTTATTCCTCGTAACGAGACAATTCTCAATAATCTCTTTAAGATTCTTTTTCAGGTTGTCATCGCGCCTAACGCGCCCTAATCTCTCTCTTCGTATTCTATAATTGACACCAGCTTCATGTGGGCGTGGTCTTGATTTCTCTTAACAATAAACAATCAAACTTTCTAAAATAAATTTTATGCGTAACAAAGGTGTCGTTGTCGGTCTTGGCATTATTATCACATTGCTCTGTTTGTACTATTTGTCGTTTACGTTCGTATCGAAAAAAGTAGATCAGGATGCAATTGATTATGCAACCGATGCAAATGGATCATTAAATCTTACAAAAAAGCAAAAGTACTTAGACTCGCTGTGGAACCAGCCAGTGTATAACTTGTTCGGTGCGGAATACACCTTCAAAGAAGTAAAAGAAAACGAGTTGAGCCTTGGGCTCGATTTGCAAGGAGGCATGCACGTGGTGTTGGAAATTTCTCCAATTGATATTTTAAAAGGTCTTAGCGGAAATTCAACTGATCCTGCATTCAATGCAGCGCTCTTAAAAGCGCGCGAAATGCAAAAGAACAGTACAGATGATTATGTGACCTTGTTCACACAGGCTTTTAAAGAGTCAAATCCAGACAGAACATTGGCATCTCTCTTTACATCAGCTGCCAATAAGGATCGTGTGAAGCTATCCGATACAGATGATACAGTAATTAAATTTTTGAATGAGGAAGTAGACGGAGCCATTGATCGCTCATTTACTATTCTTAAAACACGTATCGATCAGTTTGGAACTTCGCAGCCTAATATTCAACGCTTACAAGACAAAGGAAGAATTCAAATTGAAATTCCAGGTGCTGACAATCCACAGCGTGTTCGCAAATTATTGCAAGGTGTTGCCCGGCTTGAGTTTTGGAATGTGGTAGAATCGTATGATTCACAATTAGGACAATCATTAACTGCCATCAACCAATTCTTGTTAAATGAACAAAATCAGAAAAAGGCGCAAACTATTTCAGATACTAAGTCAGGGCTAGAACCAACAACCAGTTCAGATACAACTAAGTCAGCGCTTGAAAAACAATTAAGCAATGTGCGTGATAGTTCAGTGAGCTCATTAGATTCACTTCGCCAGGCTACCGCCTCTCCATTGTTTGCCTTAATGAATCAAGCTGCTCCGTTTTTATATGCTGTAAAAGATACTGCTGAGATTAATAGAATCTTAAGAAGGCCAGAAGTTAGAAGCCTGCTACCAAGAACAATTGGTTTTTTCTGGGATGTAAAGCCAGATCCGAAATTGACTCCTGGAATAGATGATATTCAACTCAACTTTGTAGAACTGGGACGTAATGCGAAACCATTATTGACAGGTGAGGTGATCAATGATGCACGCTTAGATTACGATCAGTTTGCACGACCTGCTGTGAGTATGCAGATGAATGCTTCTGGCGCGCGAACCTGGGCGAAGATAACAGCTGCTGCTGCCGCAAAACAACCTCAAGGACGTGTTGCTATTGTACTTGATAACTATGTGTACACAGCACCTACTGTAAATGGTGAAATCCCAAATGGTAATTCACAAATCACCGGAAGTTTTGAATTAGAAGAAGCGAAAGATTTGGCAAACGTATTGAAAGCAGGTTCGTTGCCTGCCCCAACACGCATTGTTGAGGAAGCTATTGTTGGACCAAGTTTAGGAAAGGTTGCTCAGAATCAAGGCTTCATTTCAATGGCTTGTGGATTGGGTATTGTGGTGTTGTTTATGGTAGCCTATTATTCAAAAGGTGGTTGGGTCGCTAACATTGCTCTCATTTTTAACATCTTCTTCATTCTTGGAATTTTAGCGCAGTTAAATGCTTCACTTACTCTACCGGGTATTGCTGGTATTGTACTTACCATGGGTATGGCCGTGGATGCAAACGTGTTGATTTACGAACGTATAAAAGAAGAGATGCGCATGGGGCGTAAGTTGCGCGATGCAATCAATAAAGGATATAGTCGTGCATTCACAACCATCTTCGACTCAAACTTAACAACATTTATTACAGCACTTGCTCTATTCATTTTAGGACAAGGTCCGTTGAAAGGATTCGCAATTGTGTTAATGATTGGTATTGCTACCTCTTTCTTTTCAGCTGTTTATATTTCGCGCGTAATTGTAGAGTGGATGGTTCGCAAAGGAGACGAATCGAATGTTTCGTTTGATAGTGCGATGGCTAAGTTGGTGAAGAAGCGCAGGGAATACAACTTTATCGGGTTGCGTAAAAAAGCATATTTAGTATCGGGCACCGTTGTTGTTATTGGGTTTATTCTGATAGCCGTACAAGGCTTAAACATGGGTGTTGACTTTAAAGGTGGACGTTCGTATGTAGTTGCCTTCAATCAACCAGTTGTTGCTACAGACATGAAAGTAGCCCTTGGTGAAAGTTTTGAAAACAACGGTGTAGAAGTGAAGAATTATGATAGTGATAAGGTGATGAAAGTTACTACTTCCTATCTGGTAGATGATGAGTCAGATGTGGCTGATGATAAAGTAAAGGCTGCATTGATTAGCGGTATTGAGAAATTTAAAGGAGTTAAGTACACTGAGAACGATGCACAAGTGGATGATGGTCACTTCACTATTTCTTCTTCCTCTAAAGTTGGAGCAACCATTGCTGATGACATCAAAGATTCAGCTGTTGAAGCAGCACTTGCGTCTCTTGTTTTAATTTTCTTGTACATCCTGGTTCGTTTTAAGCGCTGGACATACAGTGCTGGTGCTATTGTGGCTACCGTACATGATACATTGTTTGTGGTTGCATCTTTTGGAATCGCAAGAGCATTAGGAATTTCTTTTGAAATTGATCAGGTTTTTGTAGCGGCTATTTTAACGGTGATTGGATATTCAATAAATGATACGGTAATTATCTTTGACCGGATTAGGGAATACCTTGGCTTTGGTGCAAATCATGATCGTGCTAAAGTGTTTAATGATGCTATTAATAGCACGCTTGGCCGTACATTGATTACTTCAGGTACAACATTAATTGTAGTTGTTACACTTCTTATTTTCGGAGGTGAAGTTTTACGAGGATTTTCGTTTGCCCTATTTATTGGAATTTTTGTAGGAACTTTCTCTTCTATTTTCATCGCTGCCCCGGTAGTGTTGGATTTAGAGCGCGAGCCTTCAACCGATAAGAAAGTTGCAAAGGCAGTAGCATAATCAAGAATTGATACTGATAATTTTGAAAGCAGACCCAAAGGGTCTGCTTTCTTTTTTTCAAACGGTTTAATCGCTTTCTAAAGATAAATGTGTGGTTGTGAGAATAAACCATACTAACTTAGCTAAATGAAGATTTTGCTGATAGAAGATGAACGGAAAACCATTCAGTACATAAAGAAAGGGCTAGAAGAGAATGGATATGAAGTGGATCCTGCAGAAGATGGTATGTCGGGAAGAAATCTAGCTTTTAGAAATCACTACAACCTCATCATAACCGATGTTATCCTGCCCGAATTAAATGGGCGTGATTTATGCCGGGAGTTACGCGATGCTAAGGTCGAGACTCCGATACTAATGCTCACCGCACTGGGAGAAACGGATGATGTTGTAGAGGGTTTGGATAGTGGAGCAGATGATTACCTCGCAAAACCTTTTGAATTTAAGGAACTACTTGCGCGCATTCGTTCATTAACGAAGCGCCAATCTAAACATGTCAATGAAACACAACTTCGTATAGCTGATTTAACACTTGACACAAATCGAAAAAGCGTAATTCGGGCTGGAAAGAAAATTGATTTAACCTCAAAGGAGTTTTCTTTGCTGGAATACTTTTTACGCAATCAAGATCGCGTGATACCACGAGCAGAACTTTCCAAGCATGTATGGAATGTTGATTTTGACACTGGAACAAATATGGTGGAGGTGTACGTGAATTACCTACGTAAGAAAATTGATAAAGACTTTGGTAGCAAGCTGATTCACACTCAATTTGGTATGGGCTACATTTTAAAGGAAGCATAACGTGCAAATCAGAACCCGCCTTACGTTGCAGTTCACCGTGTTGGTGAGTACAATTGTGTTAGTATCCTTTTTTGCAATTTATTTCTTCACAGAACAGTTTACAGAACAAGATTTTTCAAGACGCTTGCGGGAGAAGGCCATCACATCGGCTATTCTTCTTATCAAGGTGCAGCAGATAGACACAACACTTTTAAAAATTATTGATCGCGCCAAGCGTGACAATCTCTATCGCGAAAGTATTCGAGTGTATGATGAAGAGGGGAAGGAGATTTATTTTAGTGGCGACACGGTGAAGTTGGGGATTAATGCTCAATTATTTGGGGAAGTTAAAGTTGCAGGGGAAATGAAAATCGTGCATAATGAATATACTGTTACAGGTATTCCATTTAAAGACCGAGGTAAAGAATATGTGATCATTGCTTCCGCAGAAGATGTAAATGGATTCAACCGATTAGTGGATTTGCGAAGATTGTTAATTGGCTTGTTTGTTATTTTAATTGCCATTGTTTCTATTTCAGGATGGATTTATGCCGGTCGCGCATTACAGCCTATTAAACGAATCATAACCGATGTGCAAAATATTTCTCCACAAAATTTAAGTCAGAGATTGGAGGAGAGTCCCCATTTAGATGAGATGGGAAAATTGATTTTAATATTTAACGGACTGCTTGCACGGATTGAGAATGCATTTCAACTCCAGAAACTATTTGTTTCTAATGTTTCGCATGAACTTAAAAACCCACTCACAAATATTACTTCCCAACTTGAAGTGACCTTATTGAATGAACGCGAAAAAAGTGAGTATCGCGAGACTATTGAATCTGTTCTAGAGGATATAAAAAGCTTAAATCACTTATCGAATAGTTTATTAGATTTAGCTCGTCTCACCCGCCAATCCGATTCATTTACTATGTCTAAAGTTCGACTTGATGAAGTTTTGTGGGAGACGCGTGAGAACGTAATAGCCATTGACCCGCAGTATAAAATTGAGGTTGAGATTTTGAATATGCCGGAAGACGAAACTAAACTGTGTGTAAATGGCAATCCATATTTGTTAAGGACAGCATTCCAGAACCTCATCGAAAACGCCTGCAAATTTTCGAGCGATGCCAAAGCGATGATTACGCTTACCTGTCAAAAAGACGACCTAAAAGTAACGGTGTCTGATAATGGCCCTGGTATTGAGAAAAAGGATTTGGAAAATGTATTCCAGCCTTTTTTTAGAACCGATGCTACGTCAAAAGTGAAGGGATATGGAGTTGGATTGTCTCTTAGCCAACGTATCATTTCCATCCACAAGGGTAAGATTGCCATAGAATCAACTCCTGGTAAAGGAACCTCGGTAAACGTGGTTTTAAGCCCTTCTTAATCTTCTAATTTCTTTCTAATGGCTTTTAATGACTGAGTTATGCTCCCCGCGTCTACATTTGAGTCAATAGTTTTTCTAGGTTTTTTTGAATTTAGTTTTGAAGGAGGAGGAGCACAGTAAATCAAACGTAAGCCAACTAATGATTTATCTCTTCCAAGAAATGGGGTCTGCAAAGACCCCTTTTTTATTGCACCATTTCTATTCGAAAACCTACCGCTAAAATTCCAGTCAGGGAATCTAATCTGTTAAATTGCACTAGCTGAAATTTGTAGGCGCCTGATTTTTTAAATAATTGATTCTCTAAAATCAAAAATTGATTGTCGTACACATCGCCTAAGCCACTGCGGCCCAATGGGCGACCGGTTTTTTGATCGAACAGATAATTTGAAAGTAATTGTTTTGAGATTTCTGTTCCGGTAGAATCTGCCAATGAATAGTTTACAAATATTCGTGCAAAGGGATACTGCAATGAGTTACGCACGTTGTAATAGAGATTATACTTCTTGGTTGTATCAGTAATTTCAAATTCAAAAACAGCAGGGTCATTTATCATCCATGACTTAGTTTTGAATTCTTTATAGTCTTCATACACCCGATTGGAATCGCATCCGGCTATGCATAGAGAAGCCAGGAGTAGAAAAAAAATATACTTCATTCTGTGGTATCGCCTTTTGGATTACTAGGTGGAGGATTGTTCCGATTTTGATTAGGATTATTCCTTCTTTGATTTGGGTTCCTATTCCGATTTGGATTATTTCTATTCTGGTTCGGATTAGGTTTATTTTGATTTGGGTTGTTCTTATTCTGATTTGGATTACCCTGATTCGGATTTTTATTTTGATTCGGATTATTAGATCGATCCTGATTACGATTTTTATTTTTCTTCTTGTTGCGTGATTTATCCTGAAACTTTTTATCCATGCTCGCCAAATCACTATTCAATTTGGCGATTGGCACTTTCACTTCCTGTTCATTGGTATCTAAGCTTGCAGGTTTTTTGCCCTCGCGATTCATTTCAAGAATCTCGTTAACACGATCAATATTTAATGGATACCAGTTGTTATCTTCCTTAAATCCAAACCACATGATTCTTCTAAAGATGTCTGTCTTTTGAAGGCGAGCCTCACCGCGTTCAGTAAGCAAAGGTGCTTCAACTTCAGGTATTCCCTTCAGCGCGTCCATGTAAGTCTCCAACTCGTAGTTAAGGCAACATTTTAAACGACCACATTGCCCTGATAACTTGCTTGGATTAAGCGATAAGTTTTGATATCGGGCTGCACTGGTGGCTACGTTTTTAAAATCACTTAACCAGGTTGAGCAACAAAGCTCACGACCACATACGCCAATACCACCGATACGACCAGCTTCTTGTCGCAAACTTATCTGGCGCATTTCCACGCGCACTTTAAATTCTGTTGCTAGTAATTTGATTAATTCCCTAAAGTCAACGCGATCTTCAGCAGAATAAAAGAAAGTAGCTTTTGTATTATCTGCCTGAAACTCCACATCGGAAAGTTTCATGTTCAATTTAAGCTGCTTAATAATTTCACGGGTGCGATACAGCGTAGGAAGATCACGCTTTTTTATATCCTCAAATTTTTCAAAATCTTTTTGATTGGCTAAGCGATATACCTTTTTGATCTCTTCATCGTTGGCAACCTTTTTCTTTTGCATTTGCAAACGCACCAATTCACCTTGCATGGAGACATGGCCTAAATGATGGCCGGTTTGCACTTCCACAATGATGGCATCGCCTGTTGTTAAGTTAAAATGCTCAGTATTTCGATAGAAATCCTTACGACCATTTTTGAAACGCACTTCCACCACATCAAAGCGATCCAATTGAGGCATATCCATGTTGGAAAGCCAATCGAAGACGTTCATTTTGTTGCAGCCACCTGTTCCGCATGCGCCATTGTTGTCGCAACCGCCTACTTTTTCGCCCTTCTTGGTTCCACAAGCACAACCCATCGGTATTTTTAGTCTAGTTTAAAAGTTAAAGTTAGCCGTTGGCAGGGGATTGACAAATAGGCAGTTTCATTGTTTTAGATCGTTTTCGATTCTTTTCAAATCCTGGCTAATATCCTTTCGATAATAAGCACCATCCCATGTTATTTTTGAGATTGCTGTATAAGCATTTTCTGAGGCTTCGTTGATTGAGTTTCCCTTTCCTGTAACGGCCAACACCCTACCACCATTTGTTAACACCTTGCCATCTTTTAAAGTGGTGCCAGCATGAAAGACCCATGATGTATCCGAATCACCAAGACCAGAAATAACTTTTCCTTTTTCGAATTCATTCGGATATCCGCCTGAGGCCATCACCACCGTTACTGCATAATCATCGCTGATGGAAATTTTCTGGTTCTTTAGATTTCCATTCGCGCAAGCATTGAATAGCTCAACAAGATCACTTTCAATACGCGTTAGCACAGCTTCTGTTTCAGGATCACCCATACGGGCATTGTATTCAATCACCAAAGGTTCTCCTTTCACATTCATTAATCCAATAAAAATAAATCCCTTGTATGGGATACTTTCTTTTTTTAGACCTGCTATGGTTGGTTTGATTACTTGGTCATCTACTTTTTTCATGAACACCTCATCCGCGAAAGCGACAGGAGACACAGCACCCATACCACCGGTATTTGGTCCAGTATCACCATCTCCAATCCTCTTGTAGTCTTTTGCTTCAGGAAGCACAACATAATGTTCGCCATCTGTTAAAACAAAGACCGAGAGTTCAATGCCATTTAAAAATTCTTCGATCAAAACTTTTGAACTTGCCGCTCCAAATTTTTTATCCTCCAACATTTCTTTGATCGCAACTTTAGCTTCATCAATTGAATCAGTAATGATCACGCCTTTGCCTGCAGCCAATCCATCCGCTTTAAGTACAATAGGAGGGGTGCACGTACCAAGATATTTGATCGCTTCTGCACTTTCGTGCGAAAGAAAGGTGCGCGCCTTTGCAGTAGGCACACCGTTACGAATCATAAATTGCTTTGAAAAATCTTTGCTGCCTTCTAATTGTGCTCCCAATTTTCCTGGGCCCACTAATCCTATTTTTTTAAGGTCAGCATGAGACTCAAAATAATCGCGAATGCCTTTTACTAAGGGAACTTCGGGGCCCACAATTACCAAGTTGATATTCTTCTCCAGACATAATTTCCCCAACGCCTCAAAATCATCCACCGCAATGGTTACGTTTTCACCAACTTGTGAAGTGCCCGCATTACCAGGCGCTATAAATAATTGGTCACACAAAGGGCTTTGACGAATCTTCCAGGCAAAGGCATGCTCGCGGCCGCCATTACCAACAATAAGTATGTTCATTCTTACATGTTAAGATGCAAAGAACGTAAAGTCTGCGGAGATGTGTTTAGTAATTTGAAAAAATGTCCATGATCGATCGACCATGGACAAGATTAGTTTGCGTATTCGCTCAAAAACTTAACGCGCATCAAGCGAAGGTTATCCTCTGTAAAGTCTGAGTCTTCATCTTTCAAGGCATCTACAGCGTCTTCAATGCTATCGGTTTCTGATTCCAGGAAGTAATCGAAGATTTGTTGCTGCTTGTCTTCATCTAATACCGAGTCGATGTAATAATCGAGATTCAGCTTGGTGCCTGAATAACAAATGTTTTCGATTTCGGTTAGCATTTCATCGAACGTGATATTCTTCGAATCAGCAATTTCATCCAACTCAACTTTGCGGTCTATTTGCTGAATGATGAAAATCTTAATCTTTGACTTGTTTACCGATGACTTAACAACAATATCGGATGCAGTCTCAATTTCATTTTCGTCCACATAGGTTTGAATAAGATCAAGAAAGTCTTTTCCAAACTTATTCACCTTACCCATTCCTACTCCGTTTACCGAAGCCAACTCATCTTTAGTGGTTGGGTACGTAGTGGCCATCTCCTCCAAAGAAGGATCTTGGAAGATTACATAAGGGGGTAAATCTTTTTCTTTCGCAACTTTTTTACGAAGCATCTTCAACATTTCGAAGAGCTTCTCATCATATGACTTGGAGTTAATCACTACTCGTTCTGATGATTCTTCATCTTCTACATCCGTTGTAAAGTCATGATCTTTAGCCAACTCAATAGAATGAGGTTTCTTGAGGAATGCTTGACCCTTTTTTGAAATTTTTAAAACACCAATGTTGTCAATATCTTTTTCTAAGTATTGATAAATGAGTGCCTGTCGAATAACAGATTTCCAAAAATCAACATCTTGCAGATCTCCCTTTCCATAAACAGGAAGCGAAAAGTGTCCATAACTTTTTACGTATTCATCTTCCGTTCCACGGATTACATTAACAAGGTGTGCTAAATTGAAACGCTCATTGGTTTGTTTCACAGCTTCCAACACCATCTTCACGGAGTCCATGCCTTCAAAGCGCTCTCGTGGATGCACACAATTATCGCATGCCCCGCAATTGCCTTCTTTATATTCTTCCCCGAAATAGTGCAAGAGTTGTTTTCTTCTGCACACAGGTGACTCGGCATAGAATTCCATTTCCTGTAAAAGCACGCGTGCATTTTCACGCTCTTGCACAGGTTTGTCTTTATTAAACTTTTCTAATTTGCTTAAGTCGTTATGACTGTAGAACATAAGGCAAACGCCTTCTAGTCCATCTCGGCCACCACGGCCCGTTTCCTGATAATACCCTTCCAACGATTTAGGCACATCGTAGTGAACTACAAAACGAACATCTGGTTTATCGATACCCATACCAAATGCAATGGTTGCTACAATAATGTCTACTTCCTCATTGAGAAAGTCATCCTGATTTTTCATGCGCACGTCAGGATCTAACCCGGCATGATAAGGCGCAGCTTTAAATCCGTTTACATTTATGAGTTGGGCAATTTCCTCAACCTTTTTTCTGCTTAAGCAATAAATAATGCCCGACTTGCCTTTGTGTTCTTTTAAGAATCGGATTAACTGCTTCTTTGTTTCTTTCTTAGGCCTTACTTCATAATATAAATTTTTACGATTGAAAGAAGAAACGAATACATCAGCTTCTTCCATTTGAAGGTTCTTCTGAATATCCAATTGCACTTTTGGAGTGGCAGTTGCAGTAAGCGCGATAACATTCATGTCGCCAAGTTGTGCGATCATGGTTTTTATCTTTCTATACTCAGGCCTGAAGTCATGCCCCCATTCAGAAATACAATGCGCTTCATCAATAGCAACAAACGAAACATTTACCTTTTGAAGGAATTCAATATTCTCTTCTTTGTTCAACGATTCGGGTGCTACATATAGCAGTTTTACCGCTCCTGTAATACATTCTTTTTTTAACCGGGTTATTTCTCCTTTGCTGAGGGTCGAATTCAAAAACCGTGCATTGATTCCGTACGCATTTAACTGATCAACTTGATTTTTCATTAAGGCGATCAGGGGTGAAATCACAATAGCCAAGCCATCTTTTATCATGGCGGGCAGTTGGTAGCAAAGGGATTTACCTGCCCCCGTTGGCATGATTACAAAAGTATTTTTGCCGCTTAATATGTTTCTGATCACCACTTCCTGGCTACCCCGGAATTGGCTATATCCGAATATTTCCTTGAGTTTTGCCTTCAATTCATCTTTCTCTTCTGCCACTATCATGTTATCCACTAATAAAATTTTGATTTACTTATCTTTGTGCCCTTCTTTAATCTACTAAGGCATTGAATATACCAAAAAATATTATACAAATCGCCAAAGATGTACTAATAAATGAAGCTCGGGCGGTAGAAAATCTTACCAATCTTATTGACAACGATTTCGAAGGGTGCGTTAAGGAAATCCTTAACTCTACAGGCCGGGTAGTCATTACTGGAATTGGAAAAAGTGCCATCATTGCTAATAAAATTGTTGCTACCATGAACTCCACGGGAACTCCCGCGCTTTTTATGCATGCGGCCGATGCCATTCATGGAGATTTAGGAATGATACAACGCAATGATATTGTTATTTGTATCTCCAAAAGTGGAAATACTCCTGAAATAAAAGTGCTTGTGCCACTTCTAAAACGAAGAGGTTCTAAACTTGTTGCTTTGGTTAGTAATACCAATTCTTATTTAGCAGAACAGGCAGACTTCATTCTTAATGCCACGATTGGCGAAGAAGCATGCCCTAATAATTTGGCGCCCACCACCAGCACAACAGCACATTTAGCAATGGGCGATGCGCTTGCTGTTTGTTTGTTGGAACTAAGAAATTTTTCGAGTGAAGATTTTGCCACATATCACCCTGGAGGTTCTTTAGGCAAACAACTTTATTTGAAAGTGGAAGATGTAATTTCGAATAATCAATTACCACTGGTTAGTCCAGCAACTGCACTCAAAGATGTTATTTTGGAAATTTCATCAAAACGTTTAGGAGCCACGGCCGTTATTGATGAAAATAATAACTTGCTGGGAATTGTAACCGATGGAGATTTGAGACGAATGCTGCAAAAAGAAAGTAATATTGGATCGATAACCGCAGCAGATATCATGACCCGAACTCCAAAGACAATTGATAAAAGTGAATTTGCAGTTAAAGCTTTGCAGATAATGCAAGAGAATAATATTTCGCAATTGGTAGTGAATGATGGCAGCCGAGTTGTTGGCTTCATTCACCTCCATGATTTATTAAAAGAAGGAATCGTTTAGTTTTTTCATTTTATTCCTTAACCCAGGAGAATTAATCATGAACAATAATCTTTATGTAGTGCTAATGGCTGGTGGAGTTGGTACCCGCTTTTGGCCGTATAGCCGTAACTCTCGCCCGAAACAATTTTTAGATGTACTAGGAATTGGACGAACGTTGTTACAATCGAGCTACGATCGGATACTGCCGCTTTGCCCGAAAGAAAATATCTTCATTGTTACGAATGAAGAACATGTAGAAATCACGCATGCACAAATTCCAGATCTGGACATCAGCCAGATTTTGGGAGAACCCATGCGAAAAAATACGGCACCGTGTCTTGCCTTTGCCAGTTTAAAAATTGCCAAACTTAATCCCGATGCTGTTGTGGTTGTAAGTCCGGCCGATCATTTAATAATGAATGAGGTTGAGTTTCAGCAAACCATTGCAAAATGCTATGAGCGCGCGAAAGATGATGATAGGCTCATCACTTTAGGTATTAAGCCAACCAGACCCGAAACAGGATATGGCTACATTCAATACATTGAAGGTAAGCATGCCTTAAAAAAAGTTAAAACGTTTACTGAAAAGCCGGAGTTAGCACTTGCCAAAACCTTTTTAGAGAGTGGTGAATTTGTTTGGAACGCAGGAATTTTTGTTTGGCGTGTGAAAGCAATTCTAGCTGCTTTTCAAAAGCATTTACCTGAAATGGCCGAAGTGTTTGAAGAAGCATCGAGTCGATTTGGTACGGCTGAGGAAAAGGAAGCTCTGGAAGCGGCTTATTTGCAGACTAAAAGTATTTCCATCGATTATGGAATTATGGAAAAAGCAGATAACGTGTATGTTTGGTTGTGTTCTTTTCCGTGGTCGGATTTAGGTTCGTGGAATTCATTGCATGATAATTCACAACGCGATGAAAACAACAATGCCGTAGATGCCGACAGTCTTATTTATGAAACACGCAATAGCGTAATTAAAGGACCCAAAGACAAACTAATTGTTGTGCAAGGGCTTAACGGCTACTTAGTGGGCGCATTTGATAACGTAGTGATTGTATGCGAGAAGGAGAAGGAAGAATTATTCCGCAGACTGGTCAGCGATTTGAAGAGTAAGGCAAATGGGAATGATTACTTATAACCTTTTTGTCTAATTGCTTCATAGATAGAAATACCGGCAGCAACAGAAACATTAAGTGAGCTGATGATTCCGCGCATTGGAATTTTTGCAAGGTGATCAGCTTCTTTTAATAACTGTGGGGAGATTCCATCTTCTTCCGAGCCTACAACAATAGCCACTGGCACGTTCAGGTCAAGTTCATAAATTGTTTTATCACCTTTCTCGGTGGCCGCAATAATCTGAACTCCACTTTCTTTAAGATGTTGAATGGTCTTGCGCATGTCCTTTACGCGGCAGACTGGCAAATGATTGAGCGCCCCTGCGGAAGTTTTCATAGCATCACCCGTAAGGGGCGAGTTTCCAGCATCGGCAATAATAATCGCATCCAGTCCGGCACACTCAACGGTGCGCGCAATGGCTCCAAAGTTTCGAACATCAGTCACCCGATCCACAATTAGAAAGAATGGTTCACGGCCTTCATCAAAAATTTTAGTAATAATATTTTCGAGGTCGGCATATTGCACCGTTGCCATCATGCATATAACACCCTGATGGTTTTTGGTAGAAAGCCGATTTAATTTTTCTTGAGGTACGAATGTGAATGGAACACTATTAGTCCGAACCACCTTAATCAGTTCTTTAATCAGGTCATTGGTTAGGCCTGCCTGTATAAATACTTTTTCTATCTCGCGCCCAGCTTTGATTGCTTCTATAACGGCACGGGTGCCAAAGATCATTTCCGATTTTTCCATGAAGTAATTTTGGCAAAGATAAAGAAAGGCTCCTTAGTTCTACTCGGTTATAATTTAATCTGATCAATGCACCCTCACCTTAATAACTATTAGACTAAATCTTCCCTCTCCCTGGGGAGAGGGTGGTTAAGGTATATCTTATAAATTAGCTGACTTTGGGTGAGGGGTTAAAACCTGCTTTTTCGAAGCAAGTCAACCATGCTAAACCAGGTCTCCATAAATCGCTTATCGCGGAGGAGTACGTAATTATCTGGATCATATACGCTTCCACTTTTCACGAACGTAAATCGCGTGCGGGTGGCTTTGTAGTACCACACCTCGCTTCCATCATTTACACTTAGCTCATCAGGCAAACCAAAAATCAGATAAATCATACCGCGATCAGTTTTCCAACCGGGTTTGTATGAACTGAAGTATTGGTTGGCAAGTTCAACGCGTCTATAATAGTTGCGCATAAAATTTTTGGCTCGTTCCTTATCGCGAGTAATATCTAAGATAACCTTATCGAACTTGGTTTTATCGCCATTGGAGTTCTGGAGCTCCTTGTATTCGTCTTCAGTTGTAACAAAAATCAACGGCTCTATCAGCTCGGATATTTTAGAAAACTTTGGATAGGTTTCATTTACACATCGAACAGCAAATCCGGTAGCTGCGTTTGTGTCTTGTTGAAAGAGATAAAGTCCGGGCCGTGTTGGAATAAAAGAACTACCTGAACTAATTTTAAATGTCGAATCATAAAACATAAATCGATCTGCATTTGCATTTCTATCCGTAAAGGGTGGCGATGCTGCTGAAAAATCGTTTTTGTATTGAGAGACAAACAGGGTTTCGGCATTGGGACTCTTTACAACATATTCTTTGTTTTGAGTAATGTATTTTTGAGGCACACGCTCGTTATTTTCTTCTAGCCAACCGTTAACAGGATAGTTAGCCTCTATTAATTTAAAATAGGTATAGCTTATTTTGCTTTCCTGGTTTGTAATCTTCGCTACCAGCAACCACGATTTAGCCGGAATGTCGAATGCCATCATCCCTTGCTTTTGCATGCCCACTTGAGAGCTTGTACTGTCACGAATAGTAAGGGCAGTGCCGTCACGCTGAGTAAACGAATCTCTTCGTTCCCACGCGAGAGCATATTTATTAATTGCTAATTGCTTTGCTTCAAACTGGTAGTACACGCGAAGTTGATTGGCTTCCTTTACAACTTGTAACGAAAAATCAATTTCACGATCAGGATTGTACCATTCTCTGAAATTTAAAGTGGTGATTGCCTGAGAATAACTAAGAGAAAATGACAGTAATGACAGACAAAGTGCAAATAGCCGTTTCATGGTTCAGTTTTTCAATAGTTAAAGGTAAAACGATAATTCTAATAGATTGAGTTATTTTTGTCGGATAAATTTTTTTATGGCTTCCGTATACACCACCGAAATAACCTCAGAGTCAATTCCGTCCGACAATCCTATTCATCAACGCTTATTAAAGGCTTATGTTGTGGCTGCTGAGTTGGTTAACGGAGATCTCTTGGAGGTGGGTTGTGGGGAAGGTCGGGGTATTGACTGGCTGTTACCAAAAATAAAAAGTTATTCGGCTATTGATAAAATTGCTCCGGTAATTGAAAAACTTAAAACTAAATATCCTGCAGGAAAATTTTACAGTGGAAATATTCCTCCTCTTGCCGCTTTTACGGATAATAGTTTTGATTCAATTGTCAGCTTTCAGGTAATTGAACATATTGAGGATGATTCTCTTTTTCTAAAAGAAATACATCGGGTGCTAAAGCCCGGAGGAGTTGCTTACTTAACAACGCCAAACCGACCGCTATCCTTATCGCGTAATCCATGGCATATTCGTGAGTATACAGCACAGGAACTTACTGATTTAGCTAAACAATTTTTTGCTGACGTTACTATGAAAGGAATTACCGGGAATGAAAAAATAATGCAGTATTATGAACGCAATAAAAAATCGGTAGCAAAACTTATGCGTTGGGATATTTTTGATCTGCAACACAAATTACCTGCTTTAATCTTACGGGTGCCTTACGAATTTATGAACCGGTTGAATCGCAATAAATTGAAAGACACTTCCGATGAACTGGTGATGAGCATCAAGCATGAAGATTATTTGCTTTCAGATTCAGGTGCCACTTCCCTCGATTTATTTCTGATTGTTAGGAAATAACGATCTTCCGTTTTTCGGTAAAGATTACTTTTTCATCTGATTGGCTATTTTGTAACTTTCCAACATCAGAATTTATATACACTGAACTATATGAGACACGAACCCATTGGCAAGGAATTGTTTATCACTAATCGCAAAAGGCTTGTAAAGAAATTGAAACCCGGCTCGTTAGTGGTTTTTAATTCCAACGACATCATGCCAAGCAATGCGGATGGCACCTTAGGCTTCATTCAAAATAGTGATCTCTATTATTTGAGTGGAATTCATCAGGAGGAGAGTATGGTAGTAATCTGTCCTGATTTTCCTGATAAAAAGTACCGCGAGGTGTTGTTTATACGCGAGCCTAATGAATTGATGGAAAAGTGGGAAGGACATAAGCTCACTAAAAAAGAGGCAACTGAAATTTCTGGAATTGAAACCGTGGTTTGGGTTTCGGGTTTCGAGAAGCTCTTTCATCACATGATGGCAATGGGTCGCACAGAAAATGTTTATTTGAACACGAACGAGCATTACCGAAGTGAAGTAATGGTGCAAAGTCGGGATGCGCGTTTTATTGAGTGGTGCAAAAAGACGTATCCATTACACAAGTATGAGCGGGTAGCACCTATCATGGGTGACTTGCGCAGAGTTAAGCAACCGCGTGAGATTGCTCTGATTCAAAATGCGTGTGACATAACCGAATGTGGCTTTCGCAGAGTATTAAACTTTGTGCGACCGGGAGTAATGGAGTATGAAATTGAAGCGGAGTTTATTCATGAGTTTAAACGATTAGGCTCAAAAGGGTTTGCGTATACACCCATTATTGCTTCAGGAGAAAATAATGTGATTCTTCACTATGTTGAAAACAGTCGTCAATGTCATGCTGGCGATTTGATTTTATTGGATGTTGCTGCCGAGTATGCAAACTACAATTCAGACTTAACCCGCACAATTCCGGTGAGTGGTCAATACACCAAGCGCCAAAAGGAAGTTTATAATGCGGTGCTTCGAATTCATAAGGCAGCAATAAAAATGCTGCGACCCAGTATTGTGTATTTCGATTTCCAAAAAGAAATTGAAAAAATGATGGAAGCAGAATTGCTCAAATTAAAACTGATTGATAAAACTGATATTAAAAATCAGAATCCTGAAAATCCGGCATACCGAAAATATTTCTATCATGGCACATCGCATATGTTGGGGTTGGATGTTCACGATGTAGGCAATATGCACGACAAAGTGCAAGTAGGCTCAGTGTGGACGGTTGAACCAGGTATTTATATTAAAGAAGAAAAATTTGGAGTGCGGTTGGAGAACAATATAGTAATTGGTCAAAAAGGGAATATTGATTTGATGCGAAACATTCCGATTGAGGCAGAAGAGATAGAGGAGATAATGGGAAGTAGAAAGAGTTGAAAGGCAGAAAGTTAAAAGTAGTGAAGAATATCATGAAAAGATTCAGTGCAATAGTAAGTGTGATGGTGATTGCGGGTATTGTGCAAGCGCATGAGTTTTGGATGGAGCCCAAGAAATTCAGGTACGCGGTTGGCGAAGAAATTAAACTTGATTTTAAAGTAGGTGAAAGCTATGAAGGTGAATTGTGGGATTTGAAGCGGCATAAAGTTGAGAAGGCAGAACTGCATAGGGCAAGCGGCCCGCGAGACTTGACAAAAGTCGTTAAACCAACTGTTGGCAATAATTTATTGATAAAGGCAGATCAGATCGGCACGTATTTGTTTTCGTTGCAAAGTAATGCTGCTTACATAGAACTGGAAGGTGAAAAGTTTAATGATTACCTGAAAGAAGATGGGCTTGATTATATTTTAGACGAGCGAACAAAAGCTGGAATATTAAATCAACCCTCAAAAGAGTTTTATACTCGATATGCCAAGTCGTTAGTGCAAGTTGGCGATAGAACGGATGATACTTTTAAGAAAAAACTTGGATTACGATACGAAATTATTCCAGAACAAAATCCCTACTTGCTAAAGGCAGGTGACTATTTACAATGCCGGGTTTTATTTGAAGGCAAACCGGCTCCGCATGCTTTAGTAAAAATCTGGAACAAGGTTAACACTACAACCTTCTTACAAAATTTATATACGGAAAGTGATGGAACCGTTCGTTTTCCAATCAGTGCTGCCGGGCCGTGGATGGTGAGTAGTGTTAGAATGATCCATGCTGAAAAAGCTGGAGCTGACTATCATAGCCTTTGGGCGAGTTTGGTGTTTGGGATTTAATTATTAATAGCCACTGATTCACAGATTTTAAATATGAGCGAAATAATAAACTCTACTAAAGCTCCTGATCCCGTTGGATCCTATCCGCATGCGCGGAAAGTAGGTGATCTTTTATTTCTTTCAGGAGTTGGTCCACGGAAAAAAGGATCAATTGAAATTCCCGGTGTTACATTGGATGAAAATAAAAATATAGTTTCCTATAACATCGAGGAGCAATGTCATTCCGTGTTTAATAATGTGAAACTGATTTTGGAAGCGTCTGGCTCACGATGGGAAAACCTGATAGACATCACGGTATATCTCACCAATATGAAAGATGATTTTGCGGTGTTTAATAAAATCTACGCTTCTTATTTTCCCGATAAGGAAACACAACCCTGCCGCACCACAGTTGAGATAAATGCTTTGCCTACGCCCATTGCAATAGAGTTGAAGTGTATTGCGACTTTTTAAAGCATGTAAAGTATGCTATTAGCTTTGATCCTTCTTCCAACTTAACCTATGCCAAAAAGTTGTTCGAAGCACATTGAACATGATTAATTGATCGCTTCGCAGCACAAGTTGATTGAGATAACCCACCTCTATGGAGCATTTTTTAGTTAATCTGAAATCGGCACCCAAGAAAATTCTATTCTGATCAAATAAATCTAAATCTCCTCCGGAGTTCAACATTACTTCATCAGAAAGCCTTATCGTAATACTTTCCTTTTTATTTATTGGAGTAGAACTTTGAATCCTAAATCGGTGTCGTAAATAAAAATTGTATCCAGGTTCAAGATCACTTCCGGATGATCTATGGATGAATCGTTCATCCAACCGATACCGGAAACTAAGTTTTATTCGGGTGTTAAGTTCTGGGGTGAAAGTAACCTCTTGCCAGGGTCGCCATTCCGATATTAATAACCCATTGCTGCGTGTTGTTTCATTAAAATTGAAACCCGCTGCTAGGTCGAACTTTTTGCTTATCTGGTAATGAAGATGGGTGTGAAAAAAGAATTGGGATTGTCGGTCGGGATTAGTTAATCGTCTTTCATCTACTTCGTTGTGCCATGTCCATTTTGGATTAAACTTAATCTGATTGTAATACCGAAACCAATAGCTCGTCTCATAAGCATCAATGGATTGGGAAAATGATTGAGTTATGAGGAATAAAAAAAAGAGACTTGATAGTCCCTTTTTGAAAAAGTCCTTTAAAAAATAAGTCGTTAAGAATTTAGATAGAGAAACTTTCACCACAGCCACACGTGCGCGATGCATTTGGATTGATAAACTGAAATCCTTTTCCATTCAATCCATCAGAGAAATCTAATGTTGTTCCAAGCAGATACAACAAACTCTTTTTATCAACTAATATTTTTACACCCTTATCCTCAAACACCTGATCGGCTGCATTGATTTGTTCATCGAAACCAAGGTCATACATTAAACCCGAGCAACCGCCACCCTTCACAGACACCCGAATATTATGGTCGGTGGTTTTTCCTTCTTCTTGGCGAAGTAGGACAATTCTTTCTTTGGCTTTATCAGTTACAGTAATCATAAATTTCTACGATATAGGATTCAATACAACACTAAACACGGTAATAGTGTTCCTGTCACGACCATAATATAATTTCTCAAGGGCATTTAAAATATTGCTGGCTCTGAAATAGGACGTATGCAACTCATTATCGCTTTTGGCTACCCATTGAATGGTATAAGAATTTTCTTTTTCCTTATTATTTTGAACGTAGTCCAAAAGCTTTTTCAGCGCATCAATCTTATCGGCTCCGGTTTCGGAATGAAAGAGAAAAGACTGATTATGGCGTGGATTGATAGTAATCAGGTCAAGTTTAGTCTTGCCGTCCACAATACTATATTCAAAAATAAGGTCGCTGGTACGCAGGCCAAGATGGTCCTTAATCTGCTGCTGCACCCGGGCGGCTTCTACGTGAACGTCTGTGCTTGATTCTATGGTAATTTTTGGCATTTCGTTTTTTAAAACTTTCGTAAACCCTTAAAAGTTTCCCAATTTCCAGTCAAAATTAACAAAATCAGTTTAATACACCGATATGAACAAACTTGAGCACATTGGCATAGCCGTTAAAAACCTGGAAGCGTCAAACAAATTGTTCGCTAAACTATTGGGTAAACCGCATTACAAGATTGAGGAAGTTGTGAGTGAAGGGGTAAGAACCTCTTTTTTTGATGTGGGAGGAATTAAAATTGAACTACTTGAAGCCACCAGACCCGATTCGGCCATAGCAAAGTTTATTGAAAAACGCGGTGAGGGTTTACACCATTTGGCGTTTGACGCTGAGCCTGTTGAAAATAAAATGGAGGAGTTGGCAGCTAATGGATTTGAGTTGTTATCGAGCAAACCCATGCCCGGGGCTGATAATAAAATGATTGCTTTTATTCATCCTAAAACAACCAATCACGTACTGATAGAACTTTGTCAGGAAAAGATAGACTAGAATTTTCTTTTTGGATGAGCATTTCCACCGTACTGAATTTCATTGTAGTATTTCTGCTTCCGCTTACCCTCTTTGGTTTCGTAATATGCTTTTGGAGTTGCGCAGGAAGCGAACATCAATAAAGCTAACCCCATCACAATAAATTTTTTCATAGCCTGATTGTTTGGCTGGTATATACCCTCATTGAGCAGTATGCTATGCGTATCGGTGTCAAATAGTATTTTTGCCGGACGAATTAACAAACTGACCGACTAACGGGACTTACCATGAGTGAAAAACGAACAGAACTCTCGAAACTGGGTGAATTTGGATTGATTGACCGAATCAAAAGCAAGTTCAGTGTTTCACAACCATCAACGGTGTTAGGTATTGGCGATGATGCTGCGATACTTGCTGCAAGTGATGATTTGAAGTTATTATCTACCGATATGCTTTTAGAAGGAGTTCATTTCGATTTGTCATATATGCCACTGCAGCATCTGGGATATAAATCGGTAGCAGTGAATGTTTCCGACATCGCTGCCATGAATGGAACTCCAGAACAGATAACCGTGTCAATCGCGATTAGTAATCGATTCTCTATGGAAGCAGTTGATGCTTTATTTGAAGGCATCCATGCAGCATGCACAAACTACAAAGTAGATTTGGTAGGTGGAGATACAACGTCTTCCGTTTCGGGATTAGTTATTTCAATTTCAGTAATAGGCCGGGTAAAAAAAGATGAAGTTGTAAAACGAAGTGGAGCGAAAGTGAATGATATCATTTGTGTAACAGGTGATTTAGGAGCGGCTTACCTGGGCTTGCAAGTGTTGGAACGAGAGAAGGAAGTTTTTCTTTCGAATCCAGACATGCAACCAGATATAGAAAAATATGAATACCTGGTGGGTCGTCAATTACGCCCAGAAGCACGCATGGATATAATTCATGAGTTGAGAGAAAAGGAATGTGTACCTACTTCTATGATTGATGTATCGGATGGTCTTGCCTCAGAGTTGCTGCATCTGGGTAAGGAATCCAATCTTGGAATTAAAATATTTGAAGACAAAGTGCCGATTGATAATGGTGCGTTTGACACAGCCATTGAATTTAAGTTAGATCCAATTACCTGCGCGCTGAATGGTGGTGAGGATTATGAATTGCTATTCACGATCAAGCCTACTGATTATGAAAAAATAAAAAACCATCCGGATATTCATTTCATAGGTCATATTCACAATGATCCTACACAGCACGTTATGGTTACTAAGCAAGAAACCATTGTGCCGATCACCGCACAAGGATGGAATCACTTTGGATAATGCTAAATTGACAATGGATAATTGAGGATTATTAATTTTCAACTATCCGTTAACCATTTTCAACTATTTTTAATCCTCCGGAAAAGGAATATACACGAAGTTGGCAAAGGCTTCATCAATCACGAATAGGCAACAAAACTCATCGGGATCTTTATAGGTTTTTTTAAACTCTTCCTCTTTATCAGGTGCAACTAATTCGCGTTGCACAAATTCATTTAGAAAAGAAGCGTAATAATTCCACGTGAGATCCATTGGGCCTCTCGGAATCAGTAATTGCCCGATTGGTAGTTCATTTTTTGAAATTGCGAAAATTGGAAAATCAAAATCTGCTTTACGGATTTGATAGGATGCTTCCTTTAACGTATCGGATACTTTTATAAAGTCTTGAGAGATCGTGCCAAGATATTTTCCACTTAATTCGGGATCGTTGTTCATGTTGTGTTTTCTTAAACCGTTAGTATAATTGCAAGCTTTGTATTCCCCGCCAAGGTAGGAATTCCCTATTTTAGCAGAAACTATTCATTCATGAAAAAATTAATTACGCCTGTATTTCTCTTTGTTGCTTTTTCAGTGTTTGCTCAACCAAGCAGCATCAATGACATCGAGACATCTTATAAAGCACGCAAGCAAAAAGAAGCGAACTCTATTCTTAAAGAATTTCCGGTTCGAAATATTGGGCCTACCGTGCAGGGCGGGAGAATTGTAGATGTTGAAGTGAATTTGAAAAGCCCGAAAGAATTTTATGTTGGGTATGCCTCCGGTGGAATATTTAAGACATCGAACAATGGAATAACTTTTGAGCCCGTATTTGATCAGGTTGATGTGATTGGTATTGGTGATTTTGCATTATCGCAATCAGATCCAAACTTATTATATGTTGGAACTGGCGAAAAGAATGGAAGTCGCTCGAGTTATGCGGGCTCGGGAATGTATAAGACTACAGATGGAGGAAAAACATGGAGCCACATTGGGTTAACCGGAACTCAACACATCAGTCGCGTGCTGATTGATCCGAAAGATAATAATACAGTCTGGGTAGCTTCGCTAGGTTCTTTGTATTCTATTAATCCAGATCGGGGTGTTTTTAAATCTGTGGATGGCGGAAAGACCTGGAAGAAGACTTTATACATTAATGATAGCACTGGAGTTTCTGACCTAACGGTCAACCCACAAAATCCAAAACAATTATTAGCTGCAACCTGGGAACGTTCGCGCAAAGCGTGGGACTTTAAAGGAAATGGCGCTGGTTCTGCTATCTATCGTTCGGAAGATGGAGGCGATACATGGACTGCATCAACAGAAGGTTTCCCGAAAGGAAAATTTGTAGGGCGTATTGGGTTAGATGTTTGTTGGAGCAAACCCAATGTAGTGTATGCAATTCTGGATAATCAGGAAGAGGTTAAAGAAGAAAAGAAAGCAGTTGAAAAACCTGCCGATGGAAAGTTGAAGCTTTCTGACTTTAAAGAAATGAGTGCTGACAATTTTTTAAAGTTGGATGATAAGAAATTAGATGAGTTGCTAAAATCAAGTCGATTCCCTTCCAAGTATTCAGCTCAAGTAGTAAAGAAAGAAGTTCGCACTGGCAAATACACACCAAAAGCATTGGCTGAATATTTCGGTACCGATGCGAATTCAGACTTATTCAATACAAAAATCAAAGGAGCTGAGGTCTATCGATCAGATGATGCAGGTAAATCATGGAAGCGCACTCACACAGCCGATATAGATGGTGTGTATTTTACATACGGCTATTATTTTGGTGAGCTTCGTGTTTCTCCTTCCAATACAGAAGATATTTTTATTTATGGTGTGCCCATGTTAAGGTCGGAAGATGGTGGAAAAAATTGGGAAGAGATCGATACCGTTGGAACAATGCATAGCGATCATCATGCGTTGTGGATCAATCCAACAGATGGAAATCATATGTTGATGGGTAATGATGGTGGATTGTATCAAACGTATGATAAAGGAGATACTTGGTTGCATATTAACAATATGTCAGTAGGTCAGTTCTATTCTGTGAATGTAGACATGGAAACACCTTATAATGTTTATGGTGGCTTACAGGACAATGGTGTCTTGCGTGGTTCTTCGAAGTCAATTCCTAATCAAACAAAACATTGGGAAGCTATTTTTGGTGGTGATGGAATGTATGTAGCACCTGATCCGCGTAATAGTAAATTGGTTTACACTGGATTTCAGTTTGGAAATTATTTTAAGCTTGAGTTAGATAAATCAAAGACAACACGCATTACACCTTCGCATGATATTGGTCAAGCACCGAATCGTTGGAACTGGCGAACTCCTATTATGTTGAGTAAACACAACCCTGATATTGTTTACATCGCATCACAGCGATTGTATCGTAGTTTAAACAAAGCCGAAACCTGGGAAGCGATTAGTGATGACTTAACTAAAAATAAACCACAGGGCAATGTTCCTTTCTCTACTATTTCATCAATATCAGAATCACCTTTACAATTTGGTTTATTATATGTCGGCACTGATGATGGAAATCTTTGGGTGAGTAAAAATAGTGGCGGCAGTTGGGAAAATATTTTTAATGGTTTGCCAGCGAACCGATGGGTGAGTAGTGTAAACGCGTCTCCACATGATGAAGCAATTGTGTTTGTTACCTTAAACGGATATCGTGAGGATGAATTTATAACCTATGTGTATGTAAGTTCTGATTATGGTAAAACCTGGAAAAGTGTGAAAGGTGATTTGCCTGAGTCGGTAGCTAATGTTTTAATTCAAGATCCGGTAAATGCTAAACTTTTGTATTGCGGACTCGATTTGGGAACGTTTGTCAGTCTTGATTTTGGATCCACATGGTCGTTATTGAATAAGGCATTAAATGTTCCGAGCTATGATTTGATTGTGCATCCGCGCGAAAATGAATTGGTGATTGGTACACATGGTAGAAGTATTTTTATTTCGGATGTTAAACCCCTTCAGGCATTAGCGGATGGTGCTGCTTCTAAAGGTGTTATTGCATTTGCACCTGAAAGCATCCGCGCAAGCGAACGTTGGGGAAAGAAACAATATTCGTGGTCGAAAGTGAATGAGCCAGAGATCTCAATACTTTATTATGTTGGAAAATCTGCAGCCTCCATAAAAGCAGATGTATATGATGAGAAAAATAATTTGGTTCAAACACTTAGTGTAATGGGTTCAACAGGATTTCATTCACTTACGTGGGATTTAAAAATAAATGAAGTTGCTCCGGCTCCTGCAAAGGGTAAAACAAAGTCTGCTCCAGCTCCTTCGGTAACGAAGTATGCAACCAAGGGCAAGTATAAAATTAAATTTAGCAATGGTGCTGAGAGCAGCGAGGTTACATTAGAAGTTAAGTAGCATTGGTTTTGCTTTCCAGATATTCGATGCAAAAACTTTGAAGCTCGGGGAAGAATCGTAAAAATTCATTTTGGAAGGAGTCATAATGTTCTTTCATGTCGAGAGAGGCTTCTTCCATTTTTGAATTATAAGGAGTACGTTTCGCCATGCCGCTTAGCGCGCGATGAATACCATCTATGCTCGAATAGTTGTAAAGCCAGTTACCCTGAATCATATAAGGGAGCAAACGCTTTACCTGATCCGGGACGGTAGCCTCATATTTATGAAGGATCGTATAAGCATCTTGTGCATACTGATCGAGTGGTGTTGCACTGTAGGTGCTCCAGTTCCTGGCTAGAAAGTGATCATAGAACATATCGACAATTACCGGTGAATAGTGCCTGTACTTAGGTCGAAGTCGTTTTTTACTTTCAAGGACAACCAGATGATTATCTGTAAACTCATCAATCTCACGATGTAATTCGATGCCCAGTGCAATCGATGGCGAAAACTGCTCGTGAAAGTTTTTCCCACGCACAAAGTCGCCAATAAAGTTGCCTACCATGATTTCTGCATTGTTGCCTGATAAAAAGAGATGAGCCAGAAAATTCACTTCAAAACATTATTTAGACCGTGTGTAAGATAGTTGATTTTGGTTTACTTTTACCACAGTAACATTGTTGCGAAAATTTTGATTCTACCCTTATGATCTTATTAGAACAGCTAAAACTGTTAGTTAATTTATCTCGCATTGATGGTGCGATGATTTCGCGTGAAAGAAGTTATATTATCAATATTGGAAAGGCTCATGGCTTTCCAGAGTCATCAGTGGAAACGCTTTTCTATACTACACACGATGTTATAATTCCCAAAGAACTTACATCCGATCAAAAATTCAATTACATCTTCAATTTGGTGCAGTTGATGAAAATCGATGAGCGCTTGTACGAAGATGAGATAAAGTTCTGTGCTAACGTGGCAGCTAAGCTCGGCTACCAACCACAGGTTATGTTCGAGTTGTTGCTTAAAGTAAAATCAGAAGACATGAGTCAGGACGAAATAGATTCCTTAAAGGAATTGACAGCAACGTATTTGATCAACTAGTATTTATCTAACCTTTAGTCAATCTACCTATGAAAAAAATAATTTTCTTTTTATTTCTATTTAGTGTTGCTTCTTTCTCATACGCTCAGCGAACTTTAATTCACTGCGGAACTTTAATCAACGGAAAGAACAAAGATTTGCAAACGCAGGTTACGATTGTCGTAGAAGGAAATAAAATCATTTCTGTAGATAAAGGTTTTGCGAAGGCAGGCAAGGATGATAAGGTGATTGACCTTAGTAAGAAAACGGTTATGCCTGGATTAATTGATATGCACGTGCACATTGAAAGTGAAACAAGTAAGGATGGTTTGGTAAAACGGTATACACAAAACGAGGCGGATGTTGCTTTTCAATCTACCATCTATGCGCGTAAAAATTTAATGGCTGGTTTCACTACCGTGCGCGATTGTGGAGGCTCAGGTGTAAATATTTCGCTTCGCAATGCTGTAAATGCAGGAACGATAGTAGGCCCGAGAATTTTTACAGCAGGTAAAGGCATTGCAACAACGGGTGGTCATGGTGATCCCACCAATGGAAGTCGCAAAGATTTAATGGGCGACCCCGGACCGAAAGAAGGAGTTATCAATGGCCCTGCAGATGCACACAAAGCAGTACGCCAGCGTTATAAAGATGGAGCTGATTTTATTAAGATCACCGCTACGGGTGGGGTGTTGAGTGTGGCAAAAGATGGTAGCGGTCCGCAGTTTACACAAGAGGAAGTGAATGCAATAGTTGCTGCCGCACAAGATTATGGATTTCACACTGCGGCTCACGCACATGGTGCCGAAGGAATGAAGCGTGCAGTGCTAGCGGGTATTACTACAATCGAGCACGGAACTTTAATGAGCGAGGAGGTAATGGATTTGATGAAAGAAAAGGGAACGTATCACGTACCAACTATTATTGCGGGTAGATCGGCTGCAGAGTATGCAAAGATACCGGGTTACTATCATCCATTGGTAGCTCCAAAAGCTATTGAGATCGGCTCAAAAATTCAAGAGAACTTTGCGCGTGCGTATAAGCGCGGAGTGAAAATGGCATTTGGTACCGATGCAGGTGTTTATCCGCATGGCGAAAATGCTCGCGAGTTTGGCTACATGGTGGAAGGTGGTATGCCTGCCATTGAAGCGTTGCTTTGCGCGATGCAGACGAATGCAACCATCCTTGGAGTAGGTGATAAAATTGGTTCGGTGGAGGCTGGTAAATTGGCGGATCTGGTTGCAGTAAATGAAGATCCTACTAAAAACATCAAGACCATGGAAAAGGTAACATTTGTGATGAAGGACGGTGTCGTGTATAAGAATGAATAAATAAGTCTGTCAGTGCAATTCAAAAAAGGTCATTCATTGAATGGCCTTTTTTTGTGTGTAAGAAAAATTAATTCTTACTTCATTGCTTCGAATTTGACAAATGGAGTGGTTGTGACTCTGTGCTCACCTTGTTTAATTGTCGTGATCTTGCGATTATTGTTTAACCAAAATCAGCGAATTATGAAGTGGATATATAGAATACAACAAAAAGCGCAGGTAGCGTTTTTATTGGCAATTATTCTGATGGGAATTTTGGTAAAGAATGTAATGGAGCGAAATAATGTCTCTGAATTAGGAGATTCTTTTTCTTCGGTTTATGAAGATCGCTTGTTAGTGGAAAGCTATATCTATCAGCTCTCCGATCATCTGTATCAAAAGAAATTGATTTTTGACAATTGCAAAGTAGATGGAAACACAATTGCTTATAAAAATCAAATTGAAAAGCATAATGAAGATATATCCAAGTTGATTCATGAGTATGAGAAAACAAAGTTTACCGAAAAGGAATCAACATTTTTTTCATCTTTCAAAAATTCAATTCGAAAAATGACGTTTCTGGAAACACAATTTTTAATGTCAGCTTCAGCAAGCGCAAATCCTGAACTTGATAATCAATTTAAGATAGCGGCAGCCGATCTTCAGCATCTCTCCAATATTCAAATCGCTGAAGGTAAGATGCTCACCGATCAGTCAAAGAAAATTGTAGCGGGTTCAATCGTATTAACTCAATTTGAGTTTGGTATGATCATAATCATAGGACTAATTATTCAAGCATTAATTTTTGCTTCTCAATCCCTTACACCCAAGGTTACTCAAAATCATAATTTGAATTAGGATTGGGAAACGTATGAAATTACAGCTAGTATCAAAGTCATTGATAGCACTCCTTTGGGTAAGCGCGATTGAGAAATTATTAGAGTCGCGTGATTTAGCAGAGTATGTATTCTTTGTGGATAAGAACTTGCATTAATGTTTGATACTGTTGATTAAGTGATTGTATGACTGGTGATCGAAAAAGAATTTTATTGGTAGAAGACGAGACAGGTGTGGCTTCTTTTGTGAAGAAAGGATTGACTGAATCAGGATACGATGTTAGTGTTTCATTTGATGGTGAAACGGGTATAAAAATGGCGACACTAGGTAATTATGACCTTATTATCCTTGATATAATGTTACCAGATATTAATGGACTTGAAGTGTGCCGAGTAATTCGCAAACAAGATAAGAAAGTGGCGATTCTTTTCTTAACTGCACTAGGCACTTCCGAAAATATTGTGATGGGTCTGGAGAGCGAGGCTGATGATTACCTGATTAAACCCTTCAAGTTTATAGAATTGGTGGCTCGTGTTAAAACGCTGTTACGAAGAAAAGATATTTCAACTCTCACAATTCAAGAAACGCACGAAGAAGTCTTTCAGTTAGGTGATTTAGTGCTTAATGACTACACAAAAACAGTTAAGCGCGGAAATCGAATGATTTCACTTACTTCCACAGAGTATCGGTTACTATTGTTATTTATCACGAACCCTCGTAGGGTTCTTTCGCGGGTAGATATTTTGGAGAAAGTATGGGATGTTAATTTTGATATGAGCACAAATGTGGTGGATGTTTACGTAAACTACTTAAGAAAAAAAATTGATCGCGATCAGCCATTGAAATTGTTGCATACAGTTATAGGAATGGGATATGTTTTGAAAGAACACGATGAAGACTCAAACTAAAATAGCGCTCATCTTCTTTTTGATCTCTCTTGTTATCATTGTTCTTCTGAGTGTAAGTATATATTTTTTTACAACTCGCTATTCGTTTACCGATTTCTATAAAAGGCTTGAAATAAGAGGCGTTGTGACTGCCAAAGCAGAACTTGATCATGAAGAAGCTAGTCAGGCTGTAATGCAGGAAGTGCGTAAGTTACATCTGGAGAAATTGCCAGAGGAGAAAGAATACTTTTTTGAGGTTAAGCCTGGATTCACGTTTGAGAGTGAGGCCAAAAAACTTGATCTTCCTCATTCCTTCTTTACTTCTTTGTTGCAAGACGGAGAAGCCACGCACCAGAATGGTGATATTTTTTTTACGGGGATTCGCTATAGCGGAAAGGTAGGTGATTATTTAGTGATAGTCTCAGCAGCCAATTATCATAGTGCGCACTATCTCCGCTATCTGCGGTATGTTCTAGCTGTTGGAATTGCAACAGCTTCAATCTTTGTGTTATTTGTTTCCTTTGTTTTTTCGCGTCAGGTATTTACTCCTGTAAAAGAAATAACCGATCGTGTAAAGGAGATTAGCTCTCAAAGTTTGCATTTGAGATTAGAGTCAGGGCGGGTGAACGATGAAATTAGTGAATTGGAAGGAACGTTTAATAATATGCTGGATCGATTGGAGACAGCCTTCGAAACACAGAATAACTTTATTAGTAACGCTTCGCATGAGTTAAGCACACCTCTTACAACCATTATTGGCGAGGCTGATGTTACACTTTCTAAAATCAGAACTCAGCAAGAATACGTTACATCCTTATCTACAATTCTTTCGGAAGCAGAACGCCTTGAAAAAATCACGAAGTCATTATTATTCTTAGCACAGACAGGTTTTGATGGTAAAACTCTAAAGTTTGATAAAGTACGTGTTGATCAATTATTATGGGATGTAAAGAGTACTATTGATAAAATTAACCCAAAAAATAAAGTACAGATTAACACAAGTTTGATGCCTGAGAATCCTGAGCAACTTAAAATCAAAGGGAATGAACAGTTACTACATCTGGCACTTATTAATCTGATCAGCAATGCGTGCAAATATTCGAATAACAGACCGGTTATTTTTTCGATTGGCATTTCAGGGGAAAATGTTATTCTGGCAATTAAAGATGTTGGAATTGGTATTCCTGAAAGTGAATTGAAGTTTATTTATGATCCTTTTTTCCGTGCTTCCAATGCATCTGAGTTTGAAGGCTATGGAATTGGCTTGCCTCTCGCCCGTAACATCGTTAGATTACATGCTGGTGAAATAACAGTAATCTCAAAAGAGAAGGAGGGAACCACTGTGCAAGTAATATTCCCATTGGGTAATTATACCCTTTCCTAAGCGAATTTTTCATTCTTATCTCATTCTAATCTCGCTCTTAATTCATCTTAATGGCGAGAACTTACTATTGTACATGTTTAATCAATATGTAAGATTTTAAACGAGTGAGCGGATGAATAAAACGATTCTTATTCCTACAGACTTTTCTATTGAATCATTGAATCTTGTAAAGTATGCGGCTGAATCGGCTACTTCTGAGCGTATAAATATATTGTTAACACACGGGTTACGGCTCTCAGATTCTATTCTCGATCTACTTTTCTTTTCCCGCAACCAGACAATTTCAAAATTAACCAACGATGATTTTAACGCAGCTTGTAAGATTTTACTGAATAAATATCAGACACAAGTAGATTCATTAAGTATTGATTTTTTTTCAGGATTTACCCGAAGTGCTTTCCAGAATTTTTTGGAGGCCCATAAAGTTCATGAAATACTTATACCTAAATCATATGTACTTAACAATACAACAACTAAAAGTTTTGACCTCTTGCCATTTATTAAATCAAGCTCTTATCAAGTAAACGAGGTTCAATGGCAACCTATTGAAAATGTACCTGAGAAAGGTAGGCTGGCTGAAATATTTCTCTTATAACACACAACCCACAAAAGAATTGTTATGAATACATCTACAGAACCCGCAAACCTACTAGGTAGACTCAAACTGTTTTTTACATTTTGGGATAGCCGCTTTGAAGATTTGCAGCCCCACAATTGGCGAACAACAATCTATCGAGATTTTAGTGCTGGCCTGGTAGTGGCACTTACGGCTATTCCGATGGCTATGGGTTTTGCAATGGCCATGGGATTGCGGCCAGAACAAGGTATAATTGCTGGAGCACTTGCTTGTATTATTGGGCGAACATTTGGAGGTTCAAAATATCAGGTATATGGACCAACCGCAGCATTCATTCCACTAATAGCTAGTTTGATGTTTAAGTATGGAGAACAGAACGGTGGTTCTCAAGCACAAGCCCATGGATTTCTGATCTTTGTTTCAATACTGGCTGGTATCATACTTATGATTATGGGACTTACAGGTATGGGTAAGTTTGCTAAGTGGGTACCAAATTCAATTGTAGTTGGTTTTACGATTGGTATTGCAGTGGCTATTGCTCTTACTAATCTAGAAGATGTTTTGGGTATTGAAAGTTTTAAAGATACACTTGGCCAAGACGAAGACATTAAAGGCGGGTTGATACATAATCTGCAGGTTGCATTTTCAAGTCTTGGTAAAATAAATTTATGGTCAGTCGTCATCGGTTTGGGTACTTTTATTCTTACCCGCACCTTACTTAAGGTTTCCATTTTTATACCTGCACCACTCATAGCAATAGGAGCTTCTACCATAGCTACATCCGCATTGTTGCATGACAAAGGAATTGTTCTTATTCGGGATATTTATGGAACAATTCCTAATAACTTTTTTGTATTTACCGGACCTTTTGTTCCTGATTTTACCTGGAGTCTGATTTTAGATATTGTTTACTTTGTAGTAGCGATTGTATTTATTTCAGGAGTTGAAAGTTTGTTATGCTCTTCCATGGCAGATCGTCTTGCAAATAATCGTAAAACACTTTTCAATCCCGACAAGGAATTTTGGGGGCAAGGACTTGTGCAGATAATAACTCCTCTGGTGAATGGTTTCCCTTGCACGGGTGCATTGGCTCGCACTGCTACTAGTATTAAAGCTGGGGCGGTTACACCCTTTGCGGGATACTTTAAAGGCGTGCTCAAACTAGCTATGGCTTTTTATTTAGCACCTTTTCTGGAACTAGTGCCAATGGCTTGTATAGGCGGTATATTATTATGGGTAGCAAGTAATATGATAAAAGGCAAGGAAATTCGTGAAGTGGTTAACACCGGAAAGTTTGAAATGTGGATGATGATTTACACCGCAGTTATGGTTCCGCTTACCGATTTTTTAACCGGAGTACTCTCTGCGTTAATACTATACTATATTATAAAAAGAATATTGCCGGGAACTAAAGAAAAGGTTCAGCACTCAACCCAGCAACAACTGAAAGCAGAAGCAAAATTAGATTCCGTTGAAGAATTAGTTTAGGTAGGTTTGGGGTAAGCTAACTCGTGAAAGCGAGTTGGCTTATACTCATTATTATATCAAGCAAGCACTCAACTTTGCGAGGGATTTTAGTTCAACTGCGTTAAAAAAATCTAATTTAGAAGGGCAGTTTTATTCTCTGGTTTCTTACCGTTCAATAGATTGTTGATATTGTTTAAGGTAATGTCTGAAATTTGTTTTAGGGCATCTTCGGTAAAGAAAGCCTGATGGGCAGTAATAAGTACATTTGGAAAACTCATCAATCGCTGAATCACATCATCATCAATTATTTTTGATGATAGGTCGCGGAAGAAAAGTTTCTCTTCTTGTTCGTACACATCAATTCCTAAGTATCCGATGTGCCCTGATTTTAATCCATGTATGGCAGCCTTTGAATCAACAAGACCACCTCGGCTTGTGTTAATTAACATAACACCTGGTTTCATAGAATTAATGGTTTGCTCGTTGATCATATGTTTGGTTTGTTCATTCAAGGGGCAATGCAATGAGATAATATCGGCTTGCGCGAGCACATCGGTTAAGGGCAAATAGGTTACGCCAAGATTTTTCAATTCATCGCTTGGGTAAACATCAAAGGCAATGAGCTTACATCCAAAGCCCAGCATGATTTTGCAAAATGCCTTTCCGATGTTTCCGGTTCCAACTACACCAACGGTTTTATTATGAACATCAAACCCTACGAGGCCCTGCAAAGAAAAATTTTGCTCTCGCACACGATTATATGCTTTGTGTGTTTTACGATTTAAGGTTAACAACATTGCTACGGCATGTTCACTTACTGCTTGGGGTGAATAAGCCGGAACCCGACAAACTTGAATGCCATGTGAAGAAGCAGCAGCTAAATCTACGTTATTGAATCCGGCACACCTGAGCGCAATTACTTTTACACCTTGTCTTGCCAGGCTCTCAATAACTTGAGCATTTACTTTATCGTTAACGAAAACACAAACAGCATCTGTTTTTGTAACTGCATTAATAATGTGTGGTCCTAAATGAGTTTCAAAGTATTCGATCTCAAAACTGAAGTTTGCATTCTCCTTATTGAAAAACTCAATGTCATAAGGCTTTGCTGAAAAGAAAGTGATTTTCATAATAAAAGTATTGATTCAGTTATTTTCGAATTTAAAGTATAAATATGTTGGGATTCGATTTTTTAATCAAGAATTTTGATTCTCGGAAAATAAAATGAAAAAGCTACTCCTGTTTTGTTTAGTTATTACAGCCGGATGTTCAGATAAGGATCCAGGCTTTACTTCGCCCGAGGGTACATGGGGTTACACAACTCCAGATGGAAAAATAGCGGTAACATTTGAAGTGACAAAAACTTCAACGGATGTGTTTGATATAACAAATCAGACAATGAAACTTGATGGCGCACTGGTCAATGCGGAAAAGGAAGTTATAGCATTTACATCAACTACCATTGAAAAGATCAGGATAAACGCCAATGACTCAAAAGCTATTTATCCCTACAACATTGTGTTTAACAACGCTACCATAAGTAGTGATTTCAAAACGATAAGCGTTCCAACCTCGACATACACCTATCCGTGGGGTACCACATTAACTCTTTCAGGCATCACGATTGGGCGACTTTAGTGTTCTTTTTATTCCTCCACTGCCGTTCAAACAAATAAGATTTTCTCTGCTTTTACGCGGAGATCCCCATTTCACCACCCCTTATTTCTTGCTACATTTGCACCCTTAAAATCAAGACCTGAATGACGGGAATGAAGAACATCCGCAATTTTTGCATTATAGCCCATATTGACCACGGCAAAAGTACCTTGGCGGACAGAATGCTTGAGTTCACAGGCACGCTTAATCAGCGCCAAATGGAAAATCAGGTGCTAGACAACATGGATTTGGAGAAGGAAAAGGGCATAACCATTAAGGCGCATGCCATCCAAATGAACTATAAGTTGGAGGGTGTGGAGTATACGCTGAACTTAATTGATACACCTGGTCACGTAGATTTTTCGTACGAAGTTTCACGCGCTATTGCAGCATGCGAAGGAGCGTTATTAATTGTAGACGCCAGCCAGGGAATTCAGGCTCAAACTATATCAAATCTTTATTTGGCCTTAGAACATGATCTGGAAATAATTCCGGTTATGAATAAAATTGATCTTCCGCATGCTAACCCCGAGGTGGTGGCCGATGAGATTATCAATTTAATTGGTTGCAAACGTGAGGATATTCTTTCCGCAAGTGCTAAAGAAGGGAAAGGAATTGAAGAGATTTTGCATGCGATTGTACATCGCGTGAGTGCACCTAAAGGTGACCCGAAAGCACCGCTTCAGGCGATGATTTTTGATTCCGTGTATAACTCCTTCCGGGGAATTGAAATTTACTTTCGGGTATTCAATGGCACGATGAAGAAAGGAGAGCAAGTGAAGTTTATTAGCACAGGTCAACAATATGGTGCTGATGAAATTGGTGTGTTAAAATTGGATAAACATCCGCGCACTGAAATCAGTGCCGGAAATGTAGGCTATCTGATTTCAGGTATAAAAGTAGCAAGCGAAGTTCATGTTGGTGATACGATTACGAACGCAATTAATCCAGGTCAATCAGTAAAAGGTTTTGAAAAGGTGAAGCCCATGGTATTTGCTGGTATCTACCCGGTAGATACTACTGAGTTTGAAGAGCTTCGATCTTCCATGGAAAAACTTCAACTCAATGATGCGTCATTGGTGTGGGAGTTAGAAACTTCGGCTGCATTAGGTTTTGGTTTCCGTTGCGGATTCTTGGGAATGCTGCACATGGAAATTATTCAAGAACGCCTGGAGCGTGAGTTTGACATGACGGTGATTACCACTGTTCCTTCAGTTCAATTCAAAGCGCACTTAACGAATGGGGAAGAGGTCTTTATCAACGCACCTTCCGAAATGCCGGATCCTACTCGGATAAAAAGTATTGAAGAACCTTATATAAAAGCTCAGATCATTACTAAGTCGGATTATATTGGTGCAATTATAAATTTGTGTATTGAAAAGCGCGGCCAGATTATCAATCAAAATTATCTTACTACCGATCGTGTAGAGATGTCGTTTGAGATGCCGCTATCAGAAATTGTATTTGATTTCTTCGATAAACTAAAATCTATTTCACGTGGGTACGCTTCCCTTGATTATCATTTGATTGGCTTGCGCGAATCAGACATGGTGAAGTTGGATGTGATGTTGAATGGTGAGAAGGTGGATGCACTCAGTGCAATTGTACATCGTTACAAGTCGCAAGACTGGGGGCGGAAACTTTGTGAGAAATTGAAAGAGTTGATTCCACGACAAATGTTTGAGATCGCTATACAAGCTGCCATCGGTCAGAAGATAGTTGCGCGCGAAAACATCAGCGCTATTCGCAAAAACGTGTTGGCAAAATGCTATGGTGGTGATATCTCGCGAAAGCGTAAGTTGTTAGAAAAGCAGAAGAAAGGTAAGAAGCGGATGCGTCAGGTGGGAAATGTAGAAATTCCACAGGAAGCATTTATGGCTGTATTGAAAATTGATTAATGGAATTCAAAATACTTCCAATTCTTAAAAAGTAGTCTTAACTTTCTATCTAAAATGTTGTGGTATGGAAAGAAACTATGACGAAGTGATTGCTGAAATGCTAATTGAGCTGGAGCAAATCCACGAACGAGGAGAAAAGCTTAACAAAAGACTTGACTTAACCATCAAAAGGATGGTAAAGGCTGAGAGCAGGCTGGAAGATGTTGATAAGAAATTAGAGCAATCAATAAAGGATCAGCGATCACAAAGTCAGTTACAAGCAAAAGCAAACGCTTTTTTTCTAAAGCAACTAACTCAACAGGGTAAATTATTAGATACCATTATTAAAAGGAATGGTCTGAAAACTTGATTTCACATTAATGACTGAAACACAAACTCATACTCTTATTGATGGCCGGAAGGTCTCTATCGACATAAAGAAGGAAATTGCTGAGAAGGTTGCGTTACGGAAGCAGGCCGAAAAAAAATTGCCACACCTTGCTATTATTTTGGTGGGTGATGATGGAGCAAGCCAAACGTATGTAGATTTTAAAGTGAAAGCCTGTAAAGAAGTTGGCTTTCATTACACGATGATGCGTTTTGCCGATACCATCAGCGAAGATAAGTTGATGAAGCACATTGATCAGGTAAATCGCGATGAGGATGTTGATGGGTTCATTGTTCAGTTGCCATTGCCGGATCATATCTCAGTAGAAAAGATAACAGAGAAGATCAGACCTGATAAAGACGTTGATGGTTTTACAAATCGCAATTTTGGTAGCATTGTTTCTAAGAATCCCTTATTACTACCGGCTACTCCGTTTGGAGTTATGGAATTATTAAAGCGTTATAAAATCCCTACAGAAGGAAAAAATTGTGTGGTGGTTGGTGCGAGTAGATTGGTAGGTGCCCCTTTAAGTATGATGTTGGTGGAAGAAGGAAGAGCCACTGTAACCATTTGTCATAAGTACACAAAAGACCTTGCCACCTTTACACGTCAGGCGGATATTTTAGTTGTGGCGGTTGGTAAGCCTGGAATCATTACTGCTGATATGGTGAAAGAAGGTGCTGTTGTTATTGATGTGGGTACTACACGGGTTGAGGGTCCACAGTATAAAAATGGTTACGCACTAAAAGGTGATGTTGACTTTAAAGAAGTTGCTCCGAAGACTTCGTTTATTACACCGGTTCCAGGTGGCGTTGGCCCGATGACCATTGCATCGTTGTTGTTAAATACACTTCGCGCAGCCGAGCTTCGTAATCCTTAAGAATAAAATTAATTTTTGAAACGATGGCCTCACTTCCCCTTATGGAGGATTTTTATACCATTCAGGGTGAAGGTTTTTACCAGGGGCATGCTGCGTATTTTATTAGATTAGGAGGATGCGATGTGGGTTGTGTGTGGTGCGATGTAAAAGAATCATGGGATGCTAAAGCTCATCCTTTAGTTTCTGTTGAAGAGATGGTAAGCAGGGCCAAGTCAAGTAACACGCAACTTGTTGTAATTACAGGAGGTGAACCTGCCATGTATGATCTTACGGAACTTACAAATGCATTGCACGCTGAAGGACTGAGAACAAATATTGAAACGTCAGGAGCTCACCCATTAACAGGTAGCTGGGATTGGGTCTGTTTTTCACCCAAGAAGTTCATGGCACCAAAGCCTTCTATCTATAACCAAGCCGATGAATTAAAAATCATTATCTATAACAAAAGTGATTTTGATTGGGCAGAAGAATTTGCAAGCAAAGTAAAACCTGAATGTGAATTGTTTTTACAACCTGAATGGTCGAAAGAAAAGGAAATGATTCCTCAAATAATTGAGTATGTAAAGACTAATCCCAAATGGAAAGTTTCTTTGCAGATTCATAAGTATATGAATATTCCTTAGTGCGTAATGACGATTGTAGATTTTGAAAGAAACTTAAATGAATGGGGACGCAGACAAGTCCCTTTTTTGTTTTTGATTGATTTTGAGATGGAGAAGCCACGAGCGTGGCGACTGGATGAAGTTAACTCAGACGAAATATTGTTTTCTTTAAACGGATATTCGAATGCTCGTGAGGGTAACACCGTTTCAAAACAAATTCAAATGGATTTATTTCCAGTATCCTTTGAAGAATACAAAGATAAATTTGATTTTGTGCATGGGCGTCTTTCCTATGGCGATTCATTCTTAGTCAACCTTACCGTTAAATCACAGGTTACAATAAATACTTCTTTGTGGGAATTGTTCTATTTATCGCACGCAAAATATAAATGGATATTGAACAATGAATTTCTTTGCTTCTCGCCTGAGACATTCGTTCAGATTACAGATGGAAGAATATTTTCGTTTCCTATGAAGGGAACCATGGATGCTTTGTTACCAAATTCAGAGCGAGAATTGTTGGAGAATAAAAAGGAATTGGCGGAACACATTACGATTGTTGATCTGATTAGAAATGATTTGAGCAGAGTGGCAACCAATGTTTCGATTAAACGCTTTCGATATGTAGATGAGATAAAGAGCAAGAATAAGAAATTGTTGCAGGTAAGTTCTGAAATTGTTGGTGACTTGCCTGAAGATTATATGGGGCGACTGGGAAGTATTATTCTTTCCTTGCTGCCTGCGGGTTCAATCAGCGGTGCGCCTAAACCTAAAACAATTGAGATCATCCAAGAAGTTGAAAGAGAGAAACGTGGTTATTATACTGGTGTCTTTGGTTATTTTGATGGTAAGAATTTAGATAGCGGAGTTGCTATAAGATATCTTGAACAGGTTGGCGGGAAAACATTTTATAGAAGTGGTGGCGGAATTACAAGTCAGAGTAATGCAATTGATGAGTATAATGAAGTAATACAAAAAATTTATGTCCCTATTGCTTGAGTCTATCCATCTTAATAATGGAGAATTTCGAAATCTTGAATATCATGAATCGAGAATGCGTGCTAGTTCGCATGTTGTTTTTAACAACAATAAAGGGTTCAATCTTTCAGAATTAAAGAAGGAATCATTTCCTTCATTTGGATTGTATAAAGTTAGGGTGGTATATGATACGCAAATCAGAAAGGTAGAGTTTGTTCCATATGAGGCTCGTTCTGTTGATTCATTGAAACTTGTTCATGATAATGAGATTCAGTACGATCATAAATTTTTAGGTAGAACTAAGCTGGAATATCTTTATTCCCTTCGAGGGAGCGCAGATGATGTTCTTATTGTAAAGAATGGTTTGATAACTGATTCGTTGTATGCGAATGTGATATTTAAGAAAGATGCGAATTGGTTTACGCCAAATTCCTATTTGCTAAAGGGTACCATGCGGCAAAGCTTGTTAGATAAAGGAGTAATTAAGGAAGCATCAATAACAGTTGAAAATTATCATCATTATCAATCCTGCAAGCTAATTAACTCCATGCTTGGTATGGATGGCCCCGAAATTTCTATAGAAGCGATTTCTTAGTGCATACCATTCTAACTAAACTATCGTTTTAGTAATTGAATGGTTTTTACTTCTCTGCTAAGGTCCTTAACTTGCTTTATGAATATTTTAAAATCTGTACTGCTTGGTTCAATTGTTTTATGCTATTCTGCAGCAGAAGCGCAAACATTCAGTACAAAGAATAAGAAAGCAATTGATTTGTATGTTCAGGCTGATAATTATCGGGTACGCGGACAATATGATCAGGCCGTTTTGCTACTTCAAGAGGCAATTGATAAAGACAAAAAATTTGAGGAAGCCTATTATCGGCTGGCGATTGTATATCGAAGTATGGATAGATTACCTCTGGCTACTGAAAATTTTGAAAAAGGTCTATCCTTAACGGATGGGATAAAAAGAAATACCTATTTATATGAACTCGCTGATGTATCGCTTAAGCAAGGAGATTATTCTAAAACTGAAGGCTATTGCAAGCTCTTTCTTGAAAAAGAGAAAATGGATAAACCTAAAATAGATAAAGTAAAGTTGTGGAGTAAGCAAGCAAATTATGCAATTGAAAATGCAAATGTAGTTTCTGATTTTGTGATTGACCCCTTATCTGATGTTGTTAACAAATATCAACGCCAATACTTTCCGGTTGTTACAGGAGATGATTCCCAACTCATTTTTACGGCACGTTTTGGAACCGCACGAAACGATAATGAAGATATTGTAGTCTCCACAAAACGCAACGATGGAAGCTGGGGTGAGCCGATTTCAATTTCAAAGAACATTAATACCATTCAACGTGAAGGTGCCTGCACGATTTCTGCGGATGGAAGACATTTAATATTTACGGTTTGTGGCGCGATGGGCTGTGATCTTTACGAAAGTAGAAAGACAGGAAAGGATTGGTCGGTACCAAAAAATTTAGGTCCCAACATCAATAGTGCCGATTGGGATTCGCAGCCAACGCTATCTGCAGATGGAAGAGAACTCTATTTTGTTTCTGATCGAAAAGGTGGAATTGGTGGTTATGATATTTGGCATTCTCAACTTGAAGAGAGTGGATGGGCGAAGGCAAAAAATCTGGGGTCAACAGTCAATACTGTGTTTGATGAGATCTCACCTTATATACATGTCAACAATCAGGACTTATATATAGTGTCAAGTGGTTATCCTGGATTTGGTGGCTATGATATTTATCGATCGCAGCGAACAAAAGAAGGGTGGGGTGCACCAACCAATTTGGGTAAACCATTGAATGATCACCTCGATCAGTATTCATTCATTGTATCAGGAGATGGTGCCATTGGTTATTATTCGCGTGCAGAAAACAAAAGTACCAGCCGGTTATTTAAGATTATACTTCCAGAAAACTTAGTTACGCATGCAAAGGGAAATGTGGTGAAAGGAATCGTGGTAAATGCGAATACTAATAATCCGGTTGGAGCTTGGGTTGAGCTGTTTGATTTGAAAGAAAGCAAAATGGTATCGAAGGTAAGGGCAGATTCAATTGAAGGAAATTACTTAATGATCCTTCCAGGTGGTTCTGAGTATGCCTTGTATGTTAGAAGACCTGGGTACTTATTTCAAAGTTTGCACTTTAACTATGAAGCAACTGCTGAAGTAAAACCTGTTATAAAGAATATTAGTCTGGTGCCTATCCAACAAAATGCAACGATGGTACTGAACAATATATTTTTTGATCTAAATAAGTTTGAATTGAAGCATCAATCGATTACAGAGTTAGAAGAAGTTGTGATTTTCCTTAACCAAAATCCTTCATTGAAAGTCGAAATTGGAGGTCATACTGATAACTCGGGTACAGAAGTTTATAATCAACAACTCTCTGAGAAACGAGCCAATTCAGTGGCGGAATACTTAAAAGCACATCAAATTGAAAAACAACGAATTCTTATCAAGGGCTATGGCTCTCAAAGGCCAGTAGCATCAAATGATACAGAGGAGAACAAACAACAAAACCGCAGGATTGAGTTCAAAATTCTTTCGAATTGAGTTGTGTTCTATCTTAAGGCACCCCATCATTCCTTAAATTTTCCATAGGGCCCATCTTAATTAAGGAATAAGTTAGGGGATGGGAATTGACTATCGATAGCTTAAAGATTGTACTTACCTTTTCTATTTCCATAAGGTAGTTCTCAAACCATCAGTCTATTCCTCTAACAAGTTTCTAATCATTTAAGCGCAGTTAATACCCCAAGTTAAGGGGGTAAAACTGGCCTAAAAAATAATTCTATTACCTCCAGATATGTGATTCAGAATTTAGTATAGATTTGCCTCCCTTAGATTAAATCTATATTAACTTAAACCAAACAGTATGAAGAAAATTTTACTATTAAGTATTTTCTCCGTGTTCATGCTAGTTACAAGTGCATGGGCGCAGGAACGCACTGTCACTGGGAGGGTCACCTCTACAGATGATGGGTCCGCGCTTCCCGGAGTGAATGTGGTGGTCAAAGGCACCACACAGGGCACAATCACAGATACTGATGGAGCGTATCGCATTAGCGTTCCGGCAGGCTCAACCGCACTTTCCTTTTCATTCGTGGGCTTTGTTGCTCAGGATGTACAGATTGGAAGTCGCGTTGTAGTTGACATTCAATTGGCAACTGATGTTACGCAACTTTCTGAAGTTGTGGTAACAGGTTATGCATCAATTGACAAAAGACAAATTTCAGGAGCTATCTCTTCAGTGAAGGGTTCAACTATTGAGAATTTGCCTTTACAAAGTTTCGACCGTGCTTTGCAAGGCCGTGCTGCAGGTGTGTTGGTTCAGTCCAATAACGGTATTCCTGGTGGTGGGGTTAGCATTCGTATTCGTGGAACAGGTTCAATCTCTGCTGGTAATACACCACTCTATATAGTAGATGGTGTGCAGATCAATTCGACTGACAATGCAAACTTTACCCAATCAAATCCGCTTGCCTTTTTAAATCCGAATGACATTGCTTCAATGGAAGTATTGAAGGATGCAGCTTCTGCAGCCATTTATGGTGCTCAGGCAGCAAATGGTGTGGTTATTATCACCACAAAGAAGGGTAAGGCAGGTAAACCTGTTATAAATTTTAGCGCTTATACTGGGGTATCTGAACCAATTAAATTGTTAGATGTATTAGATTCTCAGGAGTGGTATGGCTTGAGAAGAGAAGCAAGACTTAATTCAGGTTCCTCCTCTTTCGATGCTACACAATTAGCTCTTAATGATATGGGCCGTAGGCCTGCAAACTTTGCAACATTAACAGAAGCAGAACTTTTAGCGATAGCCGATGGATTGCCTACTTATGATTGGCAAAAAGAAACCTTTAGTACCGGTAAGGTATCTAATTACGAAGTTTCTTTCTCTGGTGGTGATGATAAGAATAAGTATTATATCTCCACATCATATAACAGACAGGATGCTATTATCAAGCCGGTTAATTTTGAACGAGGAACCATCAAGATGGATCTTACAAATACGTTATCACCCAAGTTAAAACTAGTAACATCCCTTAACCTATCCACGTTTAAGCAGGACATTCCATTTGCTGTATCAGGATCTTTCCTGGGGTCACCAGCATTCTCTTCATCTGCAGTATTGCCGCACAATGCTATCTATAATGAGGATGGATCTTATAATACAAGTATCGCAGGGGTATTGAATCAAAACGTAATTCAGGTACTAAACCAGAATACAGGATATCAAAGAACTAATCAGGCAGTTGGAAATATGACCTTCACCTATGATATTATGAAGGGCTTAAATTTCCGCTCGCTTTGGGGTCTTGATTATCGCATCGTGCAAGGTGAATCATATCGCGATCCGCGCACTCCTGATGGAGCTGCCGTGCGTGGTAGAAACAGCCAACAAAGTAACTGGAACGTTAACTTTATCAGTGCACAAACATTTAATTATAACAAGACATTCAATACCGTACATAATGTAAGTGCAGTGGCGGGTTTTGAGTACCGAAGTGAAACCAACGAACAATTAACGGCAGCATCTACCGGGTTCCCTACTTTCCAATTCCGTACATTATCATCAGGAGCTGTTGATGAAGCCGTAGATGGATTTTGGACTGGATACCATCGGTATGGAATTTTTGCTCAGGCAAACTATGATTACAATAAGAAGTATGCGGGTACAGTAACGATCAGACGTGATGGTTCTTCGCGTTTTGGTACTGAGAATCGCTATGGCTTGTTCACTTCCATTTCTGGAGCGTGGATTTTAAAGGAGGAAAATTTTCTTAAGGATGTTGATTTTGTTACTGATCTTAAGGTTAGAGCTTCCTATGGAGAAACCGGAAATGATGCCATTGGTAACTTCCCAGCGGTAGCGTTATATACTGGTGGTGCGGCAGCCAACTACAATGGAACTCCAGGCATTCGCCCAGCGGGTATTGCCAACTTAAGTTTAGGTTGGGAGACTAACCAAACGGTGAATTTTGGTGTTGACTTTGGTCTTTTCAATAATCGCATTACAAGTGCGGTCGATATCTATCGCAGAACATCCAAGGATTTGTTGCTTCAACAACCTACCCCTTGGTTAAGTGGATATGATAATTACTTTGCGAACGTAGGCTCATTGGTTAACCAAGGTGTTGAAGTTGAACTGAATGGTGTTGTAGTAGATGCTGCAGGGTTCAATTGGAAAGTGAATTTCAACTTCGCATATAATGAGAATTATGTTTCTGAATTGTTTGGAGGATTAGAGGAACTTCCAGGAAACACTTCGGTTCGTGTAGGTCACTCATTGGGGACTTACTTTGTGAATAAATATGCGGGCGTAAACCCTGCTACAGGTCGCCCAATGTGGGATGACATAAATGGGAATCCAGTATATGCTCCAACTGCAGCCGACAGATATTTACTTGGAAACAGCTTACCTGAATTTTACGGGGGTTTAACAAATACTTTTTCGTACAAGGGTTTTGCATTGGACTTATTCTTTAACTATGAATACGGACGTATAACTCCTGATGCGCAGGTAGGTTTCTTAAGAGAGAACGGTACCCGCCTTACATTAAATGCATTGCAGGAAACACATGATGAACGCTGGACTACCCCAGGACAGATCACCAATATTCCACGCCCAGTGGTTGGTGGAGCTGAAGTTAGAGGGGTTGGAGTTAATACAGGAGATGTAAATTTCTGGAAAGCTGATTTTATCCGCCTGAAGCAAATAACTCTATCCTATAATTTCCCGGCAAGTCTTATTAATCGAGCCGGTTTAACCAACGCCAGAGCCTATGTGCAAGGGATTAACCTATGGACTTATTCTGATTATCTAGGATACGATCCGGAATTTGTTGATGTCAATAACGGTTCAGGTCTCTTACCACAATCCAAAAATTATACAGTTGGAATTCAATTAGGATTCTAAAAATTGAAAGATTATGAAAAGAAGAAATATTCAAACTATACTAAGAAACACTGCCATCCTGTTTGCATTAATGCTCGGTAGTATTTCGTGTGATGATCTGTTGGATGTAGAACCACGGACAGGTGTTGATGCTAATACAGTATTAACAACACCCGATGCGGTACAAGCTGCAATCAATTCAGCATACGCTCGCCTTCGAGCACAATCCAACTACGGCCGTGATTTACTTGCTGTCAGTGATGCACTAGCAGACATTGGTTTTGCCACCAATAACTCAGGCCGACTAATTCAGGAAGCTCGCAATCAGATATATTCTCATTTTACACATTGGCAAAACAGTTATTTTGCTATTAATGAAATCAATATTAATCTGAAAGCTGTAACCGAGAATACCTTATCTCCTGCAGCTACGCAAGCTCAACTTGATAAGTGGAACTCTGAGCTTAAATTTCTGCGGGCTTTGTATTATCATGATTTAGTACGCGCCTATGCTTATGATCCAGGAACAACAGGCCCGGTTGCGTCACAAGACCGTGGAGGCGTTCCATTAATGCTGGAAGCAATTACTACTTCTGCCGCAGCCACTGCAGCACAAGCTCCACGCGCTTCGGTAGCGGCCATATACGCGCAAATCTATCAGGATCTGAATGATGCAATTGCGATTGCACCCACTACCGGAGGTCCTTTCTTCGCTACTAGGGCTTCGGCTCAGGCTTTGCTGTCACGCGTTGCTCTTTATAATAGAGAATACAGCTTGGTAGTCACGCAGTCAACCAATGCAATCGCTTCAGCGGGAGCATTAATTTCAGGAGCAGCTTATGTGAATGGATTCAGAGCGACCACCAATCCGGAATCAATTTTTGAAGTTAAGTTTCAGGATTCGAATGAAAGTCTTGGTGTAAACGTTTCTATGCAAAGTTCATTCACTTCTAGTTTGTCATTATCAGCTTTAACTTCAACTGGTGGTTGGGGAGATTTTGCTCCGGGCACTCCACTTAAAACACAGTTAGGAGTAAGCGGAACGACAGTAGGTCAGATTACAACGGGTGCTGACATTCGCGGGCAATTGTATATAGTTGGCCCTGGCAGAGGCAGCGGTGCAAAAATTGAGAACGTTAAGTTTATAAGTAAGAATGGTATCCCTTATTTGGATAACGTTCCTGTGATTCGTAAGACGGAAATGTATTTGAATCGAGCAGAAGCTTATGCAACACCAGGTTCTACAGTATTTGATGAAGCACTTGCCTTGGCAGATCTCAATACGGTTCGTGCTGCCAGAGGTTTAGGTGCAGTGGCATTAACAGGTGCTGCGCTTTATGAAGAAATCTTATTACAACGCAGGCTCGAATTTGCTTTTGAAGGCCATCGTTGGTTCGATCTAAAGCGACTTGGAAGAGATGTTATTAAAGTGGGATTGTTTGCCGGTGCTGCTGATCTTGCATTCACCGATAGTCGGGTCTTGGCCAATATTCCGCAACGGGAGATTGACGGCAATCCGAATCTTGTTCAAAACTTTGGTTATTAAAACGAGCTAATCATGAAAAGAAATTTAAAATTATTTTTAATCATACCAGCTCTTCTGTTTGCAATGGGCTCTTGTATAGAAAATGAACCCATTATTTTTACAGAATCAGTAGCTGAATTTGATGCAACCGTATGGAACGCACCTGCGGTAGGAACTAACTATCCTATACTTACCCGTGTAGCGGGATATGGCCGAGCATTGTCAACAACCTTGGATCCACTTATTACAAGGACTTCAGGGGTGATTAACTTTCGCCTCAATCTTGTAAGTGCTCAGTTTTCATCTGATCAAACAGTCAGTATTTCGGTTGTTACAGATAAGACTACAGCTATTGCAGGAACCCATTATACAGTTCCAACTACAGTAGTAATACCTGCAAATTCAAGTTTTGCAGAGATTCCAGTTACTGTATTAAATCCGGGTCCTACTTCAGGATCAGTGGATTTAGTTCTTCAGATTGATGGCAATGAAACGGTAAAGCCAAGTGAGAATTTTAAGCGCTTAGGTATCCGAATCCCTCAAAACTAAGGAGATTGTTATTCAAAGAGGCCGGTAATACCGGCCTCTTTTTTTGTTAATAAACAAGTAACTATGAAACCCTTGATTGTTTTCTTTATTTTGATTTTTTTGGTGTTTGAAATATCAAAAGCACAAGTACAACCGCAATACTTACAGGATCCAGGTCAATATGGTAAAACTTTAGAGTCAAGCACGAGTGTTGATATTCAGGGAAATCCTTATCTTTTTGAAGGATGGAATGGTGGGTTAGCATCAATGACGAAAGGTGGGGTGCAGATAAAAATTTCCAAATTACGGTACAATGTATTAAAGGAGCGCGTTGAGTTTGAGAATAATGGAAGAATCATGTTTCTGGATCCAGAAACGTTTTCTCAGTTCATTCTTATAAATGGTAGCGATTCTCTGGTTTTCAGAAATAAGATTGACGGAATCAAATCAGTTTCTGTTGCATCGTATTTGCAAATAGCATATGAGGGCAAGAATTTATGGGTGATCAAGCCAATCAAAAATTTAATAAATGATCCGGAGTCAACTTATGGATCAACAAAAAAGAAGTTAATTCAAAATGATGAGTCTTTCTTTGTTGTTAAGACGAACAAGGAAGTAGTTTCATTTAAGATGTCAAATCGTTCAATCACCAAAAGTTTTGGAATTGAAGGTAAATCTATAACTGGGTTCTTAAATAACAAGGGTTATTCCTTGGATAATCCACAACATTATAAATGGATTTTCGCTTGGCTGGATAATCAAATATAGATTTTTAGTTATTAGCCAAATGGTTAGTCACGTAGTCTGCTGTCCCCTCTTCAAGGGAAGTAAATTCATTTCTAAATCCAATCCCTTTCAACTTCTCCATTTTCGCCTCAGTAAAATATTGATACTTGTCACGAATGTCAGCAGGAGTATCAACAAACTCAATCACTTCAGGTTTATTCAAAGCTTTAAAAACAGCTTTAGTCAAATCTAAAAAAGTGCGTGCTTTGCCTGAACCAAGATTATAGATGCCAGAATTTTTTCTATGATGCATTAAGAATAAGCATACTTCGACCACATCCTTCACATAAACGAAATCACGCATTTGTTCTCCGTCTTTGTAGTCTGGGTTGTGCGACTTAAATAATTTCATCTTACCTGTTTTGGTAATTTGATTGTAAGCATGCCAGATCACCGAAGTCATTCTGCCTTTGTGATATTCATTAGGGCCATACACATTAAAGAATTTTAGACCAGCCCAGAAGAATGGTTTTTGTTTTTGAGCAAGTGCCCAAACATCAAAATCTTGTTTTGATTGTCCGTATGGATTGAGTGGTTTTAGCTGAGCAATTTTTGATTCGTCATCATCATATCCGTTTTCGCCAAGTCCATATGTAGCAGCCGAAGAAGCAAACACCAATGGAATTTGATACTTGCAACAGCGGGTCCAAAGGTCTTTTGTGTATTGCGTATTTAGCTTATTGAGTAGCGCAGTGTCAAATTCAGTGGTGTCAGTGCGGGCACCAATATGAAAGATGAATTCAATCGTTTCATTATTTGTATCTAGCCACGCAAGAAATTGATCACGGTCAATTTTCTCCTTTATTTTCAGTCCTACAAGATTTTTGTTCTTCTCCTCGTTGTCAAATTTATCAACTGCAATAATAGCGTTGAAGTTGTCTTGATTGAGTCGTTGGATAAGGTAACTGCCAATAAATCCTGCTGCTCCGGTAACAATAATCATAGTGTCAATTTTTAATGCAATTTACATTAAATCTCCCTTGTGTGAAGGGAGAAAGTACTATTGTATATTTACATGCTAGTTTATAAAAATGGTTCACGTAAGTAGAAAAGAGCATTTTAACGCAGCCCACAAGCTTTACAATCCTGCATGGAGTAGGGAAAAGAATGTGGAGGTATTTGGACCCTGTGCCAACGAGAACTGGCATGGTCATAATTTTGAATTGATTGTAACCGTAAAAGGCTTGCCCGATCCTGAAACCGGATTTGTTATCGATCTGAAAAAACTCAGCACACTTATCCGTACCGAAGTAATCGATAAGCTGGATCACAAAAATCTCAATCTGGATGTAGATTTTATGAAAGATAAATTGGCCAGCTGTGAGATTTTAGTGATTGAGATTTGGAAAATATTAGCACCTAAAATTACGTCTATAAGCAAGTATGGGGTTGTGCATTCTATTCGGTTGTATGAAACTCCTCGCAATTATGTTGAGTATTTTGGTGAATCAAACTAATACTAAGTGAGATACTATATTGTTGCTGGCGAACGCTCTGGAGATCTACATGGCAGCAATCTTGTTAAAGCAATTCGTAAACGCGATTCGCAAGCAATTTTTCAAGGCTTTGGTGGAGATCTTATGGAAGCTTCCGGTATTAAGCTTTCAGTCCATTATCGCGAAATGGCGTTTATGGGTTTTATTTCCTTAGCCACCAGTTTGTTTAAGATCTTCAGATACATAAAATTTTGTAAGAAGGATATTTTAGAGTTTAAACCGGATGCGGTAATCCTGATTGATTATGGTGGATTCAATTTAAAGATTGCCCAGTTCGCCAAAGCACAAGGTCTTAAAGTACTCTATTATATCCCGCCAAAAGTCTGGGCATGGTATCAAAGTCGAGCCTGGAAATTGAAGGCGTGTGTAGACAGAATGTTTGTGATACTTCCGTTTGAGAAGGCCTTTTTTAAAAAGTATAATTTTGATGTGGATTATGTGGGCAACCCAGTGTTGGATGCCATCAAAGAATTTCGACCAACGCCCGATTTTATTTTAAGACAAGGCCTTGATTCTGAAAAGAAAATAGTGGCGTTGCTTCCGGGAAGCAGAAAAATTGAACTAAATAAAATTGTTCCGCTTATGGCGGAAATAGCTGATTCAAATAAAGATGTTCAGTTTGTGGTTGCTGCTGTCAAAACTTTGCCTTCAGATTTATACAAAGCCCTGAAAGAGAAACCGAATGTAAAATTTGTTGAAGAAGAAACATATGATTTGCTCACGGTTGCGCATGCAGCGATTGTAACTTCAGGAACTGCAACGTTGGAGACAGGAATTTTTAAAGTTCCACAAGTAGTTGTTTATAAAACTAATTTCCTTGAATACTCCATCGCTAATTTTCTGGTTCAGGTAGAACACATTTCGCTGGTTAATCTTATTGCAGGAAAAGAAGTAATCCGGGAAATGATCCAAACTCAAGCTACACCTTCATTAGTAGATGCTGAGTTAAAAAGATTGCTTCATGATTCTTATTATGTTTCTGCAATGAAGCAGGAATACGAAAATGTTTATAAAATTCTGGATACAGGCTCGGCTTCCGAAAACACAGCGGAATTGATTACAGAGTATTTGGGAGTTCAATAACTGAAGGAAGAAGGTTTAAGCTACCTTCAACTTACTGTAGTGCGACTTGTTGAATTTCTCTTCCGCGTAAGCGCGATTGATGACAAGACGATCAGTGGTTTTGTCTGATGGCAATTCAAACATCGCATCGTTAACAATAGCCTCGCAGATTGAACGCAACCCACGGGCTCCTAATTTAAAGTCAACCGCTTTTTCAACAATAAAATCAAGGGCACCGTCTTTAAACTCGATGGTGATTTCCTCCATTTCGAAGAGTCGCTTATATTGTTTGATCAACGCATTCTTAGGTTCTGTTAAGATTTTACGAAGTGCATCGTGATCCAATGGATTTAAGAAAGAGACTACAGGCAATCGTCCAATTAATTCTGGTATCAGACCAAAGCTTTTTAAATCCTGCGCGGAAACAAATTGGAGTAAGTTGTCCTTATCAAATTCAGCAGGACTCAAGCTGTTCGCGGAAGCTGTAAATCCTAAAGGTTGAGTATTCAATCGCTTTCCAATCAATCGCGAGATTCCTTCAAAAGCTCCGCCACAGATGAATAAAATATTTTCTGTATTGACTGTGATCATCTTTTGATCAGGATGCTTGCGTCCACCTTGCGGAGGAACATTCACAGATGTCCCCTCCAAAAGTTTTAATAATGCTTGCTGAACACCTTCGCCACTTACATCGCGGGTAATAGAAGGATTATCTGACTTGCGCGCAATTTTATCAATCTCATCAATATACACGATTCCACGTTCTGCGGCTTCAGTATTGTAATCGGCAGCTTGTAATAAACGTGTTAAAATGCTTTCAACATCTTCACCTACATAACCGGCCTCTGTAAGTACGGTAGCATCAGCAATGCAAAAAGGTACTTGAAGAATTTTAGCCAATGTCTTCGCTAAGTACGTCTTACCTGTTCCGGTTTCGCCTACCATAATGATATTTGATTTTTCAATCGTAATATCATTCTCGACTTTGCGTTGCATCAGCCTTTTATAGTGATTGTAAACGGCCACAGACATCACCCGCTTGGCTTCATCTTGACCAATCACATACTCATCCAAAAATTTCTTGATCTCACGTGGCTTTACAAGTTTGAAATTGGGTAGGGTTCCGACTTCAACTTTATTTTTCTTCTCTTCCAGCAAAATCTGGCTGGCTTGCGTTACACATTTGTCGCATATATGCGCATGTATACCCGAGATCATCAGGTCTACATCTTTCTTGTTTCTACCGCAGAAAGAGCATGTAACTTCAGCCATTGTTATTCAATTAATAGGTCAGCCAATAAGCCAGTGTGCCAATTAAAGGGATAAAGATACCCAATAATTGGCACATTGCTCATCAGAAATTTTGCGAATTATTTCTTATTTCTCTCCAGTACTTCGTCAATCAGGCCATATTCTTTGGCCTCTTTAGCCCGCATCCAGTAGTCGCGATCAGAATCTTTGTCAATTCTTTCGAAAGTCTGTCCACTATGATTCGCCAAAATGGTGTACAGATCATTCCTCAATTCAATAGTTTGTTTCATTGAAATTTCCATGTCGCGCGAAGTTCCTTGCATGCCTGCAGATGGCTGGTGAATCATGATGCGTGAGTGTGGAAGTGCTGATCTTTTTTTGTTCGTGCCTGCTGCCAATAACACAGCTCCCATCGAAGCTGCCATACCCGTACAGATCGTTGCTACGTCAGGGTTTACATATTGCATTGTATCATAAATACCAAGTCCGGCATATACCGAGCCACCTGGACTATTCACATACATAATAATATCTTTTTTAGGGTCAGAAGATTCCAGGAAAAGAAGTTGAGCCGTTATTACGTTGGCAACATAATCATCCACGGCAGTGCCAAAAAAGATAATTCGATCGGCCATTAACCGGGAGAATACATCGATAACAGTTGCTCGCATTTGGCGCTCTTCCACAACGTTGGGCGTCATGCCCGTAACGGTGTGTGTCATTTCGTTCATGTACTTCGCATAGCTGTCTAGAGAATTACCGCTCATGCCTAAGTGATTAACGGCATATTTTCTGAATTCATTTGATTGTGACATAGATATAAATTAGTTTACAGTTCTTAATATAAGTCGTTTTTGAAGCTCGTTTTATTGTTTTCTTGTCAATGTTACTAAGAAAAAGTCAATAAAAAAGCCCCATTAAAAAACAGAGCTTCCCTATAAACCAGTTTGGTTTAATTATAGTTCTAAATCCTAGTGACGATGCTCTTCTGCTATTTTTTTGAACTCATCAAGCGTCACTTTCTTTTCATCAATCGTGATGGAATCCTTAATCACCTTCATGATTTTTTCTTCCCGCAATTGATTGTAAATTTTCATGAAGTTTTCGCCTTTGCCATCCTGCCCCGACAGAAAATTATTGGCAATGTCGTTCAACTTATCACCCAACTGGGCAGCGATTGCAGCACCACCAAATTGTTCTACAATCTGTTGCTTTGCCTTTTCGCGAACCTCGTCACCTTCAACTTTAATTTCTTTCTCCTCGGCAATTTTATTTTTGATCAAATCCCATTTAAGTGAATCCTTGTATGCATTGAATTCCTTTTCAAGGATGTCGTCAGTCACCTGCCCGTTACTACTATTTTTCAACCAGCTTTTAAGAAATGTTTCAGGCATGCTGATTTTTGTATTATCAACATAGTAGTGTTGAATCTCATGACTTAATAGATGATCGCTTTCACGATTATAATTTTCGCCAATAGTTGATTTTACTTTTTCTAAGAATTCAGTTTCATCCTTCACTACATCTTTGCCAAATACCTTGTCAAAAAACTCTTGATTAATGGTAGCTGGTTCTGTTTGGCTGATGGTGGTTATTTTAAATGAGTAAGTTCCTTTTGCTTGCTTTGCTTCCTCTTCAGAGATATTCAAAGCCTGACCAATGGCAGCAGCATCAACAAACGTCTTTTCAATATCGAATTCAACAACGTCCTCTTTCTTAAGGCCAATAAATTTCTTCTGTTCTTTCTTTGAAACTTTTTCGATGGCGATGTAAGAACTCTTTTTCTCCTCTTGCCCAACGAGTGAAATCTCACCATACAAATTATTGCCTACTTCACTTGCTTCTGGATAAGTAACATTACCGAATCTGTTTTTCAAATCGGTTAATGTTTCGTCAATCACGGTTTGGTCAACTTCAATAGGATGTGATTTTACTTTTGCTTTCTTGGAAAGATCAACGGTGAAATCTTCAACCAGACCTATTTGAAATTCAAACTCAAAATCTTTTTGCGAATCCCAGTCAATGGTATAAGCCTTTTCCTGATTTGGCATCGGGTCACCCAAAATGCGTAGCTTCTGATCGCGGATATAATCGGAAACAGAATGAGATACCAAATGATTAACCTCTTCAACCAAAATAGACTTGCCATACATTTTTTTGATGACGCCAGAAGGCACTTTGCCCTGACGAAATCCTTTTATGTTTGCCTTGCGGGCAAAGTCTTTTACCTTTTCTTCTACTTTGGGTTGATAATCACTTTCGGTTAGTATAACTTTAATCAAACCGTCAGTTGCACTTTGTTTGTCTAATGTGATATTCAAGGCTATTGTGTTTTAAGGTTTTACGTTTTTTACGCGCTTGTAGCGGTTAAGAATTAATGAACCCTCCTGTCGGTAGTTTTAATCACCGGCCGGAGGGTTCAAAGTTTTTGTGCGGATGAAGGGACTCGAACCCCCACGCCTTGCGGCACCAGATCCTAAGTCTGGCGCGGCTGCCAATTACGCCACATCCGCATAAATAGCCCCTTGAATTAAAAAATCGGCCTTTTTTGTCAAAGGGAGTGCAAATTTAGGGATTATTCGTTATGATTAAAGGCAAGTTATAAAAATCGATTTTTAAAATTTATTGATACGTGGTAATTGATGCTGTAGAGGAGAAAAAGGAGATAATTGGGCGCTACCGTAGGTTGCTGAGGCTAGCCAAACCTATACTTAAGGAAGGCGATGCAAAATTGATAAAACGGGCGTTCACAATGTCCATGGAGGCGCACAAGGATATGCGTAGAAAGTCGGGCGAGCCGTACATTTTCCATCCATTGTCTGTAGCCGAAATTTGTGTTCAGGAAATTGGTCTGGGCACGACATCGATTATTGCCGCTTTGCTGCATGATGTGGTTGAGGATACAGACATCCAACTTAAAGATATCGAGCGACTTTTTGGAAAGAAGACTACCAAAATTGTAGATGGCTTAACAAAGATTAAGGGCGCGTTTGAATATGGATCATCTGCTCAGGCAGAGAACTTTCGAAAAATGCTTTTTACTCTTTCAGAGGATGTAAGAGTAATTCTTATAAAACTTGCCGACCGGTTGCATAACATGCGGACTTTGGAGAGCATGCCTAGAAATAAACAACTGCGAGTTTCCTCTGAAACAATTTACTTATATGCGCCACTTGCACATCGTCTTGGGCTAAATGCTATTAAGACTGAGTTGGAAGATTTGTATTTGCGATTTACAGATCAACCTGTGTACAAAGAGATTTCAGATAAAATTGATGAAAGCCGTGCATCTCGAAATAAATTTATCAAGCAATTTGTACAGCCGCTGAAGGAGGAATTGGATAAATTAAATATCGAGTATGAAATTAAGAGCCGGCCTAAATCAATATTCTCGATATACACCAAAATGCGTAAACAGAATATTCCGTTTGAGGAAGTATATGATCTGTTTGCTGTGAGATTAATACTGGAGACACCTGTGGAGCAAGAAAAGTCTTTTTGTTGGCAAGCCTATTCAATTGTTACAGATTATTATACCCCAAACCCAGACCGCTTACGTGATTGGATCAGCACCCCAAAAGGTAATGGATACGAATCATTGCATACAACGGTAATGGCGAAAAATGGACAGTGGGTAGAAGTCCAAATTCGTACGAAGCGAATGGATGAAATTGCGGAGAAGGGTTATGCTGCTCATTGGAAGTACAAGGACAATATATCCAGTCATGAATCGAATCTTGAAAAATGGTTAGTCAAGGTTCGTGATCTGCTGGAAAAACAGGACTTATCTGCCCTTGAGTTTGTTGATGACTTTCGGGGAAATCTATTTAATGAAGAGGTTTTTGTGTTTACACCTAAAGGTGAACTAAAGACACTGCCCATCGGAGCCACTGCCCTTGACTTTGCATTTGATATTCATACTGACATTGGCGCAAAGTGCATTGGTGCAAAAGTGAATCAAAAACTGGTTCCTATAAATCACTTGTTGAAAAATGGAGATCAGATTGAAATACTTACTTCATCCAAGCAAAAACCAAACGAGGATTGGTTACGATTTGTAATAAGCCCTAAGGCTAAATCAAAAATTAAAGAGCTCTTAAAGGAGAATAAACGCTTCATGGTTGATGAAGGTAAAGAGGTTCTCACAAGAAAGCTCAAGCAATTAAAAATTGATGGAAATAGCCGGGTGTTTGAGCAGATGCGAGCCTACTTCAATGTGCCCACTCAGTTTGAATTACTTTTCCGGGTTGGGAAAGGGTTAATTACAGTTAACGACTTAAAACGATTTAAAGACTTCAAACCATCTTCTCCGCTTAAAGGTAAGCCGCATTCAGAATCTCAAGATGTAAAAACGATAGAGCGGGAAATCAACAAAACAAAGGGTCGGCTCGAAGACACGCTGTTGATTGGAGAAGACATGGATGTGGTGGAATATAAACTTGCTAAATGCTGCACACCAATTCCTGGCGATGAAGTTTTTGGTTTTGTAACGGTTAATGAGGGAATTAAAATCCATCGCACCACATGCCCCAATGCTACAGAATTGTTGGCCAATCATGGTAACAGGGTAATCAAAGCAAAATGGACATCTCAACACGAGGTCGCTTTCCTTACGGGATTAAAGGTTATTGGTACGGATAGGGTTGGATTGATAAACGATGTATCGAAAGTGATTTCTGAAGAGTTAAAGGTAAATATGAGCTCGCTTTCATTCAAAACGGATCAGGGTATTTTTAGTGGAGAGATCATGCTTTACGTTAACGATACCCGGCATTTAGAAACATTGATTAACAAACTTGAAAAAGTGGAGGGTGTTGTAAAAGTATCGAGATTTGACTCTCGAAGCAACTAGGTCACTCCTCTCTTTTTGGAGGGTGACGAGGGTGAGGTTAAATTCTAATGTTATTGGTCAACCCTTAATCGAAATACTATATTTGCCTTCTATTCCAGATCATGGTATTGAATCAGAAAGTTTTTGACGAGGTAAGACAAATCTTTACAGCTTATTTAGAAAATAAAGAGCTTAGGAAGACGCCCGAACGCTATGCGATCTTGGAGGAAATATATTCTTTGGCTGGTCATTTTGATGTTGAGTCGTTGTATATCAACATGAAAAACAAGAACTATCGGGTGAGTCGCGCAACAGTGTATAATACTCTTGATTTGTTGGTAGAGTGCGATTTAGTCAGCAAACATCAGTTTGGTAAAAACCTGGCGCAGTATGAAAAATCATATGGTTATAAACAACACGATCATTTGATTTGCACGGAATGCCACAAAGTAACGGAGTTTTGTGATCCACGAATTCAAACCATTCAAAGTACTGTAGGAGAATTATTACATTTTAATGTCATGCATCATTCATTAATTTTGTATGCATCGTGCACTAAAAAGAATTGTGAAAATAGAAAGTCATGAAATGAGCATAAAGTGCACTACACCGAACAGGGGTGTTAATAAATATGCGAATTCCATGTGGCCAAACTTTAAAAAATTAATTTTAACACATGAATTTTGCGCAAGAAATTAAAGGCAACTCGTTGATATTAAGAATATCAGGAGATTTAATTGGAGAGAATAATGGAACTCAATTGATTTCAGCAGTCAATGATTCGTTAACCCATCAGGTGGGTGTATGTATTATCGATATTTCAGAACTACGCTATATCAATAGCAGTGGCATTGGTGTGCTCATCACAATTCTAACAAAGTTTAGAAATAAGGGCGGTGAAGTATATCTAATGAATCCATCCGAAAGCGTAAATAAATTATTAGTAATAACTAAGTTGAATGCTATCTTTCAGATCATCAAGTCGGAAGATGAAGTAAATCAAAAAAAATAACGTTGCAATCTTTGCTTCCGATAGCTATCGGAAAAGCGCGAAATAAATAATTCTAAATGAAAGTAGATGTTCTGTTAGGTCTTCAGTGGGGAGATGAAGGCAAGGGTAAGATTGTTGATGTGTTAGCACCGAAGTATGATGTCGTAGCTCGATTTCAAGGTGGTCCCAATGCAGGTCATACACTCGAGTTTGATGGTATAAAGCATGTTTTGCATCAAATACCTTCAGGCATTTTTAGGGAGAAAACGAGGAACATCATTGGCAACGGAGTGGTGTTAGATCCTATCGTTTTCAAAATAGAAATCGAGAAACTTGCTAAGTATAATCTTAACGTTAAAGCCAATTTATTCATTTCAAAAAAAGCAACTCTCATAGTTCCAACTCATCGTTTGCTCGATCAGGCTTATGAAAAAGCAAAAGGTGATGAAAAGATTGGCTCAACATTAAAGGGCATTGGCCCTTCTTATCAGGATAAGATTGGCCGTCAGGGTTTGCGTGTTGGTGATGTATTGTCAAAGAACTTCGAAGCAAAATTTAAAAAGCTTACGGATATTCATTTTGAGATTCTCAAGAACCATACGATTGAATTTAATTGGGATGAATTACAGACTAAATTTTTTGAGGCCGTTTCATTTTTGAAGGAATTCAATCTGATTGATAGCGAATATTTTATTAATGACGAATTAAAAAAGAATTCGACTGTGCTTGCCGAAGGTGCGCAAGGTTCTCTTCTTGATATTGATTTTGGAAGCTATCCATTTGTCACAAGCTCTAATACGGTAACAGCAGGTGCATGTACTGGGTTGGGAATTGCCCCAAGTCGCATCGGAGAAGTGTATGGAATTTTTAAAGCCTATAGCACGCGGGTGGGTAGTGGACCATTCCCTACAGAGCTAATGGATGATGAAGGCGAGAGAATGAGAAAGGAAGGAAACGAATTTGGCTCTACCACTGGTAGACCCCGCAGGTGTGGTTGGATTGATCTGCCTTCATTAAAATACTCTATTATGATTAATGGGGTTACTCAGTTGTTAATGATGAAAGCGGATGTGCTAAATACTTTTCCAGTAATTAAAATTTGTACGCATTATAAACTCAGTGATGGCACCGTTACGGAGATAATGCCTTACGAAATCGTAAACGAAAAAATTATCCCTGTTTATACAGAGCTCCCTGGTTGGAATACAGCTATTTCAGGAACTTCAGAGAAGGATGTTCCAGCTAACTTGTTGAATTACATCAACTTCCTCGAAAAAGCCCTAAACGTTCCAATTTCCTTGATTTCAATTGGACCCGATCGCTCTGAAACAATCCATAGGTCAAACAGTAAGGTTTAAAAATATTTTTCAGCCTCACTTGCATAAAGCGATGCTTAGTCCTACATTTGCACTCCCAAAACGAATATGGGACTCTGAGCAGCAGGTTTGGAGAAGATGCATGGAGTAAATCCACACTGAATTTAAGTAAGCATTTTCGCTTAGTATAATTCACACGTTCTTTGAATGAATGGAGATTGATAGCGGACCCAGTGGTACTCGATGGAGGGTGCCACTGAGTTGATTCTTTAAGAGGCTTTCGATGTGAATCGAGAGAGAAAATGAAAAATTAATGAGGACCGAGGATTAAATG
>JBGSIM010000072.1:0-148848 GCA_041742535.1 Cyclobacteriaceae bacterium | reverse complement strand
ATCAAATCCATTCATGCCCGGCATTTGCACATCCAGAAATATAAGATCGGGTTTTAGTTTATTGATTTGCTCTACAGCTTCTGTGCCTTTGCTGCACTCACCTATCACTTCTATTTGAGGAAACGATTCTAAAAATTCAGTAAGCAACTCACGCGCTAGTTTTTCATCATCAATAATTAAACAAGTTGTATTCATAATAATAGTTTATTTTTTACTTACTAAACCTGTTCTAAAACAGGCTCATCGGTTTTTTCATTTATAACGTGCTTATCTTCCAAAAGAAAACTAACCGCATAGCCATACTCAGTGGCCAGCACCCGCAGGTGCGATCGAACCCCAAAGTAACTTCTCAACCGAAGGTCGGTGTTCATCATTCCTACTCCACTTGAACTTCCATCCATCACCTTTATTGCCTTCGATCCCAATCCATCATCCTTCACTTCAAAAAATATTACAGACCCTGTTCTTTTAACAGTGAGCGTTATCGTGCCGCCATCGTCTTTTGGAGCAATGCCGTATTTAACCGAGTTCTCTACTAACGGCTGCAAAATCATGGGCGGAATACTAATTCCCAAACAACTTGAATCAATATGTTTCTCAAATTTTAAACGGTCTCCAAATCGAACTTGTTGAATGCGAACATAGTTTTCTATGAATTCAATTTCGTGGATTAGTTTCACCATCTCTCCGTTATGCGAATCAAGTGCATACCTAAAAATATCAGAAAGCTGGTTGATTACCTTGCGCGCTTTTTCTTTACTGGAATGAACCAAGGTACTAATCGAGTTTAATGTATTGAAAAGAAAATGTGGATTGATTTGAGATTTCAACAAAGAAATTTGCATTTCTTTATTTCGGATGGCAAGTTCACTTCGTTCCTTCTCCTCTTTCTCCAATCCCTGAAAATACCGAATCACGTAGTAAACACCCACCGTGATAATGTATTGATCGTTAATCCGAAGCGCATCCAAACTGCCCAACATCCCTACCATATACTCGCGCCAATGCTCCAGGTAGGTGAATCCTTCCAGGTAATCGGTAAAATAATAGGACAGTGTGCCCATCATTAAGAAGAAGATAACGATACCAAACACATGACCTGCAATTTGCCAGCGCGCTTGAAACTTGAACAACCAATGTGCCCATACAAAAGTGGCCAATATAAATACGCATAAGGCTTCTAGCAGAAACAGCTTAGTCCACAAAACATAATATTGTGGATTAATAAGTCTCCATTCCAATACGGCACTTATGGTGAAATTAATTGCATACCACAGGCAAATGAGCAGGTAAGCCCGTTTCCAAATACTGGGTATAGCGTCAAACCACTTCATTTGTTGGTAGATTATCCTATAAAATTAAACATTAGAAGTGAAAGCCGACCAATGTAAGATATTAAACGATTAATGGAGTTTATACCTGTTTACCTACCTTAGGCAAACTTTATCAATGCAGTATCTTTGATCAAATATTAAATAACCCGGCCATTTCTTTACATGAGGTATTTATTTTCCCTTTTCGTTTTGCTACTAATAAACTTTTCCGCTCAAGGACAAAAAATCACCCTTTCGGGAAAGGCTATTGATATAGAGACGAAAGAGCCGCTTCCATTTGCAACCATTGGCATCAAAGGCAAATCAATAGGCACGATCACAAACCTACAAGGCGAATTTGATTTTCATATTCCGCGCGAATTTCAAAATGATTTGCTAGTTATCAATATGCTTGGATACGAAACATATGAAGCGCCCATTTGGACTTTGTTAGGAACTCAAGGCTTGGTGATAGAAGCAAAAAAATCTACCCTGGTACTTAATGAGGTGTTAATATCCGATTCACTCAATGGTGGAGAAATTTTACATATAGCGCTTTCGCGGATTGAGCAAAATTACCCGATGCAACCTTATCTAATGGATGGATTTTATCGCGACTTAAAAAAAGTAGGCGGAGATTATATTTCGCTATTAGAAGCAGCCGTAAAAGTTTATGACGAAGATTACAAAGAACCCCGCAACAAATTCAAATTAAGAGAGCGTGTTGGGTTACTCGAGGTAAGGCGAAGTATTGGATATGCAAGCAAGTTTACTTCGTATTTTGATCAGGACAATTTATTAGAGGACTTATTGCTCCATAACAGTGTTCGTTATAGGCACTTTCCGGTTGAGGATATTTTTTTTAATAGTTTAAAGCGAGAAAAAGATTCCTATTACAATGGGCACGAAATTTTTGTAGTAACGCATAAGCAATCTTACTTCTTAAAAGTATTTGTAGAGAAAGGAACCTACGCAATTATTCACACCGAATATGAAAGCAATCAAGAAGAAGACCTTGCCAAGAAACGAGGCTTAGAAAGTAAGTTTGTTAACTTAAAACGAATCATAGACTTTAAAAACTATGAGGGAAAATACTACTTAAATTATATTACTGTAGATTCTAAAGTAAACTGGTATAATGTAAAGACAAAGGAGCTCAAGTTTGAAACTGAACTCAACCAATCGTTACTCATCAACGAAGTATTTCCAAATAGCACCGATCGAATTGCTACAACAGAGAAAATGAGAAACTATGGGCTTCAGTACCAAGACTTACCCTACAATAAGGAGTTTTGGGATAATTACAATATTATAAAGGAAAGCCCGCTAGACAGAAAAATTATAGAGGATCTTGAGAAGTATGGCTCGCTAGAAAAGCAGTTTAAGGAGAATTAGTTCGACTGGTTTTTTTTCGCTTCTTATCTCGTTTGGATGAATCCAACTTAATGTAATCCATTACTTCATTTAATTTCCCATTCCCCTTATCAATCTCGAATTTTTTACCGGCTGATCCGACCAATGTACCACAAATCGATCCTGCAGCAAAACCAACAAGAGCGCCTCCCAAAGCATCGTATTCAGGTCCGAAATCAAAACAGTATAGTGAACAACTTGGAGATGGAGGCGAATAAGAGGCGAATCCAATGACTCCACCTAATAAAGTTCCTATACTGGCACCTGCAATAAACCCTCTGGTTGTTCCTCCCCTTCTTTTTATTCGCAGTGATTGTATATCAGAAGCAACTAAAATTAAACGCTGGTTCTTACCGCGCACCATCATGCATAACGAATCCTCTTTAACAAAAAGAACCTCGCCTTTAATCATGTCACCCGACAGCGTTTTAATTTTTACCTTGTAAATACTCTGTGCATGAGATTGTAAAGAAGTCAGTATCAATGTGAATACTGATAATATTAAAGTTCTTAGGAGTTTTATAATCATAACATATGGGTTAATCCTGAATGAACCTATAAACCAACATAGCCTGATACATCCATCCGCTTGAAAAATCTGTATTTAATTGAGTACGGTCATCCCCTACCCGTATAAGCACCGAACCAAATTTTATTTTATCAGCTTCGTCATACACACGATAACTTCTTCCCAAGGCATATCCCAATTTAGTTTGTACACTTAGGCTTTTGCTTAGATTGAACTTCAGATATCCAAACAAATCATTACTGGTCTTTACAACATAACCCTCATTACTACTCCCAGGAATTTGAGATAAATGATATGACCTAACCTGACCAAAAAAGTTAACTCCGATGTGTACACGCTCAAGAAGTTTATAATTCGCATCCGCTAGAAAGGGCAATGTCAGATTAGTCTCAAATTTTTTGTTGGGGCTCAGATAATAGAGGCCAAAAAGGGGCACGAACATGGGGCCAAAAAATTCAGAGCTATAGTATCCACCTATCTTATAATTCAAATTTTCTCGCTTGGTATATTTCATTAAAACAATTGCACCAAGCTGAAAATCTTTGCGAGTTACACTCTTAAAGTCGGAAGCTATTTTTGGAATCAGAATGTACGTACCCGACCATTTATCTGAATGTTGTTTGGATAGCCCTGCCCTCAAACCTAAAATTGAAATCGTTTCTTCGGGTTCCTCCTCAAATAATTTAGTTTGTGTCCTGTCAAGGATCACCCCCGTTAAAAATGCATCCTTAGAGTTGATAACGATGGGAACTGTTAAATCAAAACCAAATTCTTTAACACGTGTACCCACATCACTGTTTTCAAAATTGCTCACACTGGAATTATTGTAATAAACCTTTGCGATATCAACATACTTTTGAGCGCACGCTTCTGTTAGTAAGAAGAAAAGGCAGATACTGAATATGCATTTTTTCATGGCTGATGGTTTAATTGAAGAGGTAAGTAAATTCTGAAATACAGAATAGTCCATAAAGCGGAGATCAGTGAGAGAACTATCCACAAAAGATTGAGTGGACTACTGATTGAATCATTGCTGAAATAGATAAGTATTCCACATGTAAGCATGAGTCTCAAAATTTCAGAGCAAAAAAACCAAGGTTTTGATTCCATGATACCACTCCAATTTATGATCATATGCCACAGTAAAAAACTACCTATCCATCGCTCTGATGTTTCCCAAGGTGATTTAGGGTCTATGATAAACATCATCAATGCAACACCCAGTATGATATGGAGTATCAAATACGGTTTTGCATGGTGAAACATTTTTGTTTGAAACCGCACCTGATTATCTTGAGTAACTTCCTTCAGTTCTGGCTTTGGTGGCAACCCGGCAGGGCGCCAACCCAATGGCATAAACCATATTTTAAATTTGTCTACAAAACGAGGTGCAGCCATAGCATCCTTCCAAAGCAGTTGATAATAATGAAAATTGATAGTTATAGGGTTCCAGGTGTTGGGCGGATTATACATTCCGTACAAAACCTTTTCGTCTTCCTCAGCATAGGTTTTAAACAATCGATCCCAGATGATAAGGAACTCACCAAAATTTTTATCGAGGTAGGCAAAGTTGATTCCATGATGTACACGATGATGAGAAGGTGTTGTGAAAATAAATTCAATCCATCGCCACAGTTTAGGGATAAGTTCTGTGTGATGTAAAAAAGAGATAAACAGGTGAAGGCCCGTCATTGCATAAATATCAATTGGTTTAAATCCGATGATAGTAAGAGGCCAAAAAAACAGAAAGGAAAATAGGCGTTGTGTGACACTAGCGCGGAGAGCTACAAAGAAATTCATCTCCTCAGCCGAGTGATGTGGAGAGTGCGCGGCCCACATGATATTAATATGGTGACCCCACCGATGAACCCAATAAAAAATAAAATCAATGGAGAGCAACAGCAGAACAAAATTGAGGGGGTTCATTTCAAGCGAATCGATAACCCGGTAATTTTCCCAAAGAAATCCATAAGCGAGGTAGACACCAGCTGCTACCAATACATTCATAGTTTGGTTGCCAAGAGCCGTTCCAAAATTGGCAACAGCTTCCTGAAATGTGATATACTTTTTCTTGTAATACCAGCAGATGAGAATCTCCAGTAAAATAAACCCCAGAGCAATTGGGGTAAGCAGCGCATAGATGTTAGTTGTTGTCATGGCAATTTCTTTTTGTGATTAATTGACACATCGAAAGTAATTGCCCTGCATAACTCGTCAAGTTGATTCTCTGCTTAGTCCAAAAAAGCTTTTTGCACTCTGTCTTTACCAAGGTTCATTTCTGTGGAATGAGTACGGACTATTGCAAATCGTTTGATTTTAGATTATTATTATTTGCCAAAAAGACCGTCCTATGGGTGAGCTCACCGATGCAACTAATGTCCAAACCGTCTTTTTGAATGAAATCCGTAAAAAACTACCGGACACTGCTTCTCTGGCCGATGAATTAGCTGAGACCCTAAATGTTAGCAGAGATAGTGCTTACCGCAGAATTCGAGGCGAGACTGATCTGTCTCTGGATGAGGTCAAGAAACTTTATGATCAATTTGGGGTATCGTTTGATGCAATCATATCCCCCAATTCAAATATGGTATTGATTGATCATCAAGCGATAGATTTTAACTTCGCCCTGAAGGAATGGCTCCAATCCCTTATTCAAAACCTGGAGTTAGCGAAATCTTCAAAAGAGTTGGATCTTATCTTTGCAGCAAAGGACATTCCTGTTTTTCATTATTTTAAATTTCCAGAACTAACAGCTTTTAAATTATTTGTGTGGTCAAAATCTGTAATAAAAGATCCACAATACGAACATCTTCAATATTCCCACACAATACTCCCAAAAGAAATTTTGACAGAAGCTGAAAGAGCCTGGCAGATTTACTCCTCGATTGCAAGCACTGAAATCTGGAGTGATGAAGTAATTAATGGAACCTTAAAGCAAATTGAGTTTTATCACGAATGCGACTTCTTTGGCAATCGCAATATGATTGCTAACCTGTATGATCAACTCATTGAATTCATTAATCACTTAAAACGAGAGGCAGCCGAAGGGAAAAAATCAGAAGGTGGAGCCTTCACACTGTATCAAAATGAAATACTAATACCTGACAATACCATTTTTGCTAAAATCCATAATCAACGATTGGTTTACATTAACTACAATACCATGGATTTACTTACCACACAACAGGAATCATTTTGTGAGCGAACGGAAGTCTACATGGATAATCTGATCAAAAACTCTGCTTTAATAAGTGCAACGGCCGAAAAAGAGCGCAATCGGTTTTTTAACAAAGTGGAAGAGAAAATTATGAGTTCAAAGACAAACATTCGTTGATATAAAAGAAGCCATGTCCGACATAGCCAGCCGAAATATTCAATCTGTGTTTCTTGATCAAATTCGAAAACGGGTACCCGACAAAATTTCGTTTGTGGATAAGCTGGCTGAACTTCTGAATGTAAGCCGTGACAGTGCGTATAGAAGAATCCGTGGCGAAACAGTGCTTTCACTCGATGAAACAAAAAAATTATGCACCTTGTTTGGTGTTTCCTTAGATGCCATTCTATCAACATCAGCCAATACTTCACTATTCCACCATCGTGCTATGAGCACGACTTATACGCTTGAGCATTGGCTGAATTCTGTGGGAAAAAATCTTGAATACATTAGTTCTTGTAAAATAAAAGAAATGATTTTTGCGGCTCGAGACATGCCTACTTTCCATCATTTCCGGTTACCCGAATTATCAGCATTCAAAATGTTTTTCTGGTTGAAGACTGTTATTAAAGATCCAGGCTATACTAATAAATTATTTCAGCAGGACGTTATCCCCTTACAAATACAGAAGGCTGCTGGTAAGATTTGGAAACATTATGCCGCTGTGCCGAGTGCAGAGATATGGAGCGATGAGGCAATTAATGAAACAATCAAGCAAATTGAATTCTATCATGCGTGCCGGTTTTTTGCAGATAAAAATCAAGGAGTTCAATTATGTGATCGATTAATTGATTTAATCAATCTTATTAAAGAAGAGGCAAAACTTGGTAAAAAATCAGGAGGTGCAGAGTTTAAGCTTTTTGAGAATGAAATTCTGATTGCTAATAATACCGTTTTAGCACGCATGGAAAACATCCGAATTGTGTACATAAATTATAATACATTAAGCCTACTAACCACACACCAAAAATCTTTTTGCGACAAAACGGAAGTGTACTTAAGCTCGCTCTCAAAAAATTCTGTGCCCATCAGCGTTTCTTCAGAAAAAGAACGAAACAGATTCTTTAATAAAATGAAGGAAAGAATTGAGACTTTTAAGAATACCTTGAATTAGATCTACCTCAAAAGTAGATCTCGAGTCAGATTATATTTTAAATTTCAAGAGCAAGAGCTTCGTTCATCAACTCTTCTTTATCAATAGGCACAACCCCAACGTGCTGGCAGACAAGTCCGCCCCCCAAATTAGAGAGTTCTGCAATTTGTTTGGCTGGTAACTTTAGAGCAACACACAAAGCTGCAATACTAACTACGGTATCACCAGCTCCTGAAACATCGGCTATTTCGCGGGGGTGTGCAGGTAATGAAATTTTTTCATTGTTGTATTCAACATACACCCCATTTTCTGATAAGGATGCTAACACTCCATTAATGGAAAGTTTATCGCGTAATAATGCAATGGCTTTTTCAAGTTGCTTTTGATTTCCTGATTCCAGTTCAACTTTCAAACCTTCGCGCATTTCTTTCAGGTTGGGTTTGAAAAGTGTAACTCCTTTATACGCAAGAAAGTTTCTTTTCTTGGGATCAACCACGGTTGGAATACTTTGCTTTTGAGCTAGTGAAACTGTTTTCTCAATGATTGAAGAATTCAAAACGCCTTTATCGTAATCTTCAAAAATTACAACCTGGCATGTAGGTAATAATTTTTCAATACATTTCAATAATTGCTTCTCTTCATTGTTATCAGCCACTTTATCTGACTCTTCATCCACACGCACCACATGCTGTTCACTAGCAATTACTCTGGTTTTAACGGTGGTCGGTCGCGAATGAGAATTCACTAAACCTTCGGTAGACATGCCTTGCTCTTCTAATATTGTTCGCAATTTTTTTCCGGCATCATCGGCACCACAAAGTGCCACTATAATGGGAGTTGCTCCCAATGCTTGAACATTAAGGGCCACATTAGCGGCACCGCCTAGTCGAACATCTCGTTTCTTAACATTAACCACGGGAACAGGTGCCTCAGGTGAGATTCTTTCAACAGCGCCCCAGATATAACTATCCAACATAACATCTCCGATTATTAATACTCGAAGATTGTTAAAGGATTTAAAAATATCGGGTAGCGATTGCTTTGTCATTCTATTTAAAATCTGCTAACGTTTTTTTCATTCTGCTCATGGCTTCTATTAAATCTTTCTCAGAAGCTGCATATGATAATCGTACACAATTTTCTTCTCCAAATGCTCCACCAGGAACAAGAGACACGTGACCTTTTTCAAGCATGAACAAACAGAAATCATCCCCATTCTTAATCGTTCTTTCACCATCCGATTTCCCGTAGTAATAACTCACATCTGGGAAGAAGTAAAACGCTCCTTGTGGATAATTGGCTTTAATACCCGGAATTTCTTTCAATAAATTATAAACGATATCTCTTCGCTTATGATACTGTTTTACCATTTCATTAGTTGGCGCTAGGTCTCCGCTGATTGCTGCCAGAGCACCACGTTGAGAAATTGAACAGTTTGCAGAAGTGATTTGACCTTGCACTTTATTACTTCCATCCGCAATCCACTTTGGCGCTGCAATGTACCCTACGCGCCAGCCCGTCATGGCAAAACCTTTTGCAAATCCGTTTACCGTAATCGTTCTTTCAAACATACCCGGCAATGAAGCAATACTGGTTTGATCTCCTGTGAAATTGATGTGTTCATAAATCTCATCTGAAATAACCAACACGTTTGGATGTTTCAACACAACTGCAGCAATAGCTTCCAAATCTTTCTTCGTAAACACAGATCCTGTGGGATTGCAGGGTGAAGAAAATATAATCGCTTTAGTTTTCGAAGTAATTGCCTTCTCAACCTGAGCGGCTGTTACTTTAAAATCATTTTCTAACGTTCCTTTTACGATTACCGGAGTTGCCTCCGTTAAACGAACCAATGCATCATAACTTACCCAATACGGAGCAAAGATGATTACTTCATCTCCAGGATTTAGTAATGCTAACATTACATTGGCAATTGATTGCTTTGCTCCATTTGATACAACAATATTTTCGGCCTTGTAAGGCACCTTGTTTTCTTTTTGATATTTAGCAGCTAATGCTTCGCGCAAATCAGGATAGCCCGCTACCGGAGGATAGGAGAAATACTTTCCTTCGTCAATTGCCTTTTTGGCAGCATCACAAATGTGTTGTGGGGTTTTAAAATCGGGCTCGCCCAAACTTAAATTAATAACATCGATGCCACGGTTTTTAAATTCGCGGGCTTTGGCAGCCATAGCTAAGGTTGCTGATTCTTCAATTGCGTTAATGCGGTCGGAAAGTTGGTTCATAAGAAATTATAGAGTTTTCAAAAACGCCCCAAAGAAAGAAATTATTAAGGCTTTTGACAAGGAGAAATGCGCTTAACTGAATAAGGTTCTCCCCAAAATACTCCGCCCCAACGTAATCTCATCAGTGTATTCCAAATCACCACCTACAGAAACACCACGCGCAATCGTTGTAACCTTAACAGGATATTCTTTTAGTCTGCGATTGATATAAAAAGCAGTGGTGTCGCCTTCCATGGTGGGACTAAGCGCCAGAATAATTTCAGTAACACTTCCGTGCGCCTGGGTTATGCGTTCAATCAACGAATCGATTTTGAGATCGGAAGGGCCAATACCATTCATCGGTGAAATGATTCCGCCAAGGACATGATACACACCTGTAAATTGTGAGGTGTTCTCAATCGCCATTACGTCTTTGCTTTCCTCCACCACACACAGCAAACTTTTGTCTCTGCGGTGACTGCGACAAATAGAACATTCCTCTTCGTCTGAAATATTGTGACACGTTTTACAGAATCGAATATTCTCACGCATCTTGCTCAATGCTTCCGTAAGGGATGCTGTCTTTTGTTTGTTTTCTTTAACAAGATGTAATACTAACCTGAGTGCCGTTTTCTTGCCAATGCCAGGAAGCTTGGCAATTTCATTCACGGCATCTTCAATCAGTTTGCTAGGAAACTCCACAACACGTTTTGCTTAAATAATTTTTGAATATTAAAGAATTCGCGCATCAATGCCCGCATCTACAATCGCTTCGCGCATAGGCTTTAGTTCTTCCATCGATCCGGATTTTACAGCGCACTTTCCTTTGTAATGGATTAGCCATGTGCATTGCTCAGCTTGCTCAGTTGTATGCTTGCACACCTTGATCAGCGTTTTAATAACATGATCAAATGTATTGAAATCATCATTGAATACAACCAGATCGTTTACATCGGTAACGGCAACGACTTCCAATAACTCGGCTAACTCTTCTTGATACGCTGACTTCATAGAATGAGAGTTTGTATCTATTCAATCACAAAAGTAAAAAAATTGAACTTGATTCCATGGATTTTACTAATCCAATTGCTTTTTCCTTTCTTTACAATGGTTAAAGTGTGTTTATGAATCCTCTCCTCGTCATATCAATCATTCTGCTCTATTTTTGTGTGTTGATTGGAATTTCCTTTTTAACCTCAAAAGGAGCGGATTCAACTACGTTTTTTACAGCCAATCGTCAGTCACCTTGGTACCTCGTTGCTTTCGGCATGATTGGCGCATCGCTATCAGGTGTCACCTTCATTTCGGTTCCGGGCAACGTAGGCAAAATTGGTTTTTCTTATTTCCAAATTGTGTTAGGCTATCTCGTTGGCTATTGGGTAATCATTGGTGTACTGATGCCTTTATACTACCGACTGAATTTAGTTTCCATCTACACGTATTTAGAACAACGATTTGATACCTGGTCGTACAAAACCGGAGCACTTTTCTTTTTAATCTCCCGCACGATTGGTTCTTCACTCAGACTTTTCTTAGCTGCTACTGTGCTGCAATTATTTTTGTTCGATGCATGGGGCGTTCCATTCATCGTTACAGTGGCCGTAACGATTGCACTAATCTGGGTGTACACATTCAGAGGCGGAATAAAAACCATTGTTTGGACGGATACCTTTCAAACTTTCTTTTTAGTAACAGCAGTTGTTGTAGCTGTAATAAAAATTTCAAACGACCTTGATTTTAGTTTTTCCGAAGTCTTTGCTGCCATCCAAAGTAAGGGTTATGCCAACATCTTTCATTTTGAAGATGTAAACTCAACACTCTTTTTTCCAAAGCAATTTTTTGGAGGTGCGTTTATCGCGATTACTATGACGGGTATGGATCAGGAGATCATGCAAAAAAATCTTACCTGCAAAACATTGGGCGATGCCCAGAAGAACATGTTTTGGTTTAGTCTAACCCTCGTATTTGTTAACCTTCTTTTCTTAACCCTTGGTGCACTGCTCTATATATATAGTGATGTTAAAGGATTAGCTATCCCTGCTTATTCCGATGAGCTATTTCCATCATTAGCTTTTAATCAATTAGGCCCTGTTGTTGGAATATTCTTTCTGCTGGGTATTACTGCCTCTTCGTACGCCAGTGCCGACTCTGCTTTAGCAGGGCTCACCACTTCTTTTTGTATCGACTTTCTTGATTTTAAAAACAAGGACGAGAAGGTGAAGCTGCGTCAAAAATTTATTGTCCACGTTTTTTTCTCGCTTCTATTTTTAGTTGTTATAGTTGTCTTCAAAGAGATTAACGAAAAATCAGTAATTGATGCAGTGCTACAAGTAGCTACTTATACATATGGTCCACTACTTGGTCTCTTCTCGTTCGGGTTGTTCACCAAAAATAAAATCAAAGGATTGGGTGTAGTGATTGTTTGCCTGGCTGCTCCTGTACTGAGCTACTTGATAAGTTTAAACTCAGAAGCGTGGCTTGGAGGCTATAAATTTGGATTTGAAATTTTAATCGTGAACGGCCTGATTACTTTTCTTGGATTGCTAGCTATCTCCAAGAAATAAAAAAAGAGCCGCACTTTCGCGCAAGCTCTCTTTCGATTAAAAACCAACACAATATTTTTAAGTATTTATGTATTCTATATTAACTTCTAGCTATCTATTCAATTACTTTTTTACAAACTCAAACTTTTTAATCTGATCATCTTTTTTTACAACGATGGTATAAACACCCGTTTTCACATCGCAAAAATCAATAATAATTTTTCTTCTCATTAATCGCTGTGCTGCAACTCGATTACCTTCTGCCGAAAGCACTTCTATCCGTCCGCCTTTAAATTTCTTATCAACCTTAAAAACAAACACCTGTTGACGGTTAGAATCTGTTTTATCAATCTGATCATCATTATTCGCTGCGAGAACTGAAGAAGAAGCAATCAGAAGAGCGACAATTATTTTTATGGCGTTTTTCATAAACTGGTCATTGGTACAGTTAGCATAGGCCAACTACCTTGCCATTGCAAAAAAACTTCAATTTTGATTCCTTTTAAGGATTGGATAATTTCATTTCTCCCACAATGGGAAGAATGTCCTATAATAGCTCCCTGGCGGGATCCCAAAATCTGTTTTCAAAATCCTGAACCTGATCCTTCATCACTTTTACTCCTTCTTTTTCAAGTCTGGATTTCATAGTGGTTGGCGTTTCGAAATGATGTTTCCCAGTTAGCAATCCCGCACGATTAACCACCCGATGAGCGGGAACCTTTTTATTTGAATGTGCCGCATTCATTGCCCAACCCACCATGCGCGCACTCATCTTGGTTCCTAAATAACTGGCAATGGCACCATAGCTGGTTACTCTTCCTTTCGGGATTAACATGACAACTTCATACACATTTTCGAAAAATGAATATTGCCCTGATGCGTCTTTTGTCAATTTTGATTTTGCCATAATTACAATGCTAAGCGGCTCTAAAATCCACGAATGGATGCAATTCCATTCGTAAACATTTAACTTTGCATTTTTAAAATTAAGAATCAGTTCTGAAGATGAAATATCGGCTCATTCTCCCTCTTTTATTTGTATCTATATCCGTTTGTTTTGGTCAAAAGTTAATTGTTTCAGATTCTTCCGGTTGGCATTCCTTGCGGGAAGGAGATTTCCTTTCTTTTAAAATTACTACAACAGATTCTATTCCACCAAAATTTACGCTAGAAGGAAATAGTGATTACGGAATTCAATTCGACACCTTGGGTTTATTTTTTTGGAAGCCACCTTTTGAATTGGTTGACCGACTGGAAAAACAAAAAGAAGTAACTGTAATTCTTCAGGCCGAATGGAAAGATGGACGAAGAGTGCGGAAACCTTTAAACTTTACAGTGCTCCATCAAAACCGACCACCTATCGTTGAAGACCTACCGATCTTTTACGTAAAACAATCAGCTACCAACAGTTATCAAATTTACGGTCAGTTTGTTCAAGATCCGGATGGCGATCCGCTCGTTATTAAATCAATTCAATCGCAATTACCCGAAGGCATGGCCTTGTCTTCATTAGGTATCCTTACCTGGGCTCCTTCGCGAAATCAATTTAACTCACTTAAGAACAATCCACTTCAAATTGAATTTATTGCTCAGGATCAACCCGATAAAGCCGAAACCAAAGGAAAAATTAAAATAGCTCAAACTCAGCTTGATTTACCGCCAGAGATTTTAATAATTCCTGGCGACAGCACATTTACTATCAAAGAAGATGAACGAATTCATTTTAAGATTTATGTCTCTGATCCTAACGGTGACGACAACATAAGCAATGTGGGATTTGTATGTTCCGATGGTCGCGTAAAAGCTGAAAGCCTTGTGCAAAACACATCCGTTCAATTAGAATTTACCTGGTCGCCTGGTTATTACTTTGTTGAAGAAGTTGAAAAAGTAAAAGAGGTTGAAATTATTTTTTTCGCACTCGATAAATCAAATAACAGGATAACTCGCAGGATAACCATAAAAGTGCTTGATACCGAAAACCTTGAAGAGAAAGATAAGTTTCTTTATGTCAAGTATAAAAACTCACTTATTCAGGCAAAGTCATTAATTGATCTGTTGGATGTCAACAATGAAAAATTAAATAAGGCCTACAAGCAAGCTAAAAAGGGAAAGAAGAACAGATCCATATTAAATGCATCGCTTGGAGCAACCACCGGCTTGGCACCCGTTGCATTTGCTGATGACCCCAGCACCTATAAAACAGTTTCGGCCATTGGGGGCACAACCGTATTAACCATGGGAACCTTAGAGGCAACCGAAGTAATTGGCAAATCAAAGAATGACATTATGGAAAAAATGAAAATCAATGTGGATATAAGAAACCAGTTACAATTGGAAGCTGATAATTTTGCCCGAAAATATTCTTTAAAAAGTACCCGAAGAAATAAAGAGTTTGACACCGATCGTGATAAACTGCTCCCCATCATTAACAATCAAAAATTGGTGGTGCTTGAACTTGATGCCAGCAAGCCAACGCCACGCAACTACGATAATAAAGATCTCAGAAAAACCTTCCCCGATTTCAGCGATCAATAAGGAAAATCTTAGGCACCTTTTGTAGAAACCGAATTTCCCCTTAGTTTTGCAGTCCTTAAAAAGGAACTCCAGTCAATGCTCAAGGCTGGATGGTTAAACAGAGGAGTGGTAGAGCGGTTTATTGCACCGGTCTTGAAAACCGGAGAACCTTTACGGGTTCCGGGGGTTCGAATCCCTCCTCCTCTGCAATCAAAGATGAACAAAGACCCCGATTTTATCGGGGTTTTTTGTTGAGGACAGGATCGAGGCAAAACGAAGTTTTGTATGAGGGCATGGCCATAACAAAAAATGAGCGAAAGCGAGCCTTTGTTGTTCTTTGATTGACACGCCCCCATAAAGGGATCACGTCAAGTAATCCCTCTTCCTCTGCTGATTACAAATCAATCATAGTCAAAACCTCGAGATCCCTATGATTTCGAGGTTTTTTTGCTTTCGTGCTATTCAAAATCAATCATAATATCATGATCCCTGTGGTACCAAAACGCTAATAAAATCTTGGTACCTCAAAATTGGTCAAATGCACGGCTAATTGACCCGTTCAGAAGTCATTTGAGATTATTTTACAAAATCTACGAAGTTCGAAATGCTCTACTCATCATGTCTCTGTCGGCTTTTGGTATTTTATACTTTTCAGCGACAGTCCTCCATTGAACGACCGATTTTTTTACATCTTGAATTATCATGGTTGCTCTCTTTTCCGAAACCCGGAAATAGGATGCTACCTCCAATGCTAAATCCAATTCAAGTGCATTATCCTTTTCAGAGATATTAAGACTCAATCCAGACCCTGTCTCTACAGGATTAATATCATATGCTGGTGAAAGTATCCATCCATTCTGCGTTAGGAGAAATCCATGATTGCGTAAATGATCATCAGTATTGCTCACACAGATATAAAACACTATTCTTCGCCATAACTCTTCAAGATCAGCACTGACATTCGCTCCACTTTTAGAAATGAATTCAACCATGTCAAGATAACTTACCCCACTTTGAAAATTGGTTCCATCAGTATGTCCTAACAATGTCATTGCGGATGCAAAATGAATACGCTCACCTTTAACACTGCGATCAAATCGTTTCGTGAGAAAAGTATGATGCTTACTGTAATACGTTCCACTCATAGCATCGGCTACATTCAAACCTGCATCAACAGCCAATTGATGAACAACTCTTTCCCATGCACCGATATCACGATTGTCATTTCTACTTGGAAACTTCGCTATCCATAACTGACCTTTCGTATCAACAACACTTGCCTTAGGTCGTGCCCCACCTAAAGATGAACCTGGTGCCATCAACATGTTGAGCCATTTCAAGTTCTCAGTATCATCTCCCCCATCCTCTTCAAGTCGCAAACTTGCTTGTTCCAGTTCTCGAATTGAAGTCCAGGGTGGTGAGGCCATCTCGTGATTGTTATTGAGAAAAGATCCATCCTCATTTTCTTTGAATCGGAGAGCACCCATTCTGTGACCATCAAAAACACCAAGAAGATAATCGGTCTCTAAAAGTGTTTTTGCTTTTCGATCCTCTTTTCTTGCTAATACCGCTTCACGTCTATCCATCAAAACCCTACCCCATCGATCGGGTGAGGAGTCCAGAAATATTCCAAAATTAGTTTTCCCTTCTTCCAGGTATTGAGGGCCTGAATACAATTGAAGATCAGGGTCAAGGTTTTGAGCTTTTCCGGATTTTATCCAGGCTTCATCATATTCAAATGAAAAAACTTCTTTACCACGTACAGAAGCTGCTTTCAAGACACCAATTAAAACAGGCTGTTCTAACTCAATCCAATGAGCATAGACCAAAATAGATCGTTGTGAATTTCTATTCGCCATGATTATTTACTTTTTCTAGGAGCCCTTTCTTTTACCAACAGTTTTGCATCCTGAAGTCTTCGGCCAAGGGCATCATCACTTGCTACTTTCAACAAATCTCTTTCAAGGCCTAATACAAAAAGGACTTGTACATAAAAACCGAATGCAACATTAGGCGAACCCTTTTCTATTGACCAAAGAGTAGTACGCCCGATGTTTGCTCGCTCAGCAACTTGCTCCATACTTAACTTTCTTCTAAGCCTTGCTAGCTTTATGTTCTCGCCAAACTCATCCAATATCTTGACGGTTTTAGGAAGTAAAATTGGTTTCTTTGAGTCCATAATGGTTGTAATTGTGGACAAATATAACTAAAATGTTCGTAATAATGAACGTTATTCAAATGAGTATTCCCCAATATTGGAGCAGACAGCAAGAACCAGTATTGTCCATAAATGACAATACCCCTTCCTTTTACAGAGCATTAATAGCAGTATCATCAAACCCAACGATCGATATGAAAAAAATAAACTTATGCCGAAGGTGGCAAGTGGATGGGGTACAACGAGTGATGGCAAGGAGAAGGCCAAAGCAATGGAAAAATTAAAAAGACAGATTAAAAAAAGGTTATAACCCCGTGCTGACACTCACAACCCATGCCGGGAGTTAATTGGTGATGGAACTAAGGCCAGACTTACGAATGTAGCTAATGGATAACGTGATTTGCGATTACCTCCTCCTGTAAGGAGTAAACCCCAACTTCTGAATGTATTTAGGGTTACTTTTTTCTACTTACACTTATCGGAATGCCCTACGAAATAGCGCTCGCCATTACTGAGAATTTTTTCATCTTTAATAGTAAGGCGAGTCTCAATTCTGGTTAACTTGTTTTTATCAAACGAAAATTGAATGGTGGTTTCTTCTCCTATTCCGGAGACACTCCATGTTCCTGAAAGTTTGCCTTTGTATTCAGGGTTCTGATTTTTGAAAAAACCTGTCTTCTTAATATTAGCAGAAAAGGTACCATCCGCACACAAATGAATCTGACTTTCTTTTGTTCCACCTTGTTCACTCGCGTAGGTCATCACTACGGTATTCGAAAGAAATTCTTTCCAGTCAAACTCGGCATAAGGTGATTGTCGTGATGGCGGATCGAACGAGCTGCTCTTCATAAATTCAGTAACGGTTCCTTTTATCGATTCAATAAATTGAGTAGGTGCAACAGCCAGCACGGTAATGCATGGCCCGCTTGGATTGCACCTAGCGGCAGCGAAACCCTTATTCCCTTTGTTAATACCTTCACCTACCGCTTCAACATCTGAAGCCAAAAGCCCATCGGTAAGGGTGGGGTTAGCCGCTTTCAAAAGAATAGTCTCGCTCAAATCAATGCCTTTCATCCAATCACCCTTCATGGTATTAAGATCACCTTGATCCCGACCAAAAACATAAATCTCGCCATAGGTACTGGTAGTTGTCATCAGTAAGAATACTTCACTTTCACGAGGGAGCATTCCCTCCCATCCTGCCGGTACTTTGGCCGTGAATCCAAACCGTGGTGCATACAAGGTTTCGCCTGTTGCATAAATTCTCCCCGGCTGAATGCGATTTCTTTTTTGAGCATTGCCTTCGAACGAAATAAACATCGCCAACATGACAAACGTAATTATTGTTAGATTTTTCATAGCTGTTTTAATTATATGTTATTAAAGAAGGAGGCTGAACAAAGGTACCACTACTTTTAACTCGAATGTTCTGTTTAAAACTAAACGAAAATTTACTATCCCCAATCTCGTCCTGAGGAATGTAGGTTGCCTTAAGTTCGATCGTACCGAAAATCAAGTTTTCATTTCGCGTCCTTAACCCCAGGCTAAAGCCGTTATAAATTCCATTTTTAAAATCGCAGGTAGAACACCGCGTGGAAACTATATCCACAGCTGCAAACGGAGCAAAGCGAAATCCTAACAGCATCCATTGCGTGTAGAATGCGGATTCAAAGTGTGCTGCCAGACGACTATCCGCTTCTAGACTGTCGGTCTTGAAACCAGGAATCGTTTTACTGCTCAAGTTTAACCAATCAATCAATGTTTGATTAAAGAGTTGTGTATAGGTAACTGAAACCAGACCTCTTAGCTTAGATCGTTTCAGTTGTAATAAACGTGTAAAGTATGCGCCTCCAGCCTGAACAATTGCATCTTCAAACTCTTCATTGCGAGTATAAGTACTTGCCTGAAATAGCAACCGATAAAAATTACCCTTACGACTGGCCGCACCATAATTAAATTTAATTGCTGTGTAGGGCCGGGTAATGTTTACCAGAGTAAGGTACCCGGCCGAAAATCCTAGTGAAAATCCTTCAGGGATATCTTCCGTCCGCCCGAATCCAAAGACGTACCGGGTTTTGTAAAAGTCCTGACGATAAAATGTAAATTCTGAGAGTATTCCTTTTGCACTGTTGTAACGGATGTCTTCATTGTACTCTGGCTGGTCCGGTTGCTCAAGGTAGTCTCCATTAAAATATCGCGTGGCAAAAAATTTACGATTCCGATTTGATACATGCTTATTGATACCAATGTTATATCCCATCCAAAAATCAAAGATATTGTAACGATAACTACTAAATATACTATCAGGCTCATTGTAAACATTCCGCGACCAGTTTTGACTAACCTCAAGCCCACCTGCCAGTCGCGAATAGGGCGAGACCAATGGCCTGCTGAGTCTGACATAGGCAGCATATTCAATATCCTGTCCATAACTACGTGCATTGTTTAGCTGCGTATATTGTAATTCAAGATTGATGAGACTCCCAAATGCACTGCTCTTTCGGAAGAGTGCCGCGTACCCAAATTTTGGTGTTCGATCTTGATCAATAAGGGTTGTAAATTCTATACGCTGTGCCCGACCATCAACATTCGCATCATACACACCAATTTTCGGGGCGGTGGGGAAACTACCTCCAAGGGTTACTCCAATGCTAAACACGTCACGGGTAACTACCATCACATCAACCGAATCTGTATTATCAATTGGTGTTATTATAAATCGGCAATCCAGAATAAAATCCTTATCGCGAAGGAAACGTTCGTTATCCGAAAGTTTGTATGAATTTATCAGTTGATTTTCCTTAATGAACAAATGCTGACGGATCGTCTTCTCGCGCGTATCAATGTGAATTGAGTTGGCTACCTGAGCCGACAGCCTGTCTATTTTTTTGGTACTGTCATAAATGGATTTTTCAAATCCGAAATGATCAATGTAAATATTCCTAATAATTTTTCCCTCATACTGTTTAAAAGAATCCACACTCTTCTCATTCACAACGGTATCTCTCGGAGTTGTTGAGATAAGCTTAATACCCTCATGAAAGGCCTGTTTTGTTATTGATTCCTTTGCAACCGAATCTTTCTTTGCTTGCGCATGTGTTCGTGCGGGTAAAAGAAAGATACCCAGCACAGTTAAACAGACATAGATTAAAATACGCACCGATAAATTTCCCTTTTTATGTAAGTATGGTACTTAGTTTAAAGTTAAAAGAAATAGCCAACGCGATACGTTAACGGACTATAATACGGAGAATGATCTTCGCGATCATATAAGAAATTGTAAAGCAATTGAAAACTAACTCCACCTCTCCCTTTTTTTCCAAAATTGCGGATATAGCCCAAGCCTCCAAAAAACGAGTCCATGCTATCTTTCGCGGTTCCTATTTCCTGATTGGCTAGTTGCAACGCATACTCTGTCCACAAATATTCCCACTCAGTCCAAAGATAAATTCGCTTTGTGATACTGGCACGCGCAAAAAGATTGGGGCCATAGGTATTTAAATTTTTTCCATACACCCTATCACGCGAGTAAATGTATCGATAGCCCGCACCGGTAGTGAGCGTTTTTGGAAAATGATATGCTAATAGGGGGGAGATTTCAACATAGGTTGTTTTGGGATTAATCCAAAACCCTGTTGATCCACCCAGACTGATTCTTTTCATCACCGGTCGCGTATCCTTAGGTGTGCTGGCCACGGGTGATGCTTGTGTTGCAGGTTGTGTATTTGCAACAGAGTCCTTCCGAACGGAATCTTGCTTTACTTGTGAATAGCCTACTTGCACAATAAGGATGGTTGCAAAAATGAAAAGTGTTCTCATAGTTCCTCTTTATCCTTCACAAGGTCATAAAAAAAAGAGAGTCCTGAAACTACAGTTCTCTCTTTAGTCATTCGATTATACTAATAGATGTTATAATACCGTCCTTCTACTTCTTCTTGATCGGTAATTTTTTGAATATCCTTTCGGTGACGTACCCGATTATTTTCTGAATATCATCAGCCATACTGAAGGTTTTATTTGCACTTGCGGTCCATACAAGCTTTCCGGTTTTCGTATCATACATATCATAACTCAATACTCCATCCTCCTTAGTAGTGGCCGTTATTTTACCTCCTGCCACCGGTGCATACCCGCCAACATAATAGCCTGGTCCGGCAACACCCACTCCTACACTAAGCGTGGGGCTTTGCGAATACTTTGTGATTTCTTCAACGGTTGTGTTGTAAACAAAAATTACATCAGGCTGAATTGAATCCAGCTTTAGTCCTCGACTAGTCAATTCCAGATTGGCTGCGTAAACAATGTATCCTCCGTATAATTTTTCAGAACGATATCTGTTCAAAACACTATCACCCGGTGCAAGCCACGAATAGGTACGGTAGGATTTAAAATCTGCATTAGAATCATAATCGACTGATATTTTCTGTGCATTCGATATGACTGATAAATATAAAAGCGATATCAGAAAAAATGCAATACTTGTTAATCTTAGTTTTTTTTTCATTGTTGAAAGGCTAAAGGTTTTTGATTGAGTGAAATTATTTTTACCAACCGCCTCCTAGTGCTTTATAAAGTCGCACTGTTGAAATTAATTGATTTTGTAGCGCAAGGGATTTATCATATTGAGATTGCTGGAACTCGCGCTCTGCATCAAGCACCTGCAAAAATGAAGAATATCCATTGTCGTAGAGTGCCCTGGAAAGTTCTAACGATTTGCCTGTTGCTGAAACCTGGATTTGTCGCGCACTAAATTCATTCCCGTAGGTCCTTATTTCAGTCAAAGAATTTTCCACTTCTGCGAAAGCGGTAAGAACTGCTTTTTCATACTGGAACCCTGCTTGTTTTGTTTTTGCTTTTTCTACTTCCACCCTACGTTTGTTTTGATTGAAGCGAAAAATAGGACCCGTTAATTGTCCAGTTACAGAACCTAAAAAGGCATCGGCTGAAAATAAATTTGAAATCTCAGGACTGGCCACACCAAATAACCCTGTCAGACTTAAGGATGGAAAACGCAACGCTACAGCTACTCCTACTCGCTCTGTCTGTGCAATCAATTGTTGTTCAGCAGCACGAATGTCGGGTCTTCTTTCCAATAACTCGGATGGCAATCCGCTGGGAATATCTAGTGGTAACTGCTGCTGATTATTCTGTAATCCACGTGTTATTGGTGAATAGGTTTTTCCTAACAGCACATTGATGGCATTTTCTGTTGCAATAATGGCTCGTTCAAGAGCAAACAATTGCGCATGGGCAGAAGCAGCAATCTGTTCTGCCTGTAATTTATCTAACTCCGACACATCGCCTTTTTCAAACCGCAAGGTGATAATGCGCAAGTATTCCATGCGGGTTTCATAAGTTCTGCGAGTAATTTCGAAGCGCTCGTCAAACCCACGCAATGTGAAATAGAGTTCCGCAGTTTGTGCTACCAAACTGATATAAACAGATTTTCTTGTTTCATCAGTGGAGACTAGATCTGCGTAAGCCGCACGATTAGCATGACGCAGTTTTCCCCACAAATCAATTTCCCACGACACATTACCTAGTAATGCAACTGAGTTTTGAGAAAAAGCTACACCCGACTGACTGGCATCGCCACCAAAATCAGAAGCGCGGCCGCGAGCCGTGTAATCAAGAAATGGAAACATATTGGCTTGGTTAAAACCAAGAACTGCTTTCGCTTCTTCCACACGTGCAATCACAATACTCAAATCAAGATTTGAATCGATGGCCAGATAAATCAGTTTCTGTAACGCAGTGTCCTGATATACTTCCCACCATTTCAAGTTGCTGATGGAATCTGATTTTGCAGGTGCCTGAACATATGCTTCAGGTTTTTTAGTTTCTGGCCTTGAATACTTTGGTCCTACTGCACATCCACCAAGTATCAGTAGCGTTAAACCGATGAAAATTATTTTTTTCATATCAATGAGCAGGTTCTGAAGGTGAAACAGATGAATCAGTTTTTTTCTTTTTTGCGCCAATGCTTTCGATAAACACAAACAACGCGGGCACAACAATTACACCTATTATAGTTGAAATTAACGTACCCATAAATACTGCCATCCCCATTACTTTACGTGCCTCAGCACCTGCGCCAGAAGCTGTTAGCAACGGAACCACACCCAACATAAATGCAAATGACGTCATAAGGATTGGGCGAAGACGAAGTTTGGCAGCTTCCATTGCTGACTCATACAACGGCTTTCCTTGCTCATAAAGCATCTTGGCAAACTCAACAATTAAGATGGCGTTCTTTGCTGTGAGTCCAATCAACATCACCAATCCAATCTGAGCAAAAACGTTATTCACATAGCTCGGGCTCCACAATCCCCCAAGCCACAATCCAAAGAAGGCTCCCAAAATAGCAGCAGGTACCCCTAACAAAACACTGAACGGAAGTTTCCAGCTTTCATATTGCGCAGCCAGAATTAAGAATACAAAGATCAACGCCATGAGAAACATGGTGCCTCCGGTTCCTTCCGCGGCCTTTTCCTGATACGACATGTTACTCCACGCAATGCCAAGTTCTTTTGGTAATGTCGCTGCAACTTCTTCCAATGCATTGAGCGCATCCGTTGAGCTATATCCCTCCGCAGGTGCGCCCGAAATTTCAGCTGCACGAAACATGTTGAATCGATTGGTGTACGAAGGTCCAACGATATCATTCACTTGAGCAAGTGTATTTAATGGAACGATTTCTCCTGAGCGGCTCCGTACATAGTAACTTGCAATGTTATCGGGTGCTAGCCGATCTTCGGCCTCTGCTTGTACAAATACTTTGTACTGACGACCAAACCGGTTGAAGTCATTTACATAACTACTCCCGAGGTACGTAGAGATGGTACTCGTGATCTCATTCTGATCAATGTTCAGTTTTTCAACTTTATCATAATCAATAACAATTTGTTTCTGCGGAACATTCGAACGATACAACGTAAATGCGTTTGCAATCTCGGGGCGCTTTTTAGCTTCGGCTATAAAATTGCGCGCCTGCTGATCTAAGTATTGAGGTGTATTTCCTGAACGATCGAGAAGTTGTAATGTAAAACCTGCCGAAGTTCCCAACCCTTCTATGGGTGGCGGACCAAAGGCAATGGCTGTTGCGTCAGAAATTGTATTTCTAAAAGCGAGGTTAGTTTGTTGAATTAACTGCTTAGCTGTTTTCTCTCGTTCGTCCCACGGTTTTAATGACACAAACACAAATGCATTATTGGTAGAGAATGATTGTGTTAGCATACTGTACCCAACCACCATGGTTGAGTAAGCAACACCTTCTGTTTCGTTGATGATTGTTTCAATCTTTTTAGCAATCTCATCGGTACGCTCCATGGAGGATGCATCTGGAAGTTGAATGTTCACCAGATAATATCCTTCATCTTCTTCGGGCACAAAACCTCCCGGTATAAATTTCCCTAGAATTCCGGTTCCAAGAAGGACAATACCCATGATCATGATTGATCGGATTGATTTTTTAGCAACAATAGCTGCAACTCCGGTGTACCCTAATGTGAACTTATCAAACATGCGGTTGAATGCATCGAAGAAACGTTGCAACCATCCGGTTGATTTTTTCTTAGGCTTTAAAAGAATTGCACTTAATGCCGGACTAAGAGTCAAGGCGTTGAATGCCGAGAACAAAACTGAGATTGCAATAGTAATCGCGAACTGCTGATACAACCTTCCTGTAATACCTCCGGCAAATGCAACCGGAACAAACACAGCAGCAAGAATCAGGGCGATGGCTATTACAGGACCACCCACTTCTTTCATTGCTTTTTGTGTGGCTTCCTTAGGATTCATTCCGTGCTCGATGTTATGCATTACAGCTTCCACTACCACAATCGCATCATCTACCACTAAACCGATGGCGAGCACTAATCCTAATAAGGACAAAACGTTTACTGAAAATCCCAGCAATGGGAAAATTATAAATGTTCCGATTAACGAAACAGGAACTGTTAATAAAGGAATAAGAGTTGCGCGCCAATCTTGTAAGAATAAAAACACAACGATGATAACCAGAAAGACGGCTTCAAATAGTGTGTGAATAATTTCTTCGATACCTACTGAAACAGCTCGCGTTGTATTAAGTGAAACATCATATCTCAAGTCTTCAGGAAAACGAGTATTCAAATCTGCCATCGCAGTCTCAACACTTGCGGCAACATCTAATGCATTGGATCCAGGCATTTGGTACACCACTATGGTGCTGGCTGCTTTTTTATTCAGCCGGCTGAATGAATTGTAGTTTTCCATTCCCAATTCCAACCGCGCTATATCTTTTAATCTGATGATGGAGCCTTTCTCATCGGATTTAACGATGATGTTTCCAAATTCTTCCTCAGTAACCAAGCGTTCCTGCAATAATACACTGTAAGTATACTCTACACCTTTGGGTGAAGGAGGCGCTCCAAATTTTCCTCCCGGTGCAATGGCATTCTGCTTTTTCACCGCATTCGTTACATCGTTTACTGTAAGGTTAAGTTTGGTAAGTTGATCAGGCTTTAGCCAAACACGCATTGAGTAATCAGCTCCACCGAAAAGAATCACATCGCCTACACCTTTCAATCGCTTTAACTGATCGACAATGTTGATGTTGGCATAGTTATTTAAGAACAAACCATCATACGAAGAATTTGGTGACGAAAGCGAAACCAACATCAAGGGAAACACCAGAGATTTTTTTGTAGTAACACCAAAGGCCTTTACTTCATTGGGCATCTTCGCGCTCGCTTGCGACACACGATTTTGTGTGAGCATGTTGGCGTTATCCAAATCGGTTCCTACTTCAAATGAAACTTGCAATGTGAGTGATCCATCGGCTGCGTTGATGGACTTCATGTACAGCATTTCTTCCACTCCATTCACCTGTTGTTCAATGGGCGTTGCAACAGCTTGCTCAACGTTTACTGCATTGGCTCCATTAAACAAGGTAGTTACCTGTACCATGGGTGGCGTAATTTCCGGGTACTTGGAGATGGGGATACTCCGCAACGTGATTAACCCCATGATCACCATGAGGATGGAAATTACCATTGCGACAATCGGCCTTCGGATAAAAAATTCGCTCATAAAATCGGAAGGTTAATTATTCTTGATTGTTTTTCTGAGCATCCTCCGGCCATTTCATTTCGACCGCTTCAATTTTGGTGTTGGGCGTGAGTGAGGCATTTCCAATAACAGCCACTTTATCACCGGCTTTCAAACCATTTTTAACAACCCATGCATCGCCTACTTTCGCTCCGGGTTCAATAAGTGTGACCTTCAGTGTACTGGAATCAGTTACTGTAAATACCTGCGTTAGGTTTTGCAATTGAAACACAGACCGCTGAGGAATAAGCACAGCATTGGGGAAGGTGCTTAATAATATCCTTGCTTTTACAAACATACCTGGACGCAGCAATCCTTTCGGGTTTGGGAATGAAGCCTCTATAGTTAAGGTTCCAGTCTTTGGATCTATTTCCCGATCAGCAAAATTAACTTCACCTGTTTGATCAAAGAGTGAGCCATCGGCCAAAAGGAGTTGTATATTTTTCTTAGCCGTATTTATTTCTTCCTGAGTCATTTTTGCAATCCGTAAATAGTCTCGTTCACTGATTTGAAAACGAACCCGCACCCCATCAATGCTGGAAACCGTGGTGAGCACAGAGCTGGTTCCAAGTCGACTCACATAATCACCCTCGCGCACATTAGAACTACCAACGACACCATCAAAAGGAGACGATACTCGTGTATAACTTAATTCAACTTTTGCATTTTGTAAGGAAGATTCTATTGATTTTACATGTGCCTTGGCGGCATCATATGAGGCCACCGCATTGTCCAGATCTTTTTTACTCAATGCGTTCAATTCGGTCAATGGTCGTACCCGACTTAAATCATTTTCAGCACGAACCATCTCTGTTTGTGCACGGGTTAATTCACTCAACTGATAATCAACCTTATTTTTGTATTCAATGTCATCAATCACATACAACAGGTCTCCTTTTTTCACTTTCGAACCTTCCTTAAAATTCATTGAAGTAACCCAGCCCTCAACGCGTGCACGGATATCAACATCGGCCGAGCCGTATACCTGCGCCACAAATTCTTCATACAAAGGCACGTCTTGCTGGATTGCCTTCACCACGTTTACTTTTACGGACGGAAGAACAACTGTTTCTGTTTTCTTACCGCATCCTACCAATGCCAATGCCAATCCCACCAAAAGGATGGAAGTCTGGATTTTAGCGGTCTTTAAGAAGATTTTCATAGATAGATAATGTTATGAACAGGTTATGAAATGGCTTAAGGTGAACTATTCAACTTCAAATATATAAGAATTAATAAGTGGATTAAATAAGACGTTTAACAGAAAGATTTTTGTTTTTGTATGAGTGGGTTTGAACCGTGTAATCAGCAATCTGTATTTTAAATATCTATAAGATTGGATCTATTGATCCAATTAAAAAGCAGAGCGTTTTGATACGATTCAAAAATTGGCTTATTTCGCTAATATTAATACTATATTATATGAAATCAATTTTAGCTATTCTTCTGAGTTTAATATCTATTGGAGCGCTAGCTCAAGGACAGTCAAAAACAACTGCTGCAAGCGGTTCTGGCAAAGTCTCAGACTGCTACAGTGAATGGATCGCTTTGTTTCATGAAAGGGGCGCCAAACCTATTCAAAATGGAACTCATGATGTCGTTGTCTCTATTCGCAAAGGGAATTATTCAGAATGCTTTATGGGAAAAATAAATGTTTTGGATAAAAGAATTGCGGGTAGACCACAGGTTCAAAAAGTAGACAACACCTATGAAGACTGGGGTAAAGAAATAAGTCAGAAATATTTTAACAGCGATGGCACACGGGCAGCAGAGACCTACTCTTTACTTACCATTAGTAATGGAATGAGCGGGGAGATGGAATTAGCCGATGGATCTGTTGTAACCATCTTTTTTTACCAGGCAATACAAGAAAAACCAAAGGCTAATAAAAAGGCGCCTTCACCTTCAACATTAATTAATAATTAAACCATTTTCGAAAATAAAAAGAAGGCTGTCTCATACCGAGGCAGCCTTTTCTTTTTCTATTTAGCAGGAATTTTTCAATTAAACCTCTATTTCGTTGCTGGTGATCTGAAGTTGAAAGAACTGAAGTTATGATAAGGCTTAATCAATCCAGATTGCAAAATTCTTAGGGAGTTGTATCATTCTTGTGCTATAATTTTAGATCGAATGGCGTTTACCTTTGAACCTATATTTTTAAACTGAGGGCTATCTCTTTTCAGACGTAATTTTTCCTGATCATTCTGGGGCATCTCGTGATACGCTGCAATCAATTCGCGAAAAGCATTGTCAAAAAAAGGATAATTAGGATTCTGATTAGGATCCAGTGGGTCAGTGAAGGATTGGATAAAATTATAAGTGATCTCAAATTTTCCTTGCTGATTAAGGATGTATTGTATCAACTCTGCCTCCGATTGAATTTGGTCTTTTGTAAGAGTTTCAGGAAGGGACTCAAGTAACGCCAACACAACGTGAAGGTTTTCAATTTGATACGCTATCATAGAGATTCCGGCAATTCGTTCGCGATCTGTCCCCTTCTGAAGTGCCGTTGCATTGTTCATCAACTGATTCATCACTGATTTTACAGAATCATTTCTTTCAATATTCTCAGTGTATCGATGCATTAGAAAGTCTAGTGTATTTTTTTCAATCCCAATCATCTTACTTAGTTCAGAGGCTGCGTTAAAATATGCTTTTGCGGTTTGGCGATGCTTGTATAGAATACAATAGTTCAAATCAGAAAGATAGATGCCCAGGTTCGATGCGGCTTTCACATCGTTATCCATGTATTTATAAAATAAGTGTGGATCATTTAATAACGTGCTATCAAATCCACCCAAATCAGAAACAAGCTCAGATGTTGCTTGTATGTCTTGAAGGCCATTAAAAAAAGAATCGCGTTGCACCACGAAACTCTGTGACGCTGCTGTTGGTTTTTCCTCTTGCTTAGATCCACAAGAAACAATAATTAAACTTAGTAATAGTGATATAAAAGTCTTCATAAGGGCATTATCATTTTTTTGAAACTTCTACCATTCGAATTCCCATTTGCTCCGTAAGTACTGAACCCACCACAGAAGAAACTACCATCAATACTAAGATACTGTTTAGTAAAGCCTCATCGATTAGTCTTTCACCCGCTACGTTCATACTTTCATATGCCACAAGTGCCACTGCCAGGGTAGAAGATACCTGGGGTGTCATTAGGGAACCGACAAATATTCTCTGAATCTTGGTGTAGCCAAACTTTATACCTGAAAGCCAGGCTGCCAGAAATTTTGTTGCAAAAATCGAAACCATGATTGCTATCACAAGCCAGAGATGCTCGCGCATGGTTTGAATCACAATCAGGGGATCTATGAGGACACCCAGCGAAATAAAAAAAGCAGGAATAAAAAATATATTTCCAAGTGTATCTAATTGTACTCTGACACTCGCATCAGGTAAGGTGGTACTCACCGCAAGGCCAGCAAGAAAAGCGCCCACAATCGGCTCTATGTTAACTAACTCAGCTGAACCCGCAGAGATACCAATCACCACCAATAGAAAAAGCATTTGTTGGGATGGATCTTCACCCAGATTTTTAAATACAACCTTACCCAGCCATTTTAATCCAAAAATAATGGCAGGAATAAATCCAACAATGAAAAATAGTTGAAGTAGGAAGGCTCCAAAAGAAAATCCAGATATATGAATCGGTAAGCAGATAGCAAATAATACCAAAGAAGAAATATCGGTTATTGCTGTGGCTCCATTGGTAACGGAAACAGGCTCGATTTTAGTTAAACCAAGTTTTGATAAAATGGGGTAAACAATGATGGAATGAGATGAAAATAAAACGCCCATCATGAAAGCCGTCATAAAGGAATATCCAAAAATCAATCCTATGATGATACCTGAAAATGCAGGCAAGGTGAAACTCAGTATCGCCAAACGAATGGATTTTTTAAGATTTTTTTTGAGAACGTCTAATTCTATGTCGAGTCCTGAGAAGAAAAGTAAAAGAAGTTTTCCTATGACTGAAAACATAATTAACACTTCGCCATTTGACTTAAATAGATGAAATCCATTTGGGCCAAACAGGAGGCCAGCAAAAATTAATGCTAATACTCCTGGAAGTTTAATTTTTTCAAATAGGCGGGGCAGCAGCAGGACGAGCGAAAATGAAAATATGAGCCGCGTCATCATGGATGAGTTCTCAAAAAAATCTCGGATTACATCAAGCATGTTAGCGGAGATAAAAAATTAAAACTAGTTGCAATTGTAAGGAATATAAATTTATTAATTTGCTTTTGCCACTTTATGCTGTATCCTCCTATCAGAAATAAAGACACGTGAAAACCACCGCGATAAAACAAAAAAACCTGCACGATTCGTGCAGGTTTTGATTAATTAAAATTGAAATTAAAACTTCTTGGGTGGATACTGGGTAAAGATTTTCTTAACAGCAGCTGTAATATTAGTATCACGTTGGGAGGCTGACGCATCTTCATCAATGGTTTTACTACCTCGACCCTGCCACACAATTTTTTCTGAGGCACTGTCAACCATGTTAATAAAAAGTGAACCTACGGTATAATCGTTATAGGTAATTTGCGTAGTGCCACCATAGCCGCCAGCAAAACCATACCTTCCTCCATACATACCCCCGCCCATATTGGTGGCAGTAGCTTCTGTTTCCTGTTTGGCTTTTAGTTGAAGATCAATCAAAACATCAGGAGTATCGGATTTGGTAAAACCTTTAGCAGCGAGCTCAGTCTCAACAGCCCGTAATATGCGGTCACGGTTTAACTGATCCACAGGAAGCTGTAAGGCTTCCTCACTAAAAGCATATGTTTTGTATTTGGTAAAATCGGCTTGACTATCATAATCGTAGCCAACTTTCAATGTGCTGCACGATGTCATAGCAGCAATCACGCCTATAAGAAGAAAAAGTTTTTTCATGATGATTTATTTTAGAATTATTTGGAGGCACAAGGTAATGTTTTATTTGGAAATTGAGAATCGTATCCCCTTGGCTTTGACAACTAAAAAAAGCATTTTTTAGCAAGCTCTTCTTCTCTTTTAGCTCAGCCTATTAGCTGTGTCTTTTCGTGTAAAGCAAGTGTATAAATCCCGTGTTCCTGTTAATCTTCATGCAACATCAAAGGTAATAGAACCCATAAGCTAATTTCTTATTTGCGATGACGGCCTAATTTTTGGAGAGCAATCTCAAAATTTTCGTTTCTTTTTTTTAAACTCCTCATCAATCATTCCAGCTTCATAAAGCAAGGCTCGAATCTGAGGTTCATTAATTTGAGCTAACGTTTTAAAATACATGCAATACACTTGCTTGCGGCCTTCGGCTAGCAAAACTTTATCTTCATTTGCCATTAAGTTTCCCTGACAAAACCCCAGTACAACTAACTTTTCAGAATCTATTTTTTTTGTTTGCTCCCATTGAATGGAAGATGGCCAGACAAAGCAAATCATTCTGTTACGCCTGTAAAACGGAACTCCGTACGAATTTTTTTCTTCTGCTTTGGGGAGACAATCAAGAATGATAGTTCGAAACCGTTTAACAATGATTTGCTCGGCCTTTGGAAGACTATCAATTACTTCTTCAACTGAACCACTTGATTTTGATGTTGCCATTAAACAAAAGTAATGGTCGCATTGACACCCCTATGTCAGTAGATTAGCGCATAGCTTTTTCAAGTCTGCTCTTTTTTAGATTCACTTCCATGGCTTGCAATTTTTGGCCATAATGCAAACTGGCATTCACCTCATACCCAAACAGGAGAATCATTGTTATCAGTTGAATCCAAACCATCATCGCAATAAGTGCACCGATCGAACCATACACTTTATTATAGCTCCCGAAGTTGGTAATGTAAATTGAGAATACATAAGAAACTAAAATGATGGCTACTGTAGCGAGTAATGAGCCGATCGAAAAAAAATTCCAATTGTAATGAACTGCCGGACCAAAGTAATAAATGAATGAAATCGAAATAAAAAATACAATGAAGATTACGGCAAAGCGAAGTACAAACAACATTTGAATGGTGTATCCATCCACATTTAATGAACTAAACTGGGCGAGGTTGGCCATCATATAATTGAGAACAAGTTGCCCCACAATCAGCAAGGTAACAGCCAATAGTATCGCCACTGCCAGCATAAAGGTTAATCCTGTTGCCGTAAGTCTCATACGAAATGGATTTCTCCTTTCGACTGTGCGATAGCACGCATTAAAAGCCCGCATCAGAGCCATCATGCCATTAGTTGCCAGGTATAAGGCAAAGACAAAACCAATAGTAAGCAAACCGCCCCGCTGATTACTCACAATATCAAGCACCGTGGTAGAAATCGTATCATTCATGCTTGCTGGCAGGTAATCACCCATAAATTGAATGATCGCTGCGCGATTAATGACTGAAAAAAACTTATTGATATACGGAGTGAGCGTAAATAAAAAAATGATGGCTGGAAACGTGGCAAGAATAAAATTATAAGCTACTCCGTTGGAACGATCCATAATTTCATCTTCGCTGATGTTATGGAAAAATATTTTTAGAAACTTGTAAAGGGAAAGGTTGCCGTATCGTTTAAACTTAATTTTCTTCAGCCAACTGCGCCCGGTACGAGCACCCGAATATTCAAGAATCCGTTTTCGAGTTACGTACTTCATGTAAAGTAGGGCTTCAATATATTTTGAAATACTTCAGGTGGCCTGCAGGGTTTCCCTGATTTTTTATCCACAAAAGCAAGTAACGTTTCACCCTGATGAATCAATGCATTCGCTCCGTTAAAGATTTCGTATTCGAACCTGATACGCACGGTTGGCTTTTCGCGAATGGTGGTTATGATTTTCAAATGATCATCGTACAACGCTGCCGACAAAAATTTTGACTTGTTCTCCAACACAGGCATCATCACTCCCATCTCCTCCAACTCCTTATAAGTAAGACCTAGTTGTCGTAAACTTTCTACTCGTGCTACCTCATAGTACATAGCGTAGTTCCCGTAGTACACATAACCCATTTGGTCAGTTTCTCCATATCGCACGCGTATGTGGGTTTCGGATGTATACATTACTTTTTCTTCTGGGCACCTATTCTCATTTCATTTGTTAACGCTTTTTGGTAGCGGCTTGCATTTTTGTTGTGCTCAGTCAATGTGCTCGCAAAATTATGATAGCCTGAAAAATCTTCGCGGGCGCACATATAAATGTAATTGTGCTTTTGGTAATTAAGCACAGCATCAATAGTTGCAATTTGAGGCATGTTGATTGGCCCTGGTGGCAAGCCAGCGTACTTATACGTGTTGTATGGTGAATCAATTTCTTTGTGCTTGTTAAGCACGCGCTTTATTGTGAAGTCTTTTGCAGCAAAAACCAGCGTTGGGTCTGCTTGCAGTGGAATATTTTTCTTTAGTCTATTAATATAGAGTCCGGCAATAATTTCGGCTTCATCTTTTTTTATACTCTCAGCCTGCACGATAGAAGCCAACGTTGAAATTTCCAGTGGAGTAAATCCTAATGCTTGGGCTTTTGCCAAACGATCATCATTCCAGAATTTTTCATATTCAGCATGAAAACGTTCTATCAACTCATTGGGCAGCACATTATAGTATACTTCGTAGGTATTGGGGAGGAACATTGCAATAATATTCTCTTTGTTAAATCCTTCCGTATTCGTATCAACAAAATCATTCAATGCTTCATCAAACTCTGTGGGTGTAACTCCGATATTTTTTGTTATTTTCTCACCGAGCTCCTCAACTAATCGCACGTTAGTAAATGTAACTCGCTCTGCTTGCCTCATGCCCGCACTTAGCACACCAATAGCGGCCAGGTTGGTCATGTTTCTTTGCAATGCAAATCGGCCGGGTTGTATTCGTTTATCATATCCCTTTAGTCGAGCTAAAAAGCTAAACGAAACCATATCATTTACAAATCCTGCCTTACCAAGTTCTTCCTGAATTTTACGAAATGTATCATCCTTATGGATGATGAATACGCGATTATCTCTATCTACGAGAATATTAGGTGTGTACAGAATCTGATATCCGTAAAACACAAATGTGATTAGCAAGGTAGATGCAACCAGGAAAAAAGCAAGCTTCGTTTTAGATACTTCAGCCATAATTAAAATTGGAGTTCAAATTTACAAAACTGCGATGAACCTACCTACCGGGCAGGCAGGTGCATAAACTATAATAAAGATTAAGCTGCCAAATCCCTTTGTTGTATTTGAATTAACTTTGAACATAAATGTCAGCTGAATTCCTCGCCATCCATCCTGTCAATCCTGAACCACGCAAAATTGCGCAGGTGGTTGAGGTGCTCAAAAAAGGTGGTGTCATTATTTATCCCACCGATACGATTTATGGAATTGGTTGTGACTTGATCAACCGAAGAGCGGTAGAACGACTTTGCACGATCACTCAGGTTAAACCTCAAAAACTAAATCTCTCGTTTATCTGTAACGACTTAAGTCATATTTCAGAATATGTAAAGCGATTGGATACACCCGAATTTAAAGTTCTAAAAAAATTATTACCGGGCGCATTCACGTTCATCTTTGAATCGAATAGCAATGTGCCCAAGATTTTAAATGTAAATAAGAAGACGGTGGGGATTCGGATTCCGGATCATCCTATTCCGTTAGCATTGGTTCAGCTATTGAATAACCCCCTCATTACTTCTTCAATTAAAGATGATGATGTGATCAAAGAATACACTACCGACCCCGAAGAAATTTATGAGGACTTTAAACATCAGGTTGATTTGGTAATTGATGGTGGCCCAGGCGGAAACATTCCTTCTACCATTGTTGATTTTACAAGTGGCGAACCAGAAGTAATACGACAGGGGCTTGGGGTATTTTATTAATAACAGTTTTGAAAGCAGCACTTATAGAACTTCATTATCTTCCCTCGCTTGAGTACTTCTGTGTGCTTCAAGATTACTCAAGCATTCAATTTGAAAAGCACGAGCATTTTGTAAAGCAGAGTTATCGCAACCGGTGTTATATAAACACAGCACAGGGAGTTGAGATGTTAACTGTTCCGTTGACAAACAAACATGGTAAGGTTCCGATAAGTGAAGTGAAGATCGATTACAGCATCAAATGGCAAAACAATCACTGGCGCACCATCGAATCAGCCTATCGAAAAGCACCTTTCTTTGAATATTATTCTGATGAACTGAAAAAAATAATTTATGATGATCACTCTTTTCTCTTCGATCTCAATTTTGCCTTGCTGTCATTCTGTCTGAAAAGCATTTCATTTAAGCCGCAGCTTTCTGTAAGTGTGGCGTATGAAAAAAGTCCTGAAACAAGCATTCATGATCTTCGATCGTTGATTCAAGCCAAAATTCCGTATTCGGAGCGATCCTTCTACAAACCTGTTTCCTACTATCAGGTCTTTGGCAATCATTTTGCAGACAACCTGAGCCTGATCGATCTCCTGTTTTGCGAAGGACCCCGGAGCGGTTCCCTAATCCTAGCCTCACGGAATAAAGGTTGAACAAAAAAAATTCAGATCATGTTTAATAACCATTGGATTAGTAATTTTTAATTACCAATCTAGGGTCGTGAAGCAGTTGCAATTATCATAGTTAAAACTTTACATTTACAATACTCAAGAATATGCCAAATATGGAAGCAAAATTTTCTAACCGAGTTAAAGAAGTAATTTCCTTAAGCCGGGAAGAAGCATTACGATTGGGACACGATTACATTGGCACTGAACATCTCCTGTTGGGGATGATTAGAGAAGGTGAGGGTGTAGCCGTTGGTGTTTTAAAAAAATTAGGGGTGCCGTTAGAAGAGTTGCGCGGTGAGATTGAAAAAATCTCTAAGGGCACAGCCACGCACGAGATTAAAAATCTGGCAAACATTCCTTTAACCCGCGCCTCAGAAAAGGTATTGAAGATCACTTACCTGGAAGCAAAAATATTTAAAGCTCAGTTGATTGGCACCGAACATTTATTGTTGTCAATCCTGCGCGATCCCGACAATTTAGGCACACAAATTTTAAACAAGTTTGATGTTGCTTATGATGTTGTGAAAGAAATGCTGGAATATCAAAACGATCAACCTACATCTGCTTCTGATACTGACGATCCAGATGACGACTCTTCTAAAATGTTTGGAAGTGGAGCCAATCCTGGCAGCGGAAGCAAGGAAAAAAAAGGTACTGAAAAATCTCGCACGCCAGTGCTTGATAATTTCGGGCGAGATTTAACCAAGTTAGCTGAAGACAATAAGTTGGATCCTATCGTTGGGCGCGAAAAAGAAATTGAACGTGTAGCTCAGATTTTGAGCCGCAGAAAAAAGAACAATCCAATTTTGATTGGTGAACCTGGAGTGGGTAAAACAGCTATTGCTGAAGGACTTGCTTTGCGCATCATCCAAAAGAAAGTTTCACGTGTACTTTTTGGTAAGCGTGTAGTTACGCTAGATCTCGCTTCATTGGTTGCTGGTACAAAATACCGCGGTCAGTTTGAAGAAAGAATGAAAGCCGTAATGAATGAATTGGAAAAATCGGCTGATGTAATTCTGTTTATTGATGAGTTACATACGATTGTTGGTGCCGGTGGCGCTTCCGGTTCATTGGATGCCTCAAACATGTTTAAGCCAGCCTTAGCGCGGGGCGAAATACAATGTATTGGTGCAACTACGTTGGATGAATATCGTCAATACATTGAAAAAGATGGTGCATTGGCACGCAGGTTCCAGATGGTGATGGTTGATTCTACTTCTGTAGATGAAACAATCCAGATTTTGGAAAACATCAAAGAAAAATACGAAGATCATCATCACGTAAATTACACTAAGGAAGCTCTTGAAGCGTGTGTGAAGTTATCGGATCGCTACATCAGTGATCGTTTTCTTCCCGACAAGGCGATTGACGTAATGGACGAAGCTGGTGCGCGTGTTCATATAAACAACATTCATGTGCCTGAAGATATTGTAAAATATGAAGAGGCTATTGAAGATGTGAAGAAGGAGAAAAACCGCGTAGTGAAGAGCCAGAAGTATGAAGAGGCTGCACAGTTGCGCGATAAAGAGAAAAAACTGATTGAGCAGCTTGACTTAGCAAAAGCACGCTGGGAAGAGAAAACCCGTACTGAAAAATATACCGTTACTGAAGACAACGTTGCTGATGTAGTGGGTATGATGACGGGCATACCAGCAAACCGAATTGCTCAAAAAGAAAGCAACAAGTTGTTGGGCATGGGCGATCAATTAAATGGTCGTGTGATTGGACAGGATGAAGCTATTAAGAAATTAACAAAAGCAATTCAGCGCACACGTGTTGGATTGAAAGATCCTAAAAAGCCAATTGGTTCATTTATTTTCCTTGGCCCAACGGGTGTAGGAAAAACTGAACTTGCCAAGGTCTTAGCATCTTACTTATTTGATAAAGATGATGCGTTGGTGCGCATTGACATGAGTGAGTATATGGAGAAATTCTCTGTGTCGCGCTTAGTGGGTGCACCTCCGGGATATGTAGGGTATGAAGAAGGTGGTCAGCTTACTGAAAAAGTAAGACGCAAGCCTTATTCAGTTGTGTTGTTGGATGAAATTGAAAAAGCTCACCCGGATGTATTTAACATTTTACTTCAGGTGTTGGATGATGGAATCCTAACAGACGGTTTAGGCCGAAGAGTGGATTTCAGAAATACGATCATCATCATGACTTCTAATATTGGTGTTCGTGATTTGAAAGATTTTGGAGCGGGTATTGGTTTTACTACTTCCGCCAAACGCGATAACGATGAAGAGGTGATGAAATCAACGATTCAGAGTGCGTTGAAGCGTGCATTCAGTCCCGAATTTTTAAATCGTTTGGATGATGTGATTGTGTTTAATACGTTGCAACGCGAACACATTCATAAGATCATTGATATCACACTCGGCAAATTGTTTGCTCGCATCTTTACGTTAGGCTTCCATGTTGAACTTACCGAAAAGGCGAAAGACTTTTTAGCTGAGAAAGGATATGATCCAGCCTTTGGAGCGCGACCATTGAACAGAGCGATTCAAAAATATTTGGAAGATCCGGTAGCAGAAGAAATTCTGAAAGGTGAAATCCCTGAAGGTGGAACTATCATTGCCGACTATGAAGGCACCGGAGAGGTTCTTACCATAAAAGGGAAAAAACCAAAAGCTCCCTCGAAAGAGAAAAAGAGCGAATAAATTGAAAGGCGGGGAAACCCGCTTTTTTTTATGCCTAATAACTCCCCAAGTATTTTCTCATAAACCACTCCGCACTGATCAGCGCGAGGAGTAGAAAGAAAACCCACTTCAGGTTGATCAATTGATTGAAGGTTTCTTCGGAGTGAATGAGGCTAGCCACTTTTGTTTGTTGAAGGTCGCTTGCTAATTGATTTGATTGATCGGCTTTATAAAATTTTCCACCCGTCTCAGTTGCAAGTTTTCTTAGCAGACCAAAATCAGCAGTCAGATTTTGGGCTTCCAGATTTTGAGTCTTCACTAAAAACTGACCATTCACTTCTTCTGTTTTACCATTTAAGCTGGTAGATGCTTTGAAGCGATAAATTCCTTCTTTCAATCCGCCAATGCGGTAGCGCGAACTTCCAGGACTCGTTACGTAATTATAATTAGATACCTCTCCTGTCTCATTGCGCACTTCAATGCGAATAGTATTACCATACACCAACTCAAACAAATCATTATACACCTGACTTTCAATCACCACTGGCTCAGCATCCGAAAACTCATTCTGTAGTGGGAAGGCTCTAAACTTTCGTTTGTCTTCGAGTGTACTTAGGTATTGAATCAGTTTTGAAAACAATTCATCAAAGAATACTGTGTTTCCTGTATCGGCAAATTCATTTAATCGCCAGCGCCACATCCCTTCGCCAATCATCACGGCAATTTTTCGATTGTTATCAGGCCATGTCATTAACATGGGCCGATCCGTTGTAATACTTCCAATGCGTTGATATAACAACACACTGGCCGATGGCGGATACGAGAATTTTCCAAACGGAACATCGGCTGGTGGATAGCGCGCAAACACACCATTGCTGTTTTCAGAAAAACCAAAATCGCGAAAGTTGTTATTGATCACCGGAGTTACATCATCCCACTGGCCATTAAATGATTCGAATTGAATGGGTATATTATACTGTTGTAATTGACGCAGGTTTGTGTTGCCACCCATCATGAGCATCACTGACGAATTACTTTTATAGAGTTCTGAAAACAATCTTGAAGTTTTACCAAATTGATCAACCACCTGATGGAAAATATATAGTTCGGCTCCTCCTGCAGTCAATAAAGCAGGATCAGCTTCAGCAATGCCCGGAATATGAAGAACAAATTCATAATTAGAGTTTTTCTCCACCACCGTTTTTAAAGCTTTAATGTCTGGATGTGGAGCCGGTGCAATCATCACAATCTTTTTCTTGCCCTCCACTACTTCAATAAATACACTGGCAGCATTATTCCGTTTATTACTCTCCTCATCAACAGGTTTTACAGAAACATCGTAACGCTGAATACCTTTTTCAGCTGCATCCAATTGAAAGTCAAAATCAAGAAATGATTTATCATCAGAATTTTTCTGAAGTGTGGAGATCGATTTTCCATTCTTCGATACCGAAACAACAACTTCTTGATTCTGTAAGCCTTGCAGCAACACCTGCGCACGAATCGGAAATTTATTTCCCTGATACGCTACTTTATTAAATGCGACATTTTTTAAAATCACATCTACACGTGCAATCGAATCGCCCACGGCAATTGTGTGAATAGGCATGCGCACAGGAGTATACAATGGTGACAATCCCGAATTATAAATTCCATCGCTTACCAAAATTATTCCTGCCAGATTTTTGCCTTCATACTCTTGAATAACATTTTGAATTCCTTTATTAAGATCAGAAGTAGGTGAAGTGTATGAAACTTCTTCTAATGTGTTTCCTATAAGGTCATTCCATTTTACTTCGTAGCCATCTTGTTGCAAAGACTTCCGTACTTGATCGAGTTGTGTGTTTAGTTGAATCCGTGAAGTTGAATCAACCCCTTCCGCCACCGAACTTGATGAATCAATCAAAAATACCCAACTCGGTTTTTCAAACTGATTGGTGATTAGTTTAATAACCGGCCCCAATAATAAAATAGCCAAAAAGAAAACAAGAATAGTTCGCAACCCAAATAAAACCTGATTGATGCGTTTGCTCCAGGTGTGCTTAGAACGATACAAAACAAAGGCGTAACCAATTGCAATGGCTGCACATAAAAAAATAAATATCGGTGAAGACTCGAATAGCAAGTGTTGCATTAGTGTTTCTTTTTAGTTGACAATTGACAAAAGAATGAATTGACAAAATTGATGACTTTGTCAATTGGTTGTTGTCGATTGTCAATTTGTATTCATTAGTAATTATACTTCTTATCCCACAATCTCTTCAAATAATTTCGCAGTTCCTCCTCACGGGGATTTTTACCCGGCTCGTAAAACTTGGTTTCTTTAATGGCATCCGGTAAAAACTCCATCGCTACAAAGTTATTACGAAAATCATGCGCATACTGATATCCTTTTCCGTAATCAAGGTCTTTCATCAATTTGGTCGGTGCATTTCGTATTGACAACGGCACTGGAAGGTTGCCTGTTTCTTTCACAATTTGTAATGCTTTTCCAATGGCGGCAACTGCTGCATTACTTTTGGGTGAACAGGCCAAATAGGTTGCGCATTGCGACATAATTATCTGTGCTTCGGGATAGCCGATCATAGTAACAGCTTGAAACGTGGTAGTAGCCATAACCAATGCGGTTGGATTTGCATTACCAATGTCCTCCGAAGCAAGAATAACCATTCTTCTGGCAATGAACTTCACGTCCTCACCACCTTCAATCATTCGGGCCAAATAATACACCGCTGCATTTGGATCGCTGCCGCGGATGGATTTTATAAACGCAGAAATAATATCGTAATGCTGCTCACCACTTTTATCATAGATAGCAATATGTTTTTGCGCTACCTGCATCACCAACTCATCTGTTATCTCTACATCGCCAATTGTAGATTCCGCTATGAGTTCAAGCAGATTCAAAATCTTGCGGGCATCACCACCCGAAATATTTATCATGGCCTGATGCTCTTTCACATCCACCTTTCTCTTTTTTAACTCAACGTCTTTGGTCAATGCCTGGTTGATCAATTTAATCAGATCAGATTCCGTTAACGCTTTGAGCGTATATACCTGGCATCGCGAAAGCAAAGCCGAATTAACTTCAAAGGACGGATTTTCAGTGGTGGCTCCAATTAATGTAATCGTCCCTTTTTCAACTGCACCCAACAAAGCATCTTGTTGCGATTTATTAAATCGATGAATCTCATCAATAAAAAGAATTACTCGATTTGTTCTTTTAGCCTGATCAATTATTTCGCGCACATCTTTTACGCCCGCACTGACCGCGCTCAGCATATGAAAGGGTCGCTTTACTTCATTAGCAATAATATTGGCAATAGTGGTTTTCCCTACTCCTGGAGGTCCCCATAAAATCATGGAGGGCACGTTGGTCGTTTCTATTGCGCGTCTTATAATTCCAGTTGGCCCAACCAGATGCTCCTGCCCTATCAAGTCTTCCAACTTTGAAGGACGCATCCGTTCGGCCAATGGAGTTTTTTTATCAAACATTTATAAAGACATTATTATGAAGAGCATGCTTGTAGTTATACCTAACCCTAGAAACAGGGAGAATAAGAAGAAAAATATTGAATACTTTAAAATGGTTTTACCCCAGCTTTGCAAATACATCCGCTTCATGGCAATCGGTAAGTAAATAAGAATCCAAATAACAATTATTGCATCCAACCATCCGCCTACAACAGGAATGTACTCCACCAATAGAAACAAAGTAGCAGCGAGGTAGAAAAAGTTATAATAGTAAATTGAAAACACAAGATGCTCTGAATAATAAAAATCTCTACGCACATAAAGTAGTTTAAGCAAGAGTGCAAATATGGGTAGCAAGTAAAAAAGTACTTTTGAAAAATTCTCTAAAAATGCCTGACCAAAATCTTCACCAAACCTTTTCGCGCCATCATCATCTTTGTACTTATTGTTTATTTCAATCCAACGGATACGCAATTTCCGTTTAAACCAGTTATCTCGCTCTGCTTCAGATAATAATTTTTGGGCCGAATCATATTGTTCTAAAGTTTCGTATTCCGAATCATCTAAACTAAAATTAATGCCTCCATTTTTAGTTTTAAATTTCTTCCCTGTATTATCAAAAGTTAAGACATTAGTTGTGTCAGCAGCTTGTTCTATTTTAGTAATCACCGAGTCCATTAAAATAGAATCCAAGCCAGCCTTTTCAAGCCGATCCTTCATTTTTTCCAGGTTATTGTCCAATTCTATTTTCTCTTCCGTTGTCATGGGTTTGCTATCTTCTTTAGAATCGGGTAAAGAGAACAAGAGAAGAAAAAAAACAAAACTGATAAAAACGTAAGCTCGGGCCGGATGATAATAACTCTCTCTTTTGCCGGCAGTGTACTCCAGAGGCAGGAACCCGGGTTTTAGAAGTAAGTACTTTACAGTGCGAAAAAATTTTGACTCAAAACTGTAGAACGATCCAATAAAATTTTCAATGAGTTCTCGCAACGTCTGTCTTTTAGGAATATCCTTCTGCCCACAATGATGACAGAAGACATCCTGTAGTTTAGTGCCACAGTTAAGGCAATTCTCATTTATGGGTTTTTTATTCCCACCCTGTTCTGCGTCCACCAATCCTTCTGCAGCTGGAAAAGATTTACCTAACTCATCCATACTAAAAGGAAAGTTTTTTTATGGTATCAATTGTCTTTGTCAACATGGTATCATCAAAATCCAAATGAGTAACCAGTCGAATCTCCTGTGCCCCAAATTTGATTGCTTTGATTTCCTGTTCTGCTAATTTTGATAAAACCTTTTCGGGAGTAATTTGATCGATAACAGAAAAGATTACAATGTTTGTATCCACCGGCATTACAGACTTAACCCAGTTAACAGTTGAAAGTGCTTTGCCTAACTCGCTTGCGCGAACATGATCTTCTTTTAAACGAGCGATGTGATTATCCAACGCATACGAAGCTGCAGCCGCTAAAAATCCTGCTTGGCGCATGCCTCCACCAAAAGCTTTTCGCATGCGTCTGGCTTTGGGTTCCAATTCTTTTTTACAAACCAACACAGAGCCAACGGGTGAGCCCAATCCTTTGGATAAGCAAATTGAAATGGTGTCAAAATATTTTCCGTATTCAACTGACTTATCTCTTGTTTCAATGAGGGCATTAAACAATCGGGCTCCATCCAGATGCATCTTTAAACCTTGTGCCCGCACAAACTGACTAATGGTTTTGATTTGTTCTAACGTATAATAACTACCTGCCTCTCTTACCACCGTATTTTCCAATGCTACCACTGAGGTTATTGGCTGATGAGCATCCTGAACATTATTAATATTTGCTTCAATTTCTCCTATTGAAATTCTTCCACGATCGCCTTCCAATAATCGCACACTGACTAAACTATTGCCGGCCAATCCTCCTCCTTCATATTTATAGATATGAGAACCTTTATGACAGATAACTTCATCATAGGGCTGAGTCAAAATTCTAATCCCGATTTGGTTGGTCATGGTTCCGGAAGGGCAAAATACCGCTGCGTCCATCCCCAATAAATCTGCGCACTTCTTTTCCAACTCTTTTACACTCGGGTCTTCACCAAACACATCATCACCCACAGCAGCATTCATCATGGCAGCATGCATACCCTGGGTTGGTTTGGTAACGGTGTCGCTGCGCAAGTCAATTATCATAATTCTAGTTTTTAAAGCCTTGAATTTACAAAAAGACGAGGTGGAGCAAACGGATAATTGCAGATCATTTGGTTTTTAACCCTATGCGTTCTACTTTTGCAGTCCAAATCGCGGGGTGGATCCGCTAATGAGCGGATCGTTGGGCTCATATCCGCCAAATGGCGGACACAGGTTCGAGAACGTGATTTGTAAAAGAAGAATTTTTAGAAAAATATATCGCGGGGTGGAGCAGTTGGTAGCTCGTTGGGCTCATAACCCAAAGGTCACAGGTTCGAGTCCTGTCCCCGCTACTAAAATTTAAAGCGACTCTGGGTCGCTTTTTTCATTAGATGCCTTTTCACGTTTACGTTCTGCATTCACCTCCATTGAACAAAATCTATATTGGTTTTACTTCCGATATAGAAGCACGGATACTTTCCCATAATATCCTTGCAAATAAGGGATGGACAGTAAAATTCAGACCATGGACTTTAGTCTATACCGAGAGCTTTCAGACAAAAATGGAAGCCATGAAGCGAGAAAAGGAATTGAAATCCGCGAGAGGCAGAGAATTTATTCGAAAGAGCGTTTTAAATCAATAAAATATTTCACACTCTTAAACACTGAGCAGTTGGTGGCTCGTTGGGATCATATCCGCCAAAAGGCGGACAAAGGTTCGAGCCCTGTCCCCGCTACTAAAATTTAAAGCGACTCTGGGTCGCTTTTTTCATTAGATGCCTTTTCACGTTTACGTTCTGCATTCACCTCCATTGAACAAAATCTATATTGGTTTTACTTCCGATATAGAAGCACGGATGCTTTCCCATAATATCCTTGCAAATAAGGGATGGACAGTAAAATTCAGACCATGGACTTTAGTCTATACCGAGAGCTTTCAGACTAAAATGGAAGCCATGAAGCGTGAAAAGGAATTGAAATCCGCAAGAGGCAGAGAATTTATTCGAAAGAGCGTTTTAAATCAATAGAATATTTCACACTCTAAAACATTGGAGCAGTTGGTAGCTCGTTGGGCTCATATCCGCCAAAAGGCGGACAAAGGTTCGAGCCCTGTCCCCGCTACTTACCTGTTCTTCTCCATTACAAATAGATAAACGCAAAATAATTGTGGCTAACTTTGCTCCATGCACAAATCAGGTTTTGTCAGTATAGTAGGCCGCCCCAATGTTGGCAAGAGCAGCTTGATGAATAAACTGGTGGGCGAAAATCTTTCCATCATTACCTCCAAAGCTCAAACCACCCGGCATCGCATTATGGGTATTTTGAATGGTGAAGATTTTCAAATTGTTTATTCCGATACCCCCGGCATATTAGAACCTAAGTATGAACTTCAGGAAGTGATGATGGGCTTTGTAAAAGTATCGTTGGATGATGCTGATCTAGTTTTGTTAATTGTTGAGTTGGATGAAAAATATGACGAGCAATCTTTTGCGTTATTAAAAACAATTCAAACTCCCATTATCCTTGTGATTAATAAAATTGATCTTGCCAAGGGATCGCAGGTTAAAGACAAAATTGATTATTGGAAAAGCCTGATAGAAGTAAAAGAAATACTTTCGGTATCGGCAAAGGATGCAACCAATATTGATAGTGTACTTGATACTATCAAAAAATATTTACCGGAGCATCCGCCCTATTATCCCAAAGAAGACCTCACCGATCGCAGTGAACGATTTTTTGCTGCCGAAATGATCCGCGAGAAAATATTTTTGAATTACGATCAGGAAATACCGTACAGTACTGCTGTTGGCATTGATAGCTTCAAAGATGAAGAAGCCATTCTACGCATTCGCGCGATCATTTATGTTGAGCGTGATTCGCAGAAGGGAATTGTTATTGGCAAAGGTGGCAGCTCTCTAAAAAAAGTAGGCACAGAAGCCCGACAGGCGATGGAATCATTTTTTGGTAAGAAAGTGTTTTTGGAAACTCATGTAAAAGTGGCTGACAACTGGCGCAAGCAAAAGTTGAAACTTAAACAGTTTGGATACATTGATTGATTAGCCAAATTGATTAAGGCTTCAATTTGTCACTTGAGCCTACCCGTGTTATTTAGAATATTATCGCCAACTTTGCAGATCAAATCCATCTTAAACCATCCAAAAATGGGTTATTGGATGAATTGACAATCAAATCATGGCAAACATTGTAGCAATAGTAGGAAGGCCCAACGTAGGTAAATCCACTTTTTTTAACCGTTTAGTAGAACAAAGGCAGGCTATCATGGACGATATGCCTGGAGTTACCCGAGATCGCCATTATGGATATGCCGAGTGGATCGGTAAGTTTTTTACAGTGATTGATACCGGAGGGTATGTAACCGGCTCAGACGATAAGTTTGAATCTCAAATAAGAAAACAGGTTGAGCTTGCATTAGATGAATGTACAGCTGTCATATTTATGGTGGACTGTAAAGTGGGATTAACCGGGTATGATAAGGAATTCGCTCAAATCATTCGGAAATCTAAAAAGCCAGTTTTTTTGGTAGCTAACAAAGCGGATAATCCTAGCAAAACTGCAGAAGCCAACGAGTTTTATGAATTAGGCATGGGTGAAGTATTTACCATGTCTGCCGAAAATGGTTCAGGCACTGGTGAAGTATTAGATGAATTAGTAAAGCTGTTTCCCGATGAAGGAATTGAAGACCCCGATGCTGGAATTCCTAAGATTGCAATTTTAGGAAGGCCGAATGTTGGCAAATCATCCTTTCTAAATGTGTTGTTAGGAATTGAGCGCAGCATTGTGACTGATGAAGCTGGCACTACACGTGACGCTATTCACTCACGTTACAAAATGTACGGCAATGATTTTATTCTCATTGATACGGCAGGTATTAGAAAGAAAAGTAAAGTAGTTGAGGATGTAGAGTTCTATTCTGTATTACGATCGTTGCGGGCATTAGAGGAAAGTGATGTCTGTATTGTGGTAGTCGATGCCGAGCGTGGGTTGGAATCGCAAGATGTTAACATTATTGTACTGGCGCATAAGCAAAACAAGGGAATTGTAATTATGGTTAACAAATGGGATCTTATCGAAAAAGACACCCAAACAGCTGATAAATTTAAAAAGGAGATGCAGGAAAAACTGGCTCCTATCGATTACATCCCCTATGTGTTTGCATCGGTTATTACCAAGCAACGCATCTTTCAGGTTATTGAAAAGGCAGTGCAGGTTTATGAAAATAAAACCAAGCGCATCCCTACTTCTGCTCTCAATGATTCTATGCTACCCGAAATAGTTCATTACCCACCGGCCGCTATAAAGGGAAAACATATTCAGATCAAATACATAACCCAGGTACCCGGCAAGTCACCAGCATTTGCCTTCTTTTGTAACTTACCCCAATACATCCAGCCTTCTTATGTACGGTTCTTAGAAAATAAGATCCGTGATAAGTTTGTCTTTGAAGGTGTGCCGGTTCGGTTATTCTTCCGAAAGAAATAGTTTCAGCAAACGATTGCTAAATGAAATGCAAAGGTAAATAGCGTTGATCGCTGGAAGATAATTGTGATAAATGGGATTTTTTCTTACTTCCTGCTGCTAATTCAAGGTATCCTTTTACCTTTGCACCCAAATTCAAAAAAACCTATTAACTATGAAAAAAATTATTGCATCTCTTATCGTATTTGGCTTTGCGATAGCTATGGTTGCATGTGGCGCTAAGAAGGAAGAAGCAGCTGCTACTATGGATACCGTAACTACCATCATTGAAGCTCCTATTGATACAACTGTTGTTGATTCATTAGATTCTATCATGTAATCCATTTAAGGATTATTCTCAAAAAGGCTTTAGATATCTAAAGCCTTTTTTATTTTGCCCCTGTTTTGCAAAGTCAATCTATCCGCACTCAACTCCAAGAGCAGTTGCCATCAGCATCGCTGGACTATTGTGTTCAGTTATGGGAGCAAAAACCATTTCTTTTTGAACTAAGCAAAAGAAGGATTTCAAAATCGGGGGATTTTACCTGCCGCCATGGGCAGGCTCCAAAGATTACCGTAAACAAAGACCTTCATCCTTACGAATTTTTGATTACTTACGTCCATGAGGTAGCACATCTTCATGTTCATCAGAAGCATGGCTTTCGGGCGGAAGCCCATGGAACGGAATGGAAAAAAGCTTTTCAGGAATTGCTTGCTCCGATGTTAAGTCCGGAAATTTTTCCTGTAGAAATTCTAGCCATGCTTCAAAAGCATATTGCTAACCCAAAAGCTTCCACCTATTCAGATACGGAGCTAACTAAATTATTGCGCAAACATGATCCGCGCGCTGCTAAAACTACTTTGCTATCCGACATCCCCGAAGGAAGTGTTTTTGATTTGAATGGCCGCTGGTTTAAAAAGGGAAAGTTGCAACGTACTCGCGTGCTTTGCCTGGAGGTAAAATCCAAAAGGCAATTTTTAGTTCCTGCCGATGTTCCGGTTGGTCATGCCCAGCTATCAATTTTTTAATTTAGCCTTCGCTGAATAAGTTGTTTTACTAACTCATAAAACTTGAGCGGATGAAGTGTGCGCCACTGATTTATTTGTAACGTACCGCCCATGTTTATGTATGAGTCAATCCTATATTTTCTCATCTCTTCTTGAATGAAATCAGGAAAACTAACTGCGGCAATCCATCCCTGCCTGTCCGGCAGGCAGGCCTCTTCTACTTCTTCAAACCATTCCTCATAATACAGATCATCAGAGCCATGAAAATTAAAAATATTTTCCCCGATTAAAATGAATTTGTTGATTCCCTTTATCATCAGCATTTCTAAAAAATCACGCTTCAGCGTCATGATATCATTATTGATGGTATCGTTCCACTCACCAATAAATTCTAGAATCACAAAACCTTCGTCATAATCAGCGAACAAAGTTTTGAGATACAAGGTCTCCGATCCAAAAGAATCCCATGCTGGGTCGATGTAGTAGCCATAGATAACTTCTGAATAGAGATCGTAGTTATATTCCTTTCCAAAGAAAGGCGAGTCTTCATCGTTCGATGAATCGTAATACGTAAGCCAATTAGAAAAGGGTTCTATCTGATGCATACCTCTAAACTGAATCGAAAGTGACTGATTGACAAATGGGCAACGATAATTAATTATCAATTGTTCATTATCAACTGTCAATTATCAAAGGTCTTTCTTATGATATAACGTTAATCCGGCAATGGGGCCTTCCAGAATATTTTTAACAGTAATCCCTTTATCATTAGCTACCTGGCGCAGCACATCGCTAAAATAAAATGAGATAGAACCTGTAAAGTGAACTTTAATGTTTTGATAGTTATCGTATTTCATCACATTGTTTTCATAGAAATCCGCAAAGCAATCGTAAATCAATTTGTAACAGTATGGCTCCTTCAAGTGCTGAAAAATAAATTTTGCGAACGTTGCTAAAAATGCACCGGGCTTTTCACCTTGATAAACCTTCTCTAATACTTCTTCACGACTCCACGGAAAGCGAGCTTTAAATTGTTTAGCCAATGTCTCTGGCATTTCATTTCGGAAGTAATCGAAAATAAATTTCTTGCCGATATACGTTCCCGATCCTTCGTCCGCCAAAATCCAACCTAAGTTAGCTACGTTGTCAATTATTTTTTCACCATCATATAAACAGGAATTAGATCCGGTTCCTAAAATACACGCAATGCCTGGCTCTCTTCCACACAAGGCACGTGCAGCAGCCAATAAATCCCAACCAATTTCTATGTGTGCTTTCGGCCAATACTTGGCGAAAGCATCTTGTATGATCAGTTGATTTTTTTCTGAGGAAACACCGGTACCGTAATAAAATATTTTCTCAACTGGTTCTTGCACGTTTTTTACTAAATGCTCAGTAAGAATAGTATCCAAGTCTTGCAGCGGTTGGTAGTAGGGATTAAACCCGGGGCTATTTGCTTGTCCAATGGTTCCGTCTTTTTTTAAGAGCCGCCAATCAATTTTAGAACCTCCGCTGTCTGCAACAATAATCATCTAGGGTAGTTAGATTTTTTTAACGATGTAATTTACAGAAAGACGCGATTATGCCATCGTTTGTAAGGTGCCTATTACTTTAAGTTTCTCAAAAACTTGCTCAGTGTGTGGAGCATCCCTCAATTCATCTGTCAAATCTTGCCCGGCCCAATGTTCATAGTGTTTTCCATTTCGCCAGAGCCGAGAGAGCGTTACATCATATACCAGACCCTGATAAGCAATCCAGATTTAGGGTTTATCCTGACCATTTCGCAAAGCAGTTGTGGTCGGGTGATTTTAGTAAGCTCGCTCATCGCGAGGTGAGATGATTAAAATCCTTAATGAGCGTGTATAGTAGTTTTACCGGGGGCATATCTGTTTGAATACCCAATTGAGTTCGTAGTTTTTCTGTTATGGCAAGCATAGGTTGTGAATTTCCTATATCGCGGTTTACTTCTAAGGCGCGTTGAATCAAATCAATGTCGTTTTCATTTAGTTGAATGGCTTGGGCAAACACAGGTTGATATTCGGTATTGGCTACCACAAAAACTTCCTGTGCAGTTATTTCCTTTTGCTCCACTTGTTTAATCACCGATGTGCCAGCAACCATATCTCCCAGTCGCTGCCCTTTACCTCCCGCTGCAATTAAGATAACAGCAATCGCACCACTCAAAAATTTCAAATCTATCAATGCAAAAATCCAGCGCAGCACATAATCACCAATAGAAGCCGGAGTTCCATTCAACCGAATCACTTTAATATTCAACACCCGTTTGCCAGGAGTTTGTCCATCCATAAAGATTTCAAAGAGGAGTGCATATAAAAGCACTGGTAGTCCTATAAATAAAATCCAAACCCAATACGATTCTATTTCACCATAGAATAACAAGAGTCCAACAGCAATTACAAACACAACAAGAATTAATTGATCGAGCAGGTAAGCCAAAATCCGATCGCCTACGCTAGCCAGCGGATAATGGATAAATACATTCTGTGTGGTCCGTACTTGAATTGTTTGCATGTGCCGCTTTTCCTCTAGAATAACCCTTGCTAAAAGCAAAAGTAAATGATTCTATTTAATACGTAACTTTCTATTTCAAAACCTAAACTTTTTTATGATGAGAATAAAAGTGGTGCTATCATTCCTTCTTATTGCATTAGTTGTTAGCTGCTCAGAGAAAAAACCTGTGGCAAGCAAGACCGATGAACAATTGCGTGCTTACGCGGATGAGTTGGCGCATAAATTCATTATTGCTGACAGCCATGTGGATTTTCCCGAAAGGCTAAAAGAAAAGAAGATTGTTCTCACGGAAGAAACAAAATCAATAGTAATGTCAGATATCGGAGGTGAATTTGACTACGAACGCTCCATAAAAGGAGGCCTCAACTCCCCGTTCATGTCAGTTTATATTCCATCCAGCTACCAGAAACAAGATGATTCAGGAAAAGCTTTTGCCGATTCTTTGATTAACAATGTACTAGCCATGGTCTCTTTATTTCCCGACAAATTTGCATTGGCCAACACTACTATTGAAGTAGAAGCAAATTTTAAAGCTGGAAAAATTTCATTACCCATGGGTATGGAAAATGGTGCACCCATTGGAAACGATCTATCTAACGTAAAATATTTCTATGATCGCGGCATCCGATACATTACGCTGACACATAGTAAAGACAATCAAATCTGCGATTCGTCAGGAGATACAACACGCACCTGGAATGGCCTGAGTCCGTTTGGAAAAGAAGTTGTCGCTGAAATGAACCGGGTTGGGATTATGGTCGACATCTCGCATGTGGATGATAGCACATTTTATCAGGTAATGAAGCTTACGAAGGTTCCCTGCATTGCTTCTCACTCATCGTGCCGGGCATTTGCGCCAACGGTTAGACGCGACATGACCGATGACATGATTAAAAAACTGGGCGAAAATGGTGGCGTTATGATGATCAACTACTACAATGCTTTTATAGATTCCGCTGTGGTGAATAGAAATAAAATTAATCGCGAAAAATTAAATACTCTATTAACAGAAAAAGGGTTAGGTATCAATGACACTGAAGCCAAGCCGATTATTGAGCAATTCAAAAAAGATAACCCTTCTTTAAAGAGTGATATTAATATGGTAGCCAATCATATTGATCATGTGGTAAAACTTGCCGGCATCGATCATGTAGGCATTGGCTCCGATTTTGATGGAGTAGAAGGAGATTTACCTACTGGGCTCGAAGATGTTTCCTCCTATCCTAACCTGATTTATACACTGCTCAAGCGCGGATACACCGAGGAAGACATTGCCAAAATCTGTTATAAAAACTTATGGCGTGTGTGGAATAAAGTTGAGCAAGTAGCCAAAGGAAGTTAAACATTAAGTTTTTAGAGATATCACTTTATTTACATCGATGAAGTTGGAGGAAAAAGGGGCAAGCCTTATCTTCCGACTTCTTTTTTATGCGCGAATCTTCATTTGTAAAAATTAATAAACCTCGGTGGGAAGAGTTTGAGAAACTGGTAAAAAACCAACAGGAAGCCCCACCCGACAAACTGGCTGAGTTGTTTATTCAAATCACGGACGATCTCTCTTTTTCGCGCACACAATACCCAACCAGTCGCACCACACAATACTTAAACTCACTGGCCAGTAAAATACATGGCGAGATCTATAAAAATAAAAAGGAAGAAAAGAACCGGTTCATTCTCTTTTGGAAGGAAGAAGTGCCCGCTGTTCTTTATTCGGCTCGAAAGCAATTGCTTTATGCCTTTATAATTTTTGTTGTAGCCGGAATTATTGGAGCTGTGTCTGCCGCCTATGACGATACCTTTGTTAGGCTGATTTTAGGTGACATCTATGTAAATATGACCTTGGAGAATATTAAGAACGGTAATCCAACAAAGGTTTATTCCTCTAGTGGGGAGATGGATATGTTTTTTCAAATCACGCTCAATAATATAATGGTGTCGTTCAAGGTTTTCATTTTTGGAATATTTGCCTCGCTTGGCACCGGGCTCTACCTTTTTTACAATGCGTTGATGGTAGGTACCTTTATGATGTTCTTTTATAACGAGAGCCAACTTTCGCAAGGCCTTCCTGTAATTATGCTGCATGGCACCATTGAATTAAACAGTATTGTAATAGCTGCCGCAGCAGGATTTGTGATGGGAAATAGTCTTTTATTTCCTGGCACGTATTCGCGGTTAGCTTCCTTTAAGATGGGAGCCACCAAAGGATTAAAAATTGTTGTTGGCTTAGTTCCTTTTTTCATTATGGCCGGATTCATAGAATCCTTTATCACCCGCTATGCTTTTATGCATTGGAGTATTAAAATGGTGATCATCGCACTATCCGCATTTCTTATGATTTATTATTTTGTGCTTTACCCGATTCAACTAAAACGAAATGGAAGAATTTAAAGTAATTGAATTTCAACAAACGCGCGACTTCAGTCGAAAGCTAAATACCACTTTTGAATTTATACGGCAGAATTTCAAATCGCTTGGAAAAAGTATCTTGTATATTTCAGGCCCCTCTGTGCTTGTTGCTAGTTTACTGATTGGCTCTTTCATGGGTGAGTTTCTAACGCTAACACAATCTCTTCAATCGCAAGCAAGCGATGCGGAAGCATTAGGCAGTTATTTTCTCACGGTTAGTTTTTGGGCTCAGATTTTGGCCATGTTCATTTTTTTCTTCATCAGTTTTGTGGTCACCATCGCTACCATCAACTGCTACATTAACCTGTATGTAGAAAAGCGAACCAATAAAATTGAAGTTCAGGAAGTCTGGGATCGGGTTCGAATTACTTTTTGGCAGTATGCGGGTACAACCATCTTGTTTTTCCTTTCTTACATCGTTGTAGTTGTTCTGCTTGTTATTCCAATGGTTGTACTGGGTGCAATCTCTCCTTTTCTCATTTTCTTTGGAGCAATTTTTTTATTTGTTGGAATATTCTATTTGGCCATCAGTGTGTCGCTCACATTTTTTATCCAAACACACGAAAAGAAATCATTCATGGCAGCTATGGTTCGGTCGTACCGCCTTGTAAATAATGGAAAGTGGTGGAGTACATTCGGATTACTTTTTATACTACAGATGATCACGGGTATTTCGTCCTATATTTTTCTAATGCCCTACTATATGATTATCATCACTTCCTCTTTACATACAGTTTCAACTGGTAATCCTTTTGAAATGTCTACAACTATGGTGACTATTAGTGTGATATGTTTTACGTTATATTATATGGCACAAATGCTTCTTTATTCTTTACCCCACGTGGGCATTGCCTTTCAATATTTTAATTTGGTTGAGTTAAAAGAAGCCCGAGGCTTAATGAGTCAGATTGAAACAATTGGCCAGCCCAGCGCTGATCCAAACAGGCCTGAAGAAACTTTTTAATATTAAACTCATCTTGCTTAAATATCTATTCTCATTTCTTTTTTTGCTGACAGTAAGTATTGGTATTGCTCAAAAGGTATCGCCAGTAATTACTGACACAAGTGCCTACAAGTCTTTGAAGGATAGTACTTCCTTTGATACGGAATTCTATGAAGACGATGAAAGAGAATTCTCCGGCATGGCAGACACCACACTCATTGAAATAAGAAAATTTTCATCTGCAGATGTTGAAAAACTTAAAGCTGACCCCGAATTAATCTATACACAACCCCCCACCGTTGCGGAATCTTTATGGGATCGGTTTAAGCGTTTACTCAGCTGGTTCTTCTCAACTCTATTCGAAAAAGCCACTACCACAGACTTAGGTAGATTCTTAGTATATCTACTGGCTATTATTCTAAGCATTGTAGTAATCATGATGTTACTGAAAGTAAATGCGTTTAAAGTATTTTATTCAGGAGCTGACACTGGAAAACAAAACTATCAGGTGTTTCATGAAAATATTCACGAAATGAATTTTGATACATTGATTAAAGAGGCAACAGAAAAGAAAGAGTACCGACTTGCCACACGTCTGGTTTTTTTACATGCGTTGAAAATTCTTTCTGATAAGCAGTTAATTGATTTTAAACCCGGAAAAACCAATCACGAATATGTAGAGGAACTTGCCACCGGAGAAATAAAAACCGGTTTAAATGAATTGAGCTTCTATTTCGATTATGCCTGGTATGGAAATTTCGCAATCAATGAAACTCAATTTCAAAAAGTGAAAGGAACCTTTAGCTTCTGGAAAGAAAAAGTATAGATGAAGAAGGACTGGAAATATCTAACCTATCTTGGAATACTGGCAGCCCTACTGGTAGTTCTTATGCTTTCCAAATCCAAGCAATACGATTGGTCAATAACTTTTTCGCACGAAGATAAAAACCCTTACGGCACCTATGCGCTGAATCAACTGCTACCCGCAGTTGTTAAAAAAAATGTGCGCAACTCCTATCAAACTCTTTACGAACTAAAAGATTCTCTTCAATCCAAAGAAAACATTTTCATTTTAAGCAGCAGTTTTTCGCCCGGCAAAGAAGATACAGAAATGTTATTGAGCTATGCCGAACAAGGCGGCACACTATTTATCTCAGCCAATAGTTATTATGGCACTTTTGCCGATACGTTGGGAATTGTTACTGGTGATTCTTTTTTTCAGGGCGACAATGCGTTTAATCAAAATGATTCTGCTGCCTTGCACTTTGTTTCTTCGGCAATGGATTCAACTAAGCAGTATTGGTATAAGGCATCCAACATTCATAATTATTTCAGTGATATCGATTCTGTTGAAGCTACTGTTATTTCCAAAAATGATTTTCATCAACCGGTTTTCGTTCAAATTAAAAGAGGCTTGGGGTCAATCCTATTAAATTGTACTCCCATGGTTTTTACCAACATTCATTTGCTGGATGATGACAATCATGACTTTGCCTCCACCTCGCTTTCCTATCTACCTCAAAAAGATACGTACTGGACAGAGTTTTATCATCTCGGCCGAATGGAAGTTGCTACTCCGTTACGTTTTGTCCTGACTACCGAACCATTGCGTTGGGCATATTACCTCACATTGATCAGCATACTTTTGTTTATGATATTCGAAGCTAAACGCAAACAACGCATCATCCCAGTAATTAATCCGTTAACGAACACAACGCTTGAATTTGTTGGCACGATTGGTAACTTATATTACCAGCGAGCAGATCATAAAAATATTGCCGAGAAAAAAATTCAATTCTTTCTTGATCAAATTCATTCGACATTTTTCATTAATACAAACAATAAAGACGAAGCGTATCTTCTTTTACTTTCAAAGAAAGCGGGCGTGCCCGAAAAAACGGTGCGCGAACTATTAAACACAATAAATCATATCTCAGAACAAGAAAAAATATCAGCATCTGAATTAACTCGCTTAAACGAACTGATTGAAAAGTTTCATCAAAAGAAATAACTAATTATGGAAGAAAATATGTTTCAAAACCGTGTAGACTTAACAGCCCTCATCGAACAGGTAAAAAAAATAAAAGATGAAATAGGGAAGGTGATAGTAGGCCAGCAAGCTATGTTGGATTTATTGATTACATCCATTCTTGCCGATGGCCATGTACTCATTGAAGGTGTGCCGGGTGTTGCTAAAACCTTAACGGCTAAACTACTTGCTAAAATCATCTCAGTCGATTTTTCCAGAATCCAGTTCACCCCTGATCTTATGCCTTCTGATGTGCTGGGTACATCAGTCTATAATCTAAAAACTTCAGAGTTTGAATTTAAGGCCGGCCCCATTTTTTCAAACATCGTATTGATTGATGAGATCAATCGCGCACCCGCAAAAACACAAGCCGCTTTGTTTGAGGTAATGGAAGAGCGACAAGTTACAGTTGATGGATACACGCACAAAATGAAAAGTCCATACATGGTGTTGGCGACTCAAAATCCAATAGAACAAGAAGGAACCTATCGGTTGCCGGAAGCACAATTAGATCGCTTTCTCTTTAAAATTGTTGTCGACTATCCAACTCATGAAGAAGAGATAGATATTATTACGCGCCATCATGAACGCAAGGGATTGCAAGCAGTCGCAGAAGTTAACCCTTTGCTTTCTGCCGAACAGATTCATGGATTTAGACAATTTGCTCAGCAAGTTCACATTGAAAAAAATCTACTTCAATATATTGCCCAGATTATTCAGGAAACACGCAACAACCCGATGTTGTTTTTAGGGGCATCTCCTCGAGCATCCATTTCCATTTTGATGGGAGCCAAAGCATATGCCATGATTAATGGTCGTGACTTTGTAAGTCCGGAAGACATTAAATTTATTGCGTTACCCGTGCTACGCCATCGAATCATTTTAAGTCCCGAAAAAGAGATGGAAGGAATTTCGGCAGACGAAGTTGTGAAACAACTCATTGATAAAATAGAAGTTCCACGGTAGTGAAAATTATCCGCCAATTATATTTAGGCAATCGACTTTTCTTATGTGTAGGAATCGTGGTGGTGCTATTTATTATCACCTTCGTACTTGGTGGCGCATATTTTATTCCCAAAATTCTAACCTTTCTTTTATTCTGTGTTGTAGCTACAGATTTAGTATTGCTGTTTAGAACAACACGCGGCATGCGTGGGGAACGAATGGTTGCCGATAAGCTTTCGAATGGCGATGAAAACGAAATTTCAATCTATCTCGAAAATTTTTATTCGTTTACTATTTCGTTGCGAGTGTTTGATGAAATTCCCCATCAGTTTCAACGAAGGGATTTGGAATTCAATTTAGTATTGAATGCTGGCAATCAAAAGATAATTAAGTACACATTAAGGCCTGTAAAGCGTGGCCAATATTCTTTTGGCGCTGTGAATATTCTGGCAAGTACGTCTTTACAGTTGCTTGCTCGCAGATTTCGATTTTCATATGATAAGATTGTGCCTGTCTATCCTTCCTACATGCAAATGCGTAAATATGAATTGCTGGCCATTAGTCATCGACTTACCGAAACGGGAATCAAGAAAATAAGACGTATTGGTCAGAACCAGGAATTTGAACTTATTAAAGACTATGTGTCGGGCGATGACTTTAGAACCGTAAACTGGAAAGCTACAGCGCGCAAATCACGATTGATGGTAAATCAATTTCAGGACGAACGTTCACAACAAGTTTATTCACTCATTGATAAGGGTCGGGTAATGCAAATGCCCTTTGCGGGAATGAGTTTATTGGATTATGCTATAAATGCCACACTTGTAATTTCTAATATCGCAATCAAAAAATCTGACAAAGCGGGATTGATCACGTTTCAGGATAAGATTGGTAGCATGCTTCCAGCCGCTCGATTAAATAATCAAATGAGTGTTATTCAGGAGGTTCTGTACAATCAAAAAACAGCTTATTTAGAAACCGACTTTTCAGTATTGTATTCAACCATTCGAAAAAGAATTTCTCAACGAAGTTTACTACTATTATTTACAAACTTCGAAAGCATTCATAGTCTGCATCGACAACTTCCATACCTCCTTAATCTTAACAAAGCACATTTGTTGGTGGTTATCTTTTTTGAAAACACAGAACTTCGGCAGTTAACAGACAATCCAGCCAATGGCTTAAAAGAAATTTATTACAAAGCGATTGCCGAGCGTTTTAGTTATGAAAAGAAATTAATAACGAAAGAGCTTCAGAAATATGGAATTCAATCCATTCTTACAAGCCCCGAAAAACTTACCATCAATACAATCAATAAGTATTTGGAGTTAAAGGCTCGGAACTTAATCTAGTTACCTTTTCGGTTTCTCGTCCATAAAAAAGACAACACTTTATTACTACTTTTATAGAAATTAGCATAAACCATATGGGTAAGATTTTCCTGGGATTTGGACTCTTTTTCTGTCTTTCGTTTTCTCTTAAAGCACAATGGGTAGATCAACTTCCAAAGCAAGCAAGCATGAACCCACCTTTGGATATTGTTTGTTATAGTCGTCCCGAAAACATAGGTACTGTTGTCCCACCTCCACAGGCTTATGAAAAATGGAAAATAAATAAGAATGCAAAAACGAATTCAACTGTTTTTGACGTCACTTATGTGGGGTTTTCCCCTGAGGCTCAACTTGCTTTTCAAAAAGCATTGGACATTTGGTCATCATTAATCGAAACAGAGATTCCAATTCGTGTTCGTGCTGTGTGGCAACCTATTACCGATTCCAATGGATCAACAAATACTGTCTTAGGAGGAGCGAGTCCGGGTACATACATCCGCGATTTCGATGGCGCCCAACGCACCTCCACATGGTATCCGGTAGCATTGGCCGAGAAGATGGCAAAGAAAGAATTTAATGAGTTAACCTCGCCTGATATTTTTGCTCAGTTCAACAGCTCTCTTGCAAATTGGTATCTTGGAACAGATGGAGTGCCGCAAACTGGAAAGACCGATTTAACTACCGTTGTTTTACATGAGATTGGTCATGGGCTCGGAATAACAAAAGGTTATAATGTGAATACAACGAATGGTGAAATCTCTAGCTTCTTCTCACCTTTTCATGTTATATACGACCACTTTATTGAAAATAATAACGACAATAATTTAGTACAGAATTTTATACCACCCTCGCCTGAATTAAAGACTCAGTTAACAACTTCGCCTTTGTGGTTTCGGACTCCCCAGCTGGAAAAAATTCAAGGTGGGGCAAATAATCGGGCACTGTTATATACACCCAGCACATTTCAAGGTGGGTCGAGCATTGCGCATTTGGATGAGGACAACTACGGTGGAACAAGTAATGCGCTCATGACTCCACAAATTGGAAATGCAGAAGTGCATCACAACCCCGGCCCTATTGTTATGAAGATGCTTGCCGACATGGGCTGGGTTCATACACAAATTATTCACTCCCGGTTAAAAAATACAGAGAGCGTTTCAACCAACTTCGAAATAAAAGCAACACTCCTTGCCGATAATCTCAATGGATACAATTATAATCCGAGCGAGGTAAAACTAACCTATACTATTGATGGAGCAACATTAACCACTGTTGCCATGGTTGCAACAGGCGTTGCAAACGAGTTTTCAGCCACTATTCCTGCAACCGGTTCAGCTACCAACTATGGTTATTTTATTTCCGTGATAGATAATTTGAATAGAACCATCCGCAGGTCAGGCATTTATGCTGAAGATGGAAAAACTCCTGTTAATAGATTTTTTGTTTTTGAAGCCGGGCCGGACACGAAAGGGCCATTCTTTTCACACACACCTATTGCTTTTGTATCCGCATCAGATACTGAATTTGAAGTAAAGGCAGTTGTATCAGACAATATTGCTGTGGCTAATGTTTTTGTTGATTACCAAATAACAAAAGCCGAAGTAACTGGTTCGCTTCAAACGCTGCCCATGAATTTAGTTGCCGGTACTGACTCAACTTATTCTCAGATTATTTCATACGCAGGGCAAGGACTTAGCAATGGCGACAAAATTGAATATCGAATTCGCGGAATCGATCAAGCAAATACACCTAACACGTCATCCATACCAAAAACAACATCTGGATTTTATCCAGTTAATGTTGTTAGTCTAGGCGCCACACAAGATTCTTATAGCAATGATTTTAATAATACAGCTGCTTCGTTACAGGAGTTCTTCGGTAGTCAGGAGTTCTCCATTCGAGTTGAAACAGGTTTTGCCAATGGAGCTATTCATACCAACCATCCGTATCCCGAAGGTCAGGGATCTCCCAATGATCGCTTTGAGTGGGTGTACCAACTACGCATACCAATTCGTGTAAAAGAAACTGAAGCCACTATTAAGTTTGATGAAGTTGTGCTTATTGAACCGGGTGAAACTGGTTCTGCATTTCCAAGCGAAGATTTTTTTGATTATGTGGTAGTGGATGGCAGCAAAGACGGTGGCGTAACCTGGACTACGATTGCTAATGGATATGATTCAAGGGATTTTACTCCCTGGCTAACGCGATACAATAGTGTTACATCAGGCAATAACTCAACTGCTGTTGGCGATCCAGGTTTATTTAGAACTCGCATAATGAATTTGCAAGATAAATTTGATACCGATGATGAAGTTGTAATTCGCTTTAGATTGTTTAGCGATCCGGGTGCAGCAGGTTGGGGTTGGGCAATTGATAATCTTAAAATCCAAATTGATGATATCCCACCTACTGTTTTGCATGATCATACAGACTATGTTCTACTAGGAACTGAAAACTTACCCATTACAATAAAACCGAGTGATGCCTCAGGTGTTGATAAACTTTTTGTAGATATAAAATTGAATGGTGGCGCAATAACCACCGAAGAAATACCAATAACGGATGGAACTATTCAATATACGCTCATCCAACCACTGACAGGATTGGTAGCCAATGATGTTGTTGAATATCAAATCAGGTGTCTGGATATTATTGGAAATCAAACTTCATTACCGATTGGTGAATTCTTCAAAGTACCTATTGTGAATTTGGGCTCACCTGTTACTCAATACATCTCCGATTTCAATTCTGCCAATTCAGATTTTGTTGGAAATTTTTTTAGCATTGCTCAATCTGTTGGTTTTACAAATGGAGCAATACAAAGCTCGCATCCATATCCAAATGGTTTTGGCCTGACGAATACAACTTCAAACTATACCTACACATTAATGAAACCAATCACCATTGGCAATACAAATCCTTTTATGCTTTTCAACGAGGTTGCCATAGTGGAGTATTTAGGTGCTAACATAAAAGATTTTGTTGTTGTTGAGGGGTCAAAAGACAATGGAATCACCTGGGAGAGTTTTGTAACTCCTTATTCTGCGCAAGCTTTTTCAGGCTGGAAAAGCGCTTACGATGTTGGTAGTGTTGGTACCTCATCTCTTTTTAGAAGTCGATTGATAAATCTAACATCATCCGGTAAATTTGTTGCAGGAGATAATGTACTTATACGATTTAGGCTTTCTGCCGATGGAGCTAATAATAGCTGGGGTTGGGCAATTGATGACTTAAGTATTCAGGGACCTGTTACAGGGGTTGAAGAAGAACTTACCTTTTCAATTTCGGTGTATCCAAATCCATCAACAGACGGAAGTGTTACTATTGAGATAGGTGCCACTGATAAAAGTGGTAACGCTCAGTTGCAAATTATTAATTCACAAGGTCGTTCCATCTCGAATGAATCCATCTCTTTAACGAATGAGACAACGGAAAGGAATTATACCATCGATGACTGGGCTAATGGAATATATTTCATCCGCCTTGTAAAGAATGATGGAAAATCTGCTACCAGAAAATTTATCAAATCATCAAAGTAGATTTCTAACTTCTTACCTCAAAAGTTCACGAGAAATAACCATTTTTTGAATTTCTGTAGTGCCTTCATAAATCTGAGTAATCTTGGCATCGCGCATTAAGCGCTCCACGTGATACTCTTTTACATATCCATAACCACCATGTATTTGTACGGCCTCTGTTGTTACTTCTTGTGCGATTTGTGATGCATACAATTTTGCCATCGCGGCAGCTTTCACGAAATCTTTCTTTTGATCTTTTAACGTAGCAGCCTTCCAAATTAACAATCGAGCGCTATCAATTTTAGTAGCCATGTCGGCAAGTTTAAACTGAATCGCTTGATGTTCGGATAAATGTTTACCGAAGGCTTTTCTTTCTTTTGAATACTTGAGTGCTAATTCATAAGCTCCTGCAGCAATGCCCAATGCCTGTGAGGCAATTCCTATTCTACCTCCATTTAAGGTTGTCATGGCAAACGTAAAACCAAAACCATCATCACCAATTCTGTTTGCCTTTGGCACTTTCACATCAGTGAACATAAGTGAGTGGGTATCCGAGCCACGAATCCCCATCTTGTCTTCCTTCTTACCAACCACAAAACCTTCCATGCCACGCTCAACAATCAAAGCATTAATACCCTTGTGTCGCTTTGAAGCATCCGTTTGTGCAATCACTAAATACGTGCTTGCACTCTTACCGTTAGTGATCCAGTTTTTTGTTCCATTCAGCAAGTAATAATCACCTTTATCCTCGGCAGTTGTTCTTTGACTGGTTGCATCCGATCCTGCTTCTGGTTCTGATAGACAAAAAGCACCAATGCCATGAGCCGCCAAGGGTTTCAAATATTTTTCCTTTTGTTCTTCTGATCCAAATCTTTCAAGACCCCAGCACACCAACGAATTATTAACCGACATACAAACAGATGCAGAAGCATCTATCTTCGAAATTTCCTCCATCGCCAGCACATAGGAAATTGTGTCCATTCCACCTCCATTATATTTCGGGTCAACCATCATACCCATGAACCCCAACTCGCCCATCTTTTTGATTTGCTCCGTTGGAAATTTTTGTTCTGTATCGCGGTCTATGACACCCGGCAAAAGTTCAGTTTGGGCAAAATCGCGCGCGGCTGCCTGCACGGCTAATTGTTCTTCGGATAATTCAAAATTCATAGCGTCAAGTTAACTTCAATTCAAGAACAAAAAAAAGACCCGTGAGTTTATCACAGGTCTGCAAATTATAATTTCTTTAGTTGAATTCTTAATCCCTCCTTCCCAGGAAGATCATAACATAGTATAACAACATTGTAATGGCTCCTATAGCAGCAACTACATACGTCATAGCCGCACTGTTCAATGCGTCCTTTGCCATGTCATGTTCCTGGCGCGTTACAATGCCACGAGTTTCAATCCACGCAAGTGCACGTTTACTTGCATCAAATTCTACCGGAAGGGTAACTAAAGCGAACAAAGCAAAAACGCCATAACAGCCAATGATTACCATCAATGCCAAGTCGTATGAAAAGATTCCACCCAATGCATAGGCACCAAACATCATTGCCAAAAAAATGAAATTAATAATTTTTGCACTGACGTTTTGAATAGGCACCATAGCCGAACGCAACTGTAACATGCTATATGCTTTGGCGTGTTGCACGGCATGACCACATTCGTGAGCAGCTACCGCTGTTGCAGCCGCATTGCGTCCATTATATACATCATGACTTAGGTTAACAGTTTTATCAGCCGGATTGTAATGATCGGTTAACTGACCTTCAACTGAAATAACCTTAACATCATTAATTCCATTATCCGCCAACATGAGGCGGGCTATTTCACCACCTGTTAAATCTTTTGTTAATCGAATCTCAGAATATTTTTTGAATTTATTCTTCAGCCTTGAGCTTACAAGCCAACCCACCAACATGAAGAACCCGGTAATGAATAACGCTCCAAATCCCATAAATTTATTTATTAAGTTTTTTTAATCTTTTCTACAATTCGGGTAGTTGAATAACCAGGAACAAAATCAATGGTTTTTACTTCCCCGCCAGCTTTTTGAACAACATCTGCGCCAACAATATTTTCTGTCAAATAGTCACTTCCTTTTACCAAAACATCAGGAACTAATTCAGAAATTAATGACAGAGGCGTATCCTCATTAAAGAAAACAACCAAATCAATAAACTGCATGGCTGCAAGCACTCTAGCCCTTGAGTTTTGATCTTGCAAAGGTCGTTCAGGGCCCTTAAATCTGCTTACTGAGTCATCCGTATTCAGGCCAAGTACCAACTTTTGACCCAGTGCTCTTGCCTTCTCAAGATAATCAACATGCCCCAAATGAATAAGGTCAAAACAGCCATTTGTAAAAACGACTTTTTGCCCGGCTTGTTGCCAGGTTTTTACTTTTGTTTTTGCTTCAGGAAGGCTAACTATTTTGTGGGCACTTTCTTCCATCGGATGATCAGATAACTAACTATCAAAGATATTACTCCGGCCGCAATCATAATAACCGTTTGCCAGCCATGAAAGATAAACACGAATGCAATTGCATCTGCTCTGGGCAAATTATATAACATTACTAGCCCTAATGGAACCAGAGTATGATATGACCCCGCACCGCCTGGTAATGGAGCAGCCATAGCAATGGAACCGATGGCAAACAACGTGAGCACAGCACTAAATCCCAGCTCCCTGGTTTCTGGAAAAGCAATCACCACAAAATAGCTCATCACAAAATAGAGTGCCCAGATAGTAAAGGAATAAAAAACGAAAAGCGTTTTATTTTTCAATTTAAAAATGGCCATTGCGCCATCCTTAAAACCAAGTAATATTTTTCTTAGTTTCTGATTGTTGCGGAGTAAGTAAACAGCCACCACAAAACCCACTAACAGAATAATTGCCACAATTATCCAAATAGGAAAAGAGGAGCTACCCGATCTGGAGAAATCCAGCGTATCGATAAATGCTTTTAATCGTGTCCATTCTACAACAAAAGAAATTCCAATGAGTAAGACAAGACATATCAAATCAACGATACGCTCTACCACCACGGTACCGAATGAAACCTCCACCGGAGTTTCTTCTAACTTATAAAGATTATAACATCTTGAGACCTCTCCTCCGCGTGGCACTGCCATGTTTACCAAGTAGCCAATCATTAAAGAGAGAAAGCTGTTACTCAGCGTAACTTTATTACCTGTTGGCTCTAAAAGCATTTTCCAACGCACTGCGCGCAACACATGACTTGTCATGGCAACCAAAGCCATTATTACCAAATAACCTTTATCACATTTCTTCCAGGCGTTCCAGATAAATTCTGATTTATCCTCACCCTCCACATTTAACCCACGCAACGAAAGCCACAACAAAGCAACTGTTATTGCAATCATTACAAGATACTGAAGCGCAGACTTTAGTTTAGGATGCAAACGAATTTGTTTTAAGGATTCAAATTAACCGATTATCAGGATCGGGGAAAACCAAAGATGGTTTAAATTTTTTAGCTTCTTCCACTTCCATGGATGCATATGAAATAATAATTACTATGTCTCCTACTTGTGCTTTGCGAGCAGCCGGCCCATTCAAGCAAACTGTACCTGAATTAGGCTCGCCTTTTATTACATAGGTCTCTAGTCGCTCACCATTATTGATGTTCACAACCTGTACCTTTTCTCCTTCTATTAAATTAGCAGCCTCCATCAACGTTGAGTCAAGAGTAATGCTGCCTACATAATGCAATTCAGCTTCTGTGATTTTTACACGGTGTATTTTTGATTTTAAAACTTCAATTCTCATCTGTCAACAATAAATTATCAATCAATCGAACCTCGCCTACATAACCAGCAATTAGAAGTATGGCCTTGTCAGTCTTATCTGCAACGTTTTTAATACTCATTAAGTTTGATGTGTCTGCCAATTCAAAATATTCGAGTTTTGTTCCCTCAACTTTTGAGAACGCGCCCTCAACCCACTCTCGAATTGAGTTCATGTTTTTACCCTCCTTTGTTTGTTTGCTGGCTTGTATTAAGCAGTTATGAAGCGTATTCGCTTTTTTCCTTTGCTCAACATTGAGCCGGGCATTGCGCGATGACATAGCCAGTCCATCGGGTTCTCTTTCAATAGGCATGCATCGTAATAAGACATCAAACTTCAGCTCTTCAACTAATTTTTCAATAACCTTAAATTGTTGAAAATCCTTTTGCCCGAAATAGGCTTTGTTGGGATTAACAATATGAAAGAGTTTTGAAATCACTAACGCCACTCCACTAAAGTGCCCGGGACGGAATTTTCCTTCCAGCACTTTTTCCAACGATCCAAAATCAAACTTAAGTGTTGGCTCAGAGGAATACATCTCGTTGGTCTCGGGACAAAAAAGAACATCGCAACCAGCATCCGATAGTAGTTTAATATCCCTCTCTAAACTCTTGGGGTATTTAGCCAAGTCATCAGGATTATTAAACTGAGTGGGATTGACGTAAATACTGCAAATCGTTTTCACGTTTTCACGTTTCGAAGCCTGGATGAGGGAAAGATGCCCTTTATGAAGGGCGCCCATAGTGGGTACAAATCCAACGGTGTTGGAATCTCTTTTTACAGACTCTAAAAAAGCCTTTAGCGGTTTAATTTCCTTGAAAATATCCATTTCTGGCCTTTTTAAAGGGTCGCAAATATAGGCCTTATATCTTACCTATAGTTGAATGCCGGGTTAAAATTCCGTATTTTTGTGGTTCTGTTTTTCGATCTGAATTAAAAACTCATATTATGTCTAAAATCCGTATTCTTTATGTAGCCAGTGAGATCAACCCTTTTTTGCAGACCACCGAGGTTGCTGACTTTGTCAGAAAACTTCCTCAGGCCATGCAGGAAAGAGGTATGGAGATCCGTATTCTGGTGCCGAGGTTTGGTTTGATCAATGAGAGAAAGAATCGGTTACACGAGGTAGTCAGACTTTCCGGAATCAACATCGCTGTGGGTGATGAAGAGAAGCCTTTAGTGATTAAAGTTGCTTCCATCCCTAATGCCAAGCTTCAGGTTTATTTTATCGATAATGAAGATTATTTCCACCGCAAATCAATGTTCCATGATAAGGCTAATAAGTTTTATGAGGACAATGATGAACGTGCCATCTTCTTTTGTAAAGGCGTAATTGAAACCGTTCGCAAACTAGGCTGGGCGCCTGATGTAGTTCATTGTAACGATTGGATCACAAGTTTCATCCCATTGTATTTGAAGACTACCTACAAAAACGACCCGTTGTTCAAGAACACGAAAACCGTTTTCACCATTTACGACAATAGCTTTACTCATAAATTTAAGGGCGACCTTATGGGCAAAGTGCGCATGATGGATATTGAAGACACCATGCTTGGTCATTTGAAAACTGCAGATTATGAAGGGTTCATTAAGTTGGGCGCTCAATTCTCAGATATTGTTTCAATGGGTGGAGACAATAAAAAGTTAGAAGGATTAGTTAAGAAGCTAAAAGAAACGAAAATTGAGACCATCGAATCAGACGATAACTATACAGAATCGTTTTATAACCTATATACGGAGCTGGTGGGCTAAGAGTGCCATCCTTCTCTCCCTTGTTGTCATTTTATTTTCGTGCGAAGAAGACCTTAATTTTTTAGGGTTTAAAAGTAATCAGCAAAGATTCAAGGTCTTCTATGCAGAAATCCCTGTCAAGAGCAGTATGCTTTGGATGGACTCCCTGCGCACATCAAGTTTATCGGGTGAGTTAAACCGAATCATGGTAGGTGAATACATGGATCCGGTTTTCGGAACCATCCGAGCTCAAGCCTATTCTCAATTCAGGCCTTTGAGTTTTCCTGCTATTGCTAATGATGCTACGTATGATTCTATTGTTCTCAGTTGGAAGTATGACTTATATACGTATGGATCTCTTAATGCAACATCTCAAACAATAGACATTTATGAAATTAATCAGACGTTGAATTTTGGAGATACTTATTTTTTTAATACCCAAGTAACTACTGAAAAAGTTCCGATTGGATCTGTTGGGTTTCGGATAAATCCTGAACTCTTTAAACAAGAACTTGAAGATTCAGATGCAGATACTGTCATAACAACAAAGCTTAGGTTGAGTGATAATTTTGGGCAACGACTTTTTGACTCTGTTAATCCTGAAGATACCTTATTTACCAACCTGACTTATTTTACTGAACGATTTAAAGGGCTGGCATTTTTACCCACACAATCAGATAAAATTTTTGGGATTAATAATTTTGATGCGAATACTGTTTTGACGGTTTATTACCATGAAGGAACTACGCAAAAATCGATTGGATTTTCATTATCCAACCTGGTTGCGTTTACTCAAATTGTGGCCGATCGATCAGGAACAGAGCTTGCCGGCCTTAATGGGTTCTATACAGAATTTGATCATCCCACCAACAGGTATCTGCAAAATGGAGCATCCATTATTACTAAACTTGACCTCACTGAGTTTTACAAATACATGGATACTATTCCTAATATAATGATTAATTCTGCTGAGCTATCAGTAACTAATGTTGATGCAACAGACGAATATGTAGCTCCGGGCAATCTAACGGTAGCAATGATGAAAAATGATAACCACTACAAAACCATTACAGGTAGCCAGGACACACTTGATTTTATAGGCTTTAGTGGTTCTTTGATTATCTCTGATTTAAATAAACTTTTTGTTGCCGATGACACTGGTGGATTATTCTCTCTTCCGTATTCAAGTACAGATAAAACCTATTTAGGTCATCCAACTTTATTTTTTCAACAATTATTTAATACAAAACAGAGTCAATATCCCTATTGGGCTTTACTTCCAGCCAATCCTCCAAATTCAAATGGCAAGGCAGTCAATCGTGCAGTTTTTCCAAAAGATGATATTAAATTAAAGATTTACTATACCCGTCCAATAGTTACCGAAAATCCTTAGAAACCTATGTGTGGAATTGTTGCCTATGTTGGCCATCGCCAAGCTCACGAAGTAATCATAAAAGGATTAAAACGACTTGAGTACCGTGGTTATGATAGCACAGGTATTGCACTTTTAAATGGGGGGTTGAATGTGTACAAAAAGAAAGGGAAGGTTGCAGAGTTAGAATCTTTCCTCAAAGGTCAAAATCTGAATAGTAAAATTGGAATGGGACATACCCGTTGGGCAACTCATGGCGAACCCAATGATGAAAATGCTCATCCTCATTACTCAGCAACCAAAAATCTGGCAATCATCCACAATGGAATTATTGAAAACTATTCCGCGCTAAAGCAAGACTTGCTAAGAAAGGGACATACATTTCTTAGCGAAACAGACACCGAAGTTTTTATTCACTTCATTGAAGATATTAAAGACAATGAAAATTGTTCTATTGAAGAAGCCGTGCGCCTGGCGCTCACGAAAGTAGTTGGAGCTTACGCAATTGTTGTCATGTCTATTAACGATCCCAACTTGTTAATAGCTGCCCGAAAAGGAAGTCCGCTAGTGTTGGGAGTTGGTCGTGGGGAATTCTTTATGGCCTCCGATGCAACTCCGATTATAGAATATACCAACGAAGTAATTTATTTAAATGATCAGGAGATTGCAATCATCAATGATGGTAAACTCACGATCAAGGACACGTCTAATTTACCGTTGACTCCTTATGTACAAACTGTTGACATTGAGTTGGAGGCAATTGAAAAAGGAGGCTACGAACACTTCATGCTTAAAGAAATCTTTGAACAACCTAAATCTATCAAGGATTGCATGCGCGGCAGGCTAGACTCGGTTTCAGGTCGCTTGGTTTTAGGAGGCTTACGCGAATACTTAAATAAACTTGTTCAAGCAGATCGCATCATAATTATTGCGTGCGGAACATCATGGCATGCCGGTTTGGTGGCCGAATACTTCTTTGAAGAGTTTTGCAGGATTCCCGTTGAAGTTGAATACGCATCAGAGTTTAGATACAGAAATCCAATCATACGCGAAGGCGATGTGGTGATTGCTATTTCTCAATCTGGTGAAACTGCAGATACCTTAGCAGCCATTGATTTAGCTAAATCAAAAGGTGCTGTAATTTTTGGGGTGTGTAATGTGGTTGGCTCATCCATACCGCGCGCCACACATGCAGGTGCTTATACGCATGCGGGTCCTGAAATTGGAGTTGCGAGTACCAAAGCATTTACTGCACAGCTTACTGTGCTTAACATGATTGCGTTAATTGTTGCTGAGAAAAAGGGAACTATTACTGAGCAGAAATTCAATGAGATTTTGGTGGAGATGGAAAATCTACCTGCCAAAGTTGAAAAGGTGTTAGCGCTTAACGATCAGATTAAACTGATTGCAAGTGAATTTAAAGATTCAACCAACTTTATTTACCTAGGTCGTGGGTATAATTTTCCGGTAGCTCTTGAGGGCGCACTGAAACTAAAAGAGATTTCATATATCCATGCTGAAGGCTATCCGGCAGCCGAGATGAAACACGGTCCCATTGCGTTGATTGATGAAGATATGCCGGTGGTATTTATTGCTACAAAAGACAGTTCTTACGAAAAGGTGGTTTCTAACATTCAAGAAGTAAAAGCTCGGAAGGGTCGAGTAATTTCAATTGTTACAGAGGGTGACGTGCAAATTCCTAAGATGAGCGAATTTGTAATTGAAGTGCCCCATGTAACTGAATCATTGATGCCGTTGATCTCTGTGGTTCCCCTTCAATTATTATCCTACCACATTGCTGTTATGCGCGGTTGCGATGTAGATCAGCCCAGGAATCTTGCGAAAAGTGTTACGGTTGAGTAAACAGCTTAATCCGGAAGTATTTTATAACGGAAAAGAATAAAGTTTGAAACCAGATTAATAAAGTTTAAAACTGTTTAATATAGTTTGAAACCTGTGACAATGAATATATGACAGCCGACTAAAGTTCTTTATCACTTATCCTGATTGCTGAATACTTAGAATAAACCTTCCTTAATCTGCTTAATACTATCCATCAATCTGGTTGTATTATTGTGACTGTCCAATAAAGTTCTGGACGGTTTCCTAAAGTTTTGGATTGCTGATTTTTACTCGAGGGGGCATCTGTGAGTATTCAACGCTGTTAAAGCCTGTAAGTATTGCTCCATAGTTGCTAAGTAAAGCGTTAAAGTTTTAAAAAAAATCTATCCCCAACCAAAAAAATCGTGAACTAGTGCAAAATGTCCTGAACTAGTTTAATAAACTTGCAGACAAACCTTAAACATGCTAATTTTTATAGGTGATATTCACGGTGAATTTGATGAGTTGACCCATCAGATGTCTAATCAGAACATCCGTAACTCCACCTTTATACAAGTGGGTGACTTTGGGGTTGGGTTCAAAAAGAAGGAAAATGAAATCAAACAGTTGGGGAAACTAAACGATCGTCTAAGAGCAGATAACAATATGTTGTATGCGATTCGTGGAAATCATGATGACCCTGCTTATTTCGATGGACACGTAAAGTATTCAAATTTGATTTTACTTGAAGACTATTCGATCCTTGAAATTGAAGGAAAGACAATTCTTTTAATTGGAGGCGCTATTTCAGTTGATAGAACTTCCAGAATATTGAATAAAAACTACTGGGCGAATGAAGGTTTCGTTTTGAACGAAGAAGTTTTGATGTCAAAGATTAATCAGCTTTCAAAGCTAGATATTGTTGTTACTCACAATGCTCCTGCAGAATTTGAACCGATAGAAATGGGCAAAATTGTGATAGAGTGGACAGCACGTGACCGCCAATTATTAAAGGATTTGAAGCAGGAAAGAGCCAATCATACTGCTCTTTTAAGTATTTTAGTCAGCCAGCAATTAAAACCAACTTACTGGTATTATGGCCATTTCCACTTAGGCCTAACAAAAAATTTTAAAGGAGTGAATTATCACCTTCTCAACTGTTCAGAATTTTTTGAACATTAATAATGGTACAGAGTTTGAAAATATTACTCGCTGATTCAATTTTCATGTAGTCTTCCTATTCGGAAATCAAAATCATTTGAGTAGTCATCAAAATCTTTAAAGTTTGTGAAAGTGAGATTGCGCTTAAGCTTAACGGTTCCTAAACTTCCATTCCTATTTTTTGTGATAATCAATTCAGCTAAACCTGATGTACTATTCCCCTCTTCATCGATTGTGATGTTATAATATTCTGGTCTGTACATAAACATTACTTTATCAGCATCCTCTTCTATTGCGCCACTATCTTTTAAGTCTGAAAGTTGAGGTCGCTTATCGCCACCTCTGATATCAACAAACCTACTTAGTTGGCTTGTAGCAATAACACAAACGTTAAAATCTTTAGCAATTTTTCTGAGTTCATGAGTAAAGGAGCCTACTTTGAGATGACGAATGTTAGGCTCTTTTGAATTCATCATTTGCAGATAATCCAAAAAAATAATTTTTACACCGTTTTCTTCAATTTGCTTTTGACAATATGATCTAAGTTCAGCTAATGAATCATGAACGTTATCACTAATGTAAATTTTATACCTATTCAACGTGCTCGCTGCATTGCTTAAAACTTCTTTCTCTGTATCCGAGAGATCTGGATGCATTAGTTTACTTATCTCAATATTGGTAATGGACGAGATCAGTCGTTTGGTAAGAGTGGATTCAGAAAGATCTAAAGTGATGTAAAGTAGGGGTATGTGAATTGAAATGTTTAATGCCAAATTACATAGAAGTGCTGTTTTCCCCATCGAAGGCCGACCACCAATAACTACTAACTCACCAAAGGTTAAACCTCCAAATAGTTTGTCAAATCCTGAAAATCTAGTCTTTACAAGGTTTTCACCACTACGACTGCTATTAATTTCTTTTAAGTTTTCGGAGCCTAAGCTTAAAATGCTTTTAGATCCTTCTCCAGTATTATTTTTCGCTACCTCACACAAAAGATTCTTTAGCATTTGGAACATTATATCTTCACTAGTATTCTCGATTTTAAGAATTTCCTTAATTCGATTAATTAAGTTCTGTTTCATTTATTTTGATCTTCTCTATCGTAAAAGCTTGAACCAGTATCATCATTGGATTGTATTTTTTGACTATACCTTGTTCGAGCATTTACTTCCTCTTCAATCATGAATGCTATGTCATATTGATTTTTCTCAAAGATCATAGTGTTAGTTATAGAAAGAGAAGTTGCAAACTTTTCCACGTCATGGTCAGCACCGATATACGTAAATGTCCATCGATTTAATTTTAGTTCTTCGATTAATTTTTTGATATCAGTTCCTGAATATTCCTTTGACGCATTTTCCTCTCCATCCGTTAAAATTGTAACAAGGACATTAGCGTTGGTTTGATTTTCTAATACTTGCTTGAGTCTAGCAAAGCTAAAGCCCATTGCATCGTAAAGCGGTGTAGAAGCAGAAGGTTGATATCGCTGTTCGTCTATTTGATCTATTTTACTTACAGGGTCAATAAAATGTAGTATTTTTTGACCTAGCCCGTTGAACGATATCAATGAAATGAAATGCTCCTGCTCCGGAAATGCCTTTTCGATACCCTTAACAGTTTGAATGATTTCATTAAAGCCCTGGATTATGAACCCTTTAATTGAATCCATAGAACCACTTTCGTCCAAGATAATAAGATTGTGTACTTGATGTTTTTTACCCATAATGTATAGTTTTATTTTTTTAATCCTTGAAAAGGCTATTCTGATTTTACAATAAATACTTTAACCAGATAATATTATATTATGACAGACGGATTACTTTAAAAGCCATCTGAGATTTTTATCTTTTTAAAATCCAATCAATCACAAATGATAAATATCCTGTTTCTCCCATACCTCTTTGTGTAAGACTTAAAAAATAAGTAATAGACAAAATGTTCCAATTATCATTTATTTGCATGGAATATACTTGGTAAAGCTAGCTTAAGTGTTTGCTCGGTGTGCATCACAGGTTCGCATTCATCGGTTGGATCATACCACTTGGCTTGGCGCTCTACTATCATATCCAGTTTTCTTTTCTGTATAACCTCCATGGTTTTTACTCTTTTCTCATAGCTGGTCTCCGGGAGCGAGTATTTCATTATGATGACGATAAATTCAAGGACAAAAAGAAGAGCAGTAAACAAGAGATAGATAGCAAGTACCCAATTGTCACTTAACACCAAGTGAAATAAGGATTTAATCCGAAAGAGTATTGAATGACCGCTGATATTTTGATTGATACTATTTTCTGTTTGAGTAAGCTGTAGCTTAAGTTCGGTCTGTAACTTAGTCAGGTTATTATTTGCTTTCTGATATTCATCTGACTGCCGCTCAGATATTTCATTCTTAATTTTAGCAATAGGTCCATATTTACGCATTCCGCTGCCCCCACTTCCATCGGCTTCTTTTTTAACGTCATCAAGTGATTGCGACCAGAGGCCATGTTTGGTTACAACATCTAGCTCTGCCTGCTGTATTTGTAGAGCCATAGTGGAATGAATATTTGCTTTCTCTCGCTCAATCATTTCCTTCTTATCTAAGAAAACTTGTTGTTCTATATCATCTTTAAAGATTACCTCATCGATAAAAACAGAACCGAGCAAGGCAACTAATAGCCCAATGAATAAGCGCAAACTAATAAGCCATTTGTTGGAGCCCGACATAATAATGACACGCTCAACAATGAAAATAATGGTCGCTGTAACCATACCTATGCCTAAGGATGCCAACAGCGAAAGGCCAAGAATTATATTACCAATTGATAGGCCAATAATAAACCAAGTGGATACAGGAATAAGTAACACACTTGCCAGCGCACTTACCTTTTTTTTACTTTCGGGAGTATCAACCTTTACAAGATTATAATCATCACCTGTTAGCGAACAAAATATTTTTAACATATACTCTTTATTTAAATAAACCAGAATAACTCATTACTAATATCTCCTCGTTGAAGTCTTCCAGTCCACGCATAAATCCATCGCGGTATAGATAAAGGCATTTTGTAACAAGACCTTCATCAATGGAAGAATATTCTTTTTCTTGCTGTAAACGCAAAATACTTTGAGATATCTCCTCAATTCTATTGGTCACTTTCTCATGAGATTTTGCCGATAAATGTTTCACATCAACCAAATGCTTATTCAACTTTGAGTTCATCAAATTAAGATCATCAATCATGCTATCTACAATTTCTCGAAACTCAGAGCGAATAATGCGCATGGAGTTATCCATTGTATCTGCGGAGTGGTAACGATAACCGTCCATATAACCTCTGCTTTTAAAGTTGATATTAAGGAACTTGGCAAGGTCACTATCTATAGTGCTTTTTGTTTCATTTGAAGCAATTGGAGCCTCTTTTTCAATAAATAAGTTCTCTTCCATATAGGGGTTATCTATATTGAATTGTTCATTAGGGATATTCATGCACGGTATATTGAAGTGATTTACTAAATATGGAAAATTGGAATTTTGTAAAGTTTATGACCTTCCGAGTGACAAGAATTACATAGAGTAATAAGATATTTATGAGAATATTCCCAAGGTCTAACCTTTACATCACTCTTGTTCAAATGATATTGGCGGTGGTGAACTTGTAAGTTGTTTAATGATTTGCAATTTCTACACCTATATCCATCACGCATTAATATTTCAACTCGCTTATTTTGCCATCGATAATCTTTCAAAAGCTCTTCGTAGGATATTTCTGTATCGATATTTTTCATTGCGACAACTTATTTGACTGTTTATTGCAGATTCAGATAAATGTCACCGCTGAACTAAAATTATTTTTTAAAATATTGTGGGGTGCTACCCAATGGAAAAATGGTCTTAGGATGCCATTTAGTTTCAAGCATCTGAAATTGATGCTTAGAGAGAAGTTGAATTAGAAAGTAAAAGTCTCAAGAATTTCTTCTTGAGACTTCTTAAGCGTTGATGATAAACTTGTTTTATTTTTCTTAATACCCCATAAAATAAACACCTTCTAATTTGGCATTAACTGGTTTATTATCTGCTTCATTTGGATCCCAGGTTGAACGAACAACCTGCACATTAAAGATTGAGAAGCTATCTCCGGGTCTTAATCCATACTTTTCCAATTCAATAGTTCCTGAATTTAAAGTAATTGGTGTCTTCCCTGTTATTTGCAAAGTCATACTTGTTACTCTGTAATCAGCATCTTTAGAATTTTGACGCTTAAATGTATCATCCGAAATATCAGGAATTAAACGTGCGATGGATGTTCCTGGGGGAATACCCCGTTTAACATCATATTCTTGATTTCCCATCATTAATTTAGCAACTGGACTAGGTACTTGTTTAGCTTTAAATTGCTTTTTCCCAATAGGGATACCATTTACTGATACCTCAACATCCATTTGCGGACGACCTGGAATCAACACAAACTTGCCAGGTCCTTGTTGTACTACCTTACCTTGATCCAAAGGAACACTCAAAGAAATACCTGATGATTCAGCTAAACCTTGAACGCTTACAGTCATTTCATTACCGCAATAAAGATAAAGCGTACTTGCACTTTCTGATTCAAACTTCGCTATAGGTTTAGCCACTTTGTACTCAATAGTCCTGGCAATTGGAAGGCTACCGGGAATATTTAGATTGACCTTATAAGCCCTCTCTGAAATACCATTTAAGTCAAAATCACTCCCAGACGCTTCGAACTTGATATGTCCAATCTTAATTCCTGTATTTGGGTCTACTTCCATCGCAATCAGTTTTCCATCAACCGTAATTTCAGCATCGTCTAACAAATAAGACGCGGCAGCAAATACATTTGCTTCATAATGCGCGCCAGCAATTATAGTTGAAGATGTTGGTACTACTATTGGTACGATTTTATTAAACATTGATTTGAAACACGAATCACGAACAGATTTGAGCATCATATTCAGTTCTTTCTTTTGCAAAGAAAGCTCCTGATTAATTTTTTTCTGTTGGGACACACTATCAACCAAACTTCTAGTTGGCCACCAAACAGTTCCTTGGGTGTATGGAATTAGAACTGCCTTAATTTCACTGCTCTTAGATTCAACACCTTGGTTAATGGCATCTATACCTGAAGCAATAACAAAAATCATCAAGCAGTTAATCACTGAAGTTGTGATAGATTTAAGACTAAACTTTCTTTCTATAATTATAATTGAGACAGCAGATAATACAAAAGCCACAGTAAGACCAACCCACTTTATGAATTCTGAGTCAATATGAAAAACACCATTAACAATATTGGAGACTAGCCAAACTACTACCGCTGCTGCACCTGCATATATTAAACTATATGACTTAATCCATTCTAAACTAATTTTTGGACTTGTTACATTAGTTACACTGAGTTTTTTAATTCTTTCTAACTCTACCGAATATTGAATGCTCTTATGGATGACCGCCTCAACTTCAAAAAGTTGTTTAAATGAATCATCTGCCTCAATCTTTTTCTCAAACTCAATTCGTTCATCGCTCGATAATTCGCCACGAAAGTGTTTTTCAATTAATTCGTTATCTTCCATTTACCCACTAAATTTATTATCCAACAATTCTTTGGCCTGAACCCTCGCATTTGACATACAATCCCCTTTCTTTTTTTTGGCTGTGTTTGCATTCTTATATCTGTGTTTTAGGGCTATCTGTTCGTAATCCAGTTTATGTATGTACCAGTCTTCAATAATTTCATTGCATGGATAGGTTAATTTTTTAACCATTTCAAGAGCCATTATTTCCAGCGTATCTATACTAACATCGCTTTGCGTTTCTTCAGCGAAATCATAATTTTCTAAAGATGAAGTTTTCATTCTGTTGTTACTTCTTAGCCTATATAGCAATAAGTTATGAGCAGTCTTATAAACGTACGTGGAGAGTTTTGCCGTAAGCTGGGTTAACTCATTATTTTTAATCCGCATAAAAACAATCACCATCACTTCCTGGTAAAGGTCATCGACATCAATATTTTTTGAGCTGTCCTTTTTCTTTATCAAACCCCTAATCATATCATAATTCTGGTCATAAAAGGCCTTTTCAATCAAATGATCTTCACCCCGTATCCCATTTAGAAAGTCTTGGTCTGTGAAGAATGGCGATCCCTTCATGTTAATAGCAGTTTTTATGAAATGTCACTGAAATTTTTTCAGATCAGTAACGAAAGTCAATTGTGGCAATAAACTCATGAAAAATCTAAAAACTATGGGAAATAACAAAATTGACATCGGAAATAGGGTATCACTGGAAGTGACCAATGGCCAATCAAGAGTTGGCGTAAATGTGCTCGATGAAGAATCTGGTCGAACAGGTACCTACTTTCTTCAACACACCAATCATTCGCTTATCCGCTCTGAAGAGCGGGGCATTGACAATATGATGATCACACTGGTGATAGAATATGGGAAATTGTTCCAAAAGCAAGGGCTTGAATTTTATGTGATGGGAGAAAAAAATCTACCAAACGGAATCGATCATAAACTCCAGGGAAAAGTGAAAAATACAGTTGTCGTGGTAGGCGAAAATGGCCAGATTGTGACTTGTTATAAAGGCAGAGCCGTTCTCAAACACATTCAACGTAAGCAAAAATATCTAGTGGCCGCATAGGCTTAACTGGAAACTTTACTTCATATATATGCTAGGCCTGATTTCATCTCTATTAAACTCTAGAATGATCAATTTAAAAAGACTTCTCTGTGTTGCTTGTTTTTTATTATACTCTTATGTTTCTCTGAATGCCCAAGCAGACAGTGTAATTGTAACCTACAGAGATTTATCTCTCAAGAAGAAGGTAAAGATTAATGGCCGATTACAGTTTGGATTTATCCCTTCGGAGAATAAATACATCTTGGCAGCAAACAATTTCGACAAGCTGCCGCATTACTTTAAAAGAATGCGAATTATTGAGGCCAGTACAAGCAATAAAATTTCTTTCTCTCGCAACGACTCATACGAGTTTGCCATGCCTTTGATTGTGCAACAAGTAGCAGAGATGCAGATTGATACAACGTTCAATTCCAAACCTGAATACATAAACCGCAACCTCCAAGGATATCAACTGCAGGCGATACGATATTTTAAGGGAAAGCATGCCAGTTCTTTTTATAAGGACAATTGGATTCCGTTATTTGATTTTACGTCAAAAGATAAAGAGAATAAGTTAGCGTTACAGGTAAGGAAATTCTTTTCAAAGAATGCTGTATATAGAACAGATAAACTACCGGTTTCTTTTGCACCGAAATTACCTGCTATTGATACATCGAAGTGCGACCCCATTGATCGTTTTTACAGACTCCGTAAAATGAATGGTTATGGACTTAATAAATTTAAATATAAAACCTACAGACCTATTGAAAGGCAAATTATCCGCGAGGAGTTTGAGGTTTATTTTGACAAGAATAGCTCGGACGCCAAGCGGGAAGATGTTCAAAAAGTTATTGATTACCTGCGAAATAATGACTACAGTATTCTCAGTGCTTCTATTGAAGGATACACATCTTTGGAAGGTGAGGAGGAAAGAAATAGTAAGCTTCAGGTAAAGAGGGCGAATGTCTTGATCAATATTCTGCAGCGATATAACAATGAGCCCATCAAGTTAGATACACTCATTGTAAGGCCAGCATATGAACAGTTTCTTGAATGTATTCGCCACACCTCCTTTAAATGGCTGGATTCTTTAAGTAACGATAGTATTCGGTTGTTACTTAATTCTGAAAATAAATTACTTAAATCTGTTGAACCATACTTTACAACACAGCGAAAGGCTGTATTAAAATTAGTCATGGTCAAACGGCTTAACAGTACTGAAGTATTTGAACGATTTAAGTCAGACTTTAGGTACTGGGAGTCCAAGTTGAATCCAAAATTAATAGGGGATAAAAAGCCACAGGAAGTTGAGGCAATGGTGTTGGGGATGATTGACTATTTATTTAGTTTACTTGAAACAGGAATTATTAGCGTAGAAGAATATACTCAAGTGATTGAACAGACAAAAAGTTATGATGCGCTTAGAGTATTAATTGTATACCATAAGTTGATGGAGTTTGAAAAGACTGCCAAGATAAAATCCCTTAATAATTTAGAGTATCTAAGGAATAATAAATTTGATAACCTCCTTCTGGCTGGTCAGACTAGTTTAGTATCACTTATGGTTAACAAAGAGTATAAGCCTTACCAAGACAAGTTTAAACGACAGTTGGTGGATATGCAATCATATATGTTTGAGTTTGTACAAAAAGAATGGTTGCCGATGGAGATTTTGTGTTCAATAAGTTATCCGCAAGATTATCTGTTTTGGGGTTATATATTAAATAAGCTTGCATTCCTCCAATACCTCACACGATTTAAGGAAGTTTCCTGTGAGCCAATGAAATCTGAACCATGGACTCGATATAAAAATTATACTGACAGTTGGCTGGACGAAGTACAGGCTAATCGGACCGGGAAAAATGGAATATTTCATGTACCCGCTCAGAAGTACGTAGCCTCTTTCGGAACTCCAACACATAGTCCTTATTTATATTATTTAAAGGTGTTATATGTAAATAACAAAGGTTCAGTAGCTCCATATATTTCAATGTCAGATGATTTTAGAGAATTTGATCTGTACACGCTCGCGGAATATCATGTAACTCGATGGAATCCATTCGAGAATTATTATGCTGACTCTGAGGTTCAACTGATGGAAATGAATAAGATAATAAAACAACTAAAGATAACCCAGCGATTGATTTGTAAGCGAGATGTTAACGAGCTGTATCTTGAATACCATCTTAAGGTTCTTCATTATATGAGTATATATTATGAACCGGGTAATGTTCAATACACGGAGATTGTGCAACAATCTCTCAAGTTTATTGGCAACTACTATACAAAATATGCAGAATTAATAACCCCTAGACTTTCAGTATATATTCTTCATCAATTAAATAATTTTCATTGGATGCCTGGTAAGTATGAAGGTACGTGGTATGCTAGAAGTATTCTGAAAAGCATCAGTACAAAGCGCGAACTGACAAATGATGAGAATTATTTACATGAGAAATACCTTATATTTTATCGTTAATAGCTCATATAATTCAAGTTGTCACGTGGTTAGTCGTAAAACATAGTTTTTCGAAATATTTGGAAAATAGCACTTGCAAACGAAATCATATCAATCCGAAATCTGATTAGTGGCTCTTTCATTATTCAGGGGCTGACATCGGTACAGGTCAATTAAAGGATACTAAAATTTCTTAAATTAGCATGGTGAAAAAGAAACCGATATACACGATTGGACACGGAAATCGAAAGATTGAGGATTTCGTGGAACTTTTAAAGAGTTTCCAAATTCTTTATTTAGTTGATGTTAGGTCACAACCATATTCAAAATTTAGCCCACAATTCAATCAAAACGACCTAAAATTTGCCCTCGAAAAATCCGGAATCAAATACGTATTTATGGGTGACTCTTTGGGTGGGCGACCAGCCGACCTTTCATGCTTTGATGACGAGGGGAAGGTTGACTATGAAAAGGTAAAAAATAAGAAGTTTTATACTGACGGAATAGAACGGCTTAAGACAGCGTATAACAAAGACGTCAATGTAGTTTTAATGTGTAGTGAAAGTAAGCCGACCGAGTGTCATAGAAGTAAATTAATAGGACGCACTTTGACGGAGGAGAAAATTGTACTTTCTCATATTGACGAAAATGATAAGGTAAAAGACCAGTTGACGGTTATAAATGAATTGAATAAGGGAAAGGGTGACATTGACCTCTTTGGAAATCAGACCTCAAATCAAACATCAAGGAAATCATATATTCAGTAAGATGGGGGAAATTCAAATTTTCTCCATAGGAGTTTATGGACGCACCTCGGATGATTTCTTCAATAAGCTTATAGATAATAGAATCGACACATTTGTCGACATAAGAAACCGTAGAGCTGTTAGAGGCTCGAAATACGCCTTTGTAAACAGTAAGCGTTTACAAAATTACCTAAAATCTGTGGGCATAAATTACTTGCATATAATTGAACTTGCTCCCACAAGGGAAATCAGAGAAATTCAGAAGAAAGCGGACGCAGAGTTAAATGTCAAAAAACGCGAAAGAGATAATCTAAGTACGAATTTTGTTGAGCTATACAGAAAAATGGTTCTCGATAAGTTTGATGTCAAATCATTTATCGAGTCACTTCAAAACGGACAATCAAAAAATGTAGTACTATTTTGTGTTGAGCAGAATCATCAAGCGTGTCACCGCTCAATAGTATCAGAAGAAATAGAAACTAAAACAGGTCTTAAATCACTTCATTTATAATGGAAGTTCTCATTGTAGCAAAAACCCATATGAGGAATGCCGCGTGTGTCGGTGGCTTCGAGATTTCCAGCAAAAGAAATGTTAGATTACTTACTGCCGATGGAGAAAATCAACCATCAAACACAGACTTAGAAGTGGGACAGATTTGGAATATTGACTACACAGATAGACCTCAATTGACTCCGCCACACGTTGAAGACGTTCAAATCATTAAAAAGGAATTTGTAAGCACACAAAACTCAGTCGGACATTTCGTACAGAATAATGCGACAATTTGGAGAGGTGGCCCAAGAGCAATTTTTGAAGGGAAGGTTCATTTTGGAAGAGCACAAAGTGGATATGTAACTAACAGAGCTGGAATTCCATCTCAGAGCGTTGGATTTTGGCTTGCCGACAAAGATTTGGAATTAACAATTCTTGACGACCAAAAGCATTACTATTATTTTGGTGAGGGTGGAGAAATTTTTGCTTTTCCATATGTAGGGTACTCAAAAATTATTGAGACAATTAAAACAGGAACTTTGATGCGAGTATCATTGGCTCGCTGGTGGAGACCAAATGAGAGAGTAGAAGAGAAAAGATGTTATTGTCAACTTTCCGGCTGGTACTGATGTTGTAACCTTCTCCGTTTTAGCACAATTAAAAAGTAGCTTTCATTTTAAAAATTATAGCAACTCGAATGTTGAAATAATGGTCATATTGGGATTGCTGCATGGGAAGCGTTAGAAGGCATTTATCTTCATTATATTACAATGATATTTCAAAGCGGAAAGATTTAAACTCAACTAAATTCTTTAGTAATAATTAGAGTTCAGTTCACGACTTTTTTGATCAGCAAGAAATCATGGTTCAGGAGTTTTGTGCTCAATCTAGTTCACGAGTTTTTTGGTTGGGGATAACAACTACAACTACCACTACTTAAGTTCAAGGTGTTGAATTTTCGGATTCGAATTACCCTTTATTTTTTCAAAAGCATTTATCAACTCCTGAAGTTTTTCCTTATTTGTAGCCGCCAGATTTTGTTGCTGCCCAATGTCTGATACCAGATTATATAATTGGTATTCTTCAGAGTTGCCAAGTTCTATGTTCACATTTTTCTCAACCCCAGCTCCTTTATACGGTGGAATCATGAACCAGTCTCCTTGCCGAAAGGCAGTTCTTGAACTTGCTTCAACAAGCAACTCGCTTCTTCCATTTTCACTTTTTCCAAGTAAAACTTCTTTAAGATTTTTACTGTCTCCTGTTCGATCAGAACTTCCAACTAAATCAGCAAGAGAAGATAATAAATCAACCTGCGAGATTATTGCATTGGATACTGAAGGTTCAATATAGTCTTGCCAATAGGCAATAAATGGAACGTGTGTTCCTGCATCAAACAAACTATACTTCCCCCCTCTCAGCAATCCGGAAGGGGTATGTCCGTTTAATTTTTCCACTGCGTCATCATAATAGCCATCATTTAGAACAGGTCCATTGTCACTTGAGAAAATGATCAAGGTATTCTTTATCATCCCAGATTTCTCGAGTGCTTCTATTATTTGACCCACACACCAATCTGCCTCAACAATGGCATCTCCGCGGGGTCCTAGCCCCGAGGTTCCAACGAATCGTGAATGAGGAGTGCGTGGCACATGAGGTTGTTGTAATGCATAGTAAAGGAAAAATGGATTTTCCTTTTGAGCCTGTATAAACTGTTGGGCGTGATTTAAAAATGTATCGGCCATGTCTTCGTCAACCCACTTAGCTGCTTCACCACCTTTCATGAAACCAATTCTGGAAATACCGTTTACAATACTGTTGTTATGGCCATGATGCCATTTCATTTTTAATAGTTCAGGGTTTTTTAGACCCGTTGGCTCTCCTTCAAAGTTCACCTTATAATTAACCTCTATGGGATCTGAAGGATCAAGGCCTACAACGTTTCCATTTTCAATATAAACCGTTGGAACACGGTCTTGTGTGGCAGCCATAATGTATGAATAATCAAAGCCTACTTCATTAGGACCTGGTGAAATCAATTCATTCCAGTTTACATTACCAGTTCCAAGTCCAAGGTGCCATTTGCCAATAACGGCAGTTTGATACCCTTTCTTTTTAAGCATCTTAGGAATTGTAATCTGAGCAGTATCAATAATCATCGGAGCATCGCCTGCCAATATCTTAGCATTATCGTTGCGCCAAGGATAAATGCCAGTTAACAAAGCATACCGGCTTGGAGTGCAAGTAGCTGAGGTTGCATATCCATTTTTAAACAACACACCACCACTTGCTAATTTGTCAATATTGGGGGTTTTAATTTTTGTTGCACCATATGCACCCACATCACCATAACCAAGATCATCTGCATAGATTACGAGTATGTTGGGTAACGATTGGACTTTACTTTTTTCTTTACACTGGAAAACGCTAACTGAAATTAGAAACGTAATGCAAATCAATAGGCGAATTTTCATGATGAATTTATGAGAGTGCAAGAAACCTTAGTTGCATTGTTGATCAGCCAAGGAATTTAGCTAAGAGTGCTGCAGTTGAGTAATCCTAATCCGGCAATATTTTAATCATCACATCTTTATAATAGACTTTGCTTTTTGGGTCGTGGCCTTGTAAGGCAATGGTGCCATTACTGAGTCTTTCGTTTTCGCCTTCCGTATACTCATTGATTACTTTATCATTAATCTTTACAGTAATCTTTTTTCCTTGAACGATAATGTGCTGTGTAAACCATTCATCGTCTTTTGCAGGCGCTTCTTTCACATCTTGTACTGCATACACACTTCCTGTTTTGCGCCAATCAGTGTGTGTATTGTTCACTTGTATTTCATATCCTTTGGATGGCCAGCCCTCTTCCTGATAGGCTGTGTGAATAAAGATTCCAGAGTTCGATCCTGGAGTTGTCATTACACTTACCTTAAACTCAAAGTTTTTAAACTGATGATTTCCTATTGCCCCTTCATAAAATAAATGCGCCCGTTCTCCAAACACAACGATGGCACCATCGGCTACTGTAAATGTAGATGGATGCTCACTGGCCTTCCATCCGTTTAATGTCTTTCCATCAAACAAATTAATCCAAGGTTCAGCAGGTGGATGTTGCATTGCTGAGGTGAATAGAATAAACATAGCAAATGCTCCAAGGATTGAGAAGTTCGATTTCATCTGGTAAATAATTTTAGTCTAAAGTCTTAACACTGTCCACTACCCTGTATTTATTTTGTCAACTAAACTTACAGGAAAGTCTGGTGAGTGCCAAGAGATTTAAGACTTCAAAAAATGTAAATATTCCCTTATTTGCTTTACTTTTAAATCAATGCGGATCTATCTATTTTATATCTTCACTCTGATCCAAACCTTTGTGAATGGACAACCGCAATCTTTTAATCCTGATTTTCCCCTAAAAGACCTAAGTGTAACAAGCTGGGGTGCCGATGAAGGACTTTCATCAAACAATACAACTTCAATATTTCAAGGGTTGGATGGACTCTTGTGGATCACATCCTTCAATGGTGTTATCACTTTCAATGGTGAACAATTTGAAATATATGACCGTAATCGATTACCTTTTTTAGGGACTGATGGATTTTATTGTACCCTTGAGCCTACACCTGAAACAATTCTTTTGGGGTCGCAAGGCAGTGGCCTAATTGAATTTAATGCAGGTATATTTAGTGTTTACAAACCCAGGCAAGGTAAAATTCCAAAGTCAATTCGAACCTTGTTAAAGACAAAACGGGGTGATATTTTTTTAGGAACCAATGCTGGGTTATTTCGATTACGCAACGATACTGTAACTGCTATTGTTAGTTCGAATCTTGTTGAAGCTTCCGTTACAGCATTAGTGGAAGGTGCCGATGGAACAATTTGGGTTGGAACAGATGGATTTGGATTATTTTCAATTCATGAAAGCACCATACAACGGTTTACTCGGAAAGATGGGCTAAATTCAGATAACGTAGGTTCACTCATTTTCTTACCGAATGGAACTCTTCTTATTGGAACAGGAAAGGGTTTAAACGTATTAGACTCTGAACACACTCATTTAACTTCAATTCCAGCCTTAGAAAATACTCAAATTAATACAATGCGAATCGGTAGCGGTTCAACCGTATGGATTGGAACTGAACGATGGCTTGGTCGCTATCATCTGGAGAAGAATAAACTTGAAGTTCTTGAATCAAAGAATGGAGTTGACTTTACTCGGATTACAAAAATTATTAAAGATCGTGAAGGAAATTTATGGTTGTCATCCAATCGCTCGGGCATTGTCCGTCTTCGTGAAACAAACATCTCCAATTTGCAAATGCCCTTGTTGAGCAGTAATCGCATAAACATCATCCATGAACCTCCCAGTGGAAAACTTTATATAGGTACCGATGTCAATCAAATTGATATCCTCGAAAACGGTCAGTGGCACTCGGTTAGTATTAAAACACCTATTGCCGGAAATGGGATACGCGATATTTTCGAAGAGTCACCTAACTCCATTTGGCTTGCTACTTATTCAGGCATCATTAATATAAGAGACAGAAAGGAAATAGTATACTCAACAGCGAATGGCATGCCTGCCGATGATTTTCGAACCGTACTAAAAGACCGACAAGGAAATTTTTGGTTTGGATCCCGATCCGGTGGAGCTGTTAAGTTTAGAGATGGAGAAATCCTAAAAGTTTATAATCGCAATAATGGATTAGAATCAAATTACATTTTATCAATCACCGAAGCCAACAACGGAGATATTTATGTTGGAACGAATAGCGGAGGCATGACTAAAATTGCAATAGACGGAACCACACAAACCTATCATGTTCGTAAAGATGATGCGGGAATTTTAATCTTTAATGTTGATCAGGACGATGAGGGTAAAATTTGGGTAATGGCAAATACTGGCCCAATGTATTTTGATAAGGATAGCCTTCGCGCAATTCCTCTAAGCTTCGATCCAAAAAGTAAAACTTATTTTGACTGGATTGATGACCAACATGGAACTATGTGGATTACAACAAACAATGGGGTAGTTAAAATTGATAAAAAAATTCTGATTGAGTGTATTTCTCAAAATAAAATTGTTCCCTATCAACTTGTGAATGACAAAGACGGGATGAATAATAAGGAATGCACGGGAGCAACCCGCTCAACTCTTTCCCGCACCGGAAAAGTTTATATTCCCACCTTGGGTGGCGTTTGTATAATCGATCCTAAAATGAACAAAAGTAATTTTATCGTTCCCGTTATTCGAATCGATAAATTTGTTACCGACAGCCTTGCAAACAATCCTTACGAAAATGATCAACGCATACGAGCCGGAACCTTTCGATATTCATTTCAATTTAGTTCGTTAAGTTTTTCCGCTCCCGAGCGAAATAAATTTCGATATCAATTAGAAGGATTTGATAAGAACTGGAGTGATGATATAACAAAAGGCGAAGTAGAATACACCAACCTCCCACCTGGGGATTATACCTTTCGTGTTATTGGGAGTAACGATAATAACATCTGGAATGAGGCAGGCGCTTCTCTTTCTTTTCGTGTCAACTCATTTTTCTATCAAACCTTTTGGTTCTACTTCATTCTGATTGTTCTCGTTTGCAGTATCCTCTTTGCCCTTTATACCTGGCGGATAACATTAATACGAAAGCAAAACGAAGCGCTTAAAAAAGTAAACACCGAACTCGATCGTTTCGTGTATAGTGCTTCTCACGATTTACGTTCTCCTCTATCCTCTATTCAAGGGCTCATTAGCTTGGCACGACTCGAAAAGGAAAAAGATTTAACCGAGTATTTGAATTTGATTGATAAGAGTGTGCGGAAACTTGATTTTTTTATTCGCGATATCATTGACTTCTCGCGCAATGCAAGACTTGATATTATTTCGGATCACATAGAATTCGAAACGATAATAAAAGATATCATGGAAGATGTCCATTTTCTTGAGAATTATTCCAAAATAAAATTCCTGGTGGACATACACACTAAAAACGAATTTAGAAATGACCCAAGGCGCGTGCGGATTATACTTAGCAATTTAATTTCTAATGCAGTTAAACATCATTACGTAAATGATCGGGTTGCTGAGGTTTCTATCGGTATACATGATAGTGCTACCGGAGTAACTATCATCATTGCTGACAATGGACCCGGTATTGAAGAAAAGTATCAACAAGAAATTTTTAAAATGTTCTTCAGGGCTACCTATCGCACACAAGGTTCAGGTCTTGGTCTCTACATCGTACAAGAGACTGTGGAAAAATTAAAAGGAACTGTAACGGTTAGGTCTACTGTTAACAAGGGCACTAGTTTTACCGTAACCCTACCCACCTTCTCTCAGGAAGATTGAGTTGATTTTGAAATGGTTTAAAATCCATTTTTAAAATCGTTAAATTATTTATTCTTCTTCTCGTGAAATGCCCCTTTAAATTCAGGGTCTTCATAACGCTTCTGTCTGTCTACTTCACGTGCCATATCCTGCGTTTCTTCGTAGGAGGTTTCTTCCACCTCAATATTCTTCGGCAGTTGTTTCTCCGTGATCTTCTCGCGAATAATTTTTTCAATTTTATCGATGTGATAACGTTCAGCTTCTGTGGCTAGCGTAATCGCTTTTCCGTCCTGAAATGCCCTACCCGTACGACCCGTGCGATGAACGTAATCTTCATATTGAATCGGCACATCAAAATTGATTACATGCGAAACATTGGTAACATCAATTCCGCGCGAGGCTACATCGGTAGAAACTAAAATTCTCAGCTTTCCTTCCTTAAATTCATTCATCGCATTAATGCGACTGTTTTGTGCTTTGTTGGAGTGAATCACCCGAACAGGGCCAAGGTGCTTTCTATCTAAGTACTTGTAAATGTTATTAGCAACATCCTTCGTTCGAGTAAAAATCATCACCCGGATAAAATCCGTCTGGGTGTTGAGAAGGTGTTCAAGAAAATTAATCTTCGTTGCTGAATTGGGTACATAATATAATTCCTGAACCACTTTGGTAGCAACGGTTGCTGGTGGCGTGACTTCCACGCGCACACTAAAATCTAAAAACTCGTCTGCCAGGCGCTCCACCTTTTGGGGAAAAGTAGCAGAAAACAAAACATTTTGTCGCTTGGATGGAATGATCTCAAAAATCCTACGCAACTGTGGCATAAAGCCCATATCCATCATTCTATCCGCTTCATCAAGCACTAATGTTTTTATTTGTTTCAGCACAAGTTCATTGCGTTGATATAACTCTAACAAACGGCCAGGTGTAGCTATGATCAAATCTACACCCGCTTGTATTTTTTCGATCTGAGTTTTTGTGCCAACTCCTCCATAAATATCTACAAGTCGCAAGTCGGTATATTTTGCTAATGCCGCTGCCTGAGCAGCAACCTGCACAACAAGTTCTTTTGTAGGAACGAGAATAAGAGCCCTCACCTCGCTGCCCTGTGCATACCTGAGTTTCATCAACAACGGCAGCATATAGGCAGCTGTTTTTCCAGTTCCGGTTTGGGCAATACCAATTACATGCTGTCCACCCAACACTAGTGGGATACACTTTTGTTGGATTTCAGTTGGATTTTCAAATCCAGAATCAGCGATTGCATCCCACAATTGCTTATTCAACTTAAAATCATTCCAGGCGATAGGGCTACTCAAGATTTTTTATCTTTACGAATTCCACAAGGTAATGAACTCTACGTTAATCACGAATGCGAAAGTAGTAAACGAAGGAAAAGTCGTTGAAAGCGATGTACTAATTCGCGGAACACGCATTGAAAAAATTGGTGCAAATCTATCCGCTGACAAAACTACTCGTGTGATCGATGCTAAAGGAAATTTTCTATTACCAGGAGCTATTGATGATCAGGTTCACTTTCGCGAACCGGGATTGACACACAAAGGGAATATTTATACTGAATCAAGAGCGGCCGTGGCCGGAGGTGTTACCAGCTTTATGGAAATGCCCAATACTGTGCCACCTGTTTTTACTCAAGCGCTCCTAGAGGATAAGTACCAAATTGCTTCGCGAACCTCTCTTGCCAACTACTCATTTTTCATTGGTGCCTCAAATGATAATCTCGATGAGGTGTTGAAGACAGATCTCACCAAAGTGTGTGGACTTAAAATTTTTATGGGTTCCTCCACAGGCAATCTATTAGTGGATGAGCCTAAAGTACTAGAAGGATTTTTCTCAAAGTTCCCATCGCTTATTGCGACACACTGCGAAGACGAATTCACCATCCTAAAAAATACGGCTGAGTTTAAAGAGCGCTATGGCGAAACCATGCCTGTAAATTATCACCCAAAAATTCGCAGCGCTGAAGCCTGTTATAAGTCGTCATCTTATGCTGTTGAATTAGCTAAGAAACATGGAACACGATTACATATTCTTCATATCTCTACAGCTAAGGAAACAAGCTTGTTTGATAATTCACTTCCGTTAGAAAAGAAAAGGATCACAGCCGAAGCCTGCATTCATCACCTTTGGTTTAATGATGCCGATTATGATCGACTAGGTATGTTTATAAAATGGAACCCGGCCATCAAAGCATCAGCCGATCAACAAGAAATATTTCGGGCTTTGCTGGATGATCGCATCGATGTTATTGCTACCGATCATGCTCCGCATACCCTTGAAGAAAAAAAGAACAATTATTTTCAGGCACCTTCCGGTGGACCGTTAGTTCAGCATAGCGTTGTGACCATGATGGAGTTTTATCACCAGAAGAAAATTACCCTCCAAAAGATTGTTCAAAAAATGGCTCACAACCCCGCCATCCTTTTTCAAATAAAGGACCGGGGATTTATAAGAGAAGGGTACTTTGCGGATTTGGTTTTAGTGAATCCAAACAAACCTTGGCAAGTTGAAAAGAGTAATATTCTGGCTAAATGTGGTTGGTCTCCTTTTGAAGGAACTACCTTTCAATCAGCTGTAACCCACACCTGGGTTTCGGGGCATTTAGCTTATTCTGAGGGAAATCTTGACGAAAGTAAAAGCGGAGAACGATTAACTTTTTCCCGATAAGGCATAAAAAAACCCCGCCTTTGGCGGGGGAATCTTAAATGGGTGAATGACGGGGCTCGAACCCGCGACCTCCAGAATCACAATCTAGCATTCTAACCAACTGAACTACATCCACCATATACAGCCAAAAAAACGCCACGGCTGATTTAGGGAGTGCAAAGTTAGCCCAGCCTTCTGAAATTGCAAAAAATGATTTTAGGCATAAATGAAAATCAATTTAAGAAGGGATCCTTCCCAGCAAATTATCATTCTATTAAAACTGAGATTATACAATGATTAAACTTTAATTTTCAATAAGTTTAATTGATGATTTGCTGGAACAATCTGAGTAGTCTTCCGCTTGAAAAAAAGATTCCATTGCTTTATGAGCACGCCAGCTTTATCATGAACATTCGTTATTATAAACACAAAGTGAATCTGTATTTACTTGGATCAGATTATGTGGAGGTTTTTGTCAATCACAAACGCGCTTCGATTGATCGGATCGTGTTACTTGACACCCGCCATACGCGCATGAAATTTTACTCCGATCAAATTAAATTACCTGCCATTTAAGGGCATAAAAAAAGCCTCGCAAGCGAGGCTTTTAGATTATTTAATTTCTGCTTAAGCCGTTGCCGGAGCAGAAGATTCGTCCATTTTAGTAGATACCTTCAGTGTTACAGTTTTTCTTGCCTTGTAACCGCAATAGCTACACACATAGTGTTTCATCAACTCACCTTCCTCGATTGAAGAGGGAGCCTTTATCACTTCTTCGCGGGTTACTTTAAATGTCTGGTAGTTACATTCAGGACACTGGATAGCGTGCAGGTGACCTGCATATTTTTCAATTTGCTTGTAACCGCTTTCTTCATCTAACCACACATCATAGTCTACCGAGAAAACATTCTCTTCCTCAATCATACCTTCGTCCATGTGAGCATCTTCTTCTTCTTCACTTAGAAGTTTCATTGGCTTGCCCGTTTTAGGGGAAATCCGTGGCTTATAGCGAAGAACTTTCAATCTTCTTTCAATGAAGAATGGGTAGTAAAACTTGAGCAGGTTTTTGATGATAACACCAACAAAGAAGCCGGCCATTGTTGTTGTAAAGATTCTTACAAAGATCCAGAGGGTTGTTAGCTCAGTAACATTAGCATTAACAAAGAATGTTCCGCCAACGATCAAAATGATTGACGCAATCCACAATAAGTTTATCTCATGTCGATTGATAAAGTCATATTTGTTTTTGCTGCCTCCTGTTGTAGCCAACTTCACAAAATAACCAAGAATAACCAATAGTCCAACAGCCCAAATTACTAAGGCTAAGTTGAGAGCCATGTTGTTCCATGCGTCATATTTGTGAGGATCATTCAATAATTCTTCTTGCATGAGCTTATGAATTTTAGGGGTTTATTCAGTGTATTGAGTATTAAGTAAACAACCAGTCATAAAATAATTCCTAGTTTCCAAATATATACAATTAACGACAAATTAGAATGGATTAGATGAATTTTCAAAATATCCGCAGCATCCTGATGGATGGATGTTGATAAATTTCTCAGGTGTTTGCAATCGGTATTGACCTCTGTTATCTATTTAGCTGATTTTCAGAGAGTATTTGTCAATAATGAACCTGAATAAACTACTTTGATTTATAGGAATTTGCTGGAATCAGCATCACCTCGGCAGCATGAATTATGCCTGTTGTATCAAACTCACATTCCCGATGAAGCTCAAACTGCTCACCATGCTCCACAATTTGATCGGGGATTCCCAATCGCTTAACCTCAGCATGATAATTATGATCAGCCATAAATTCTAACACTGCGCTGCCGATACCCCCTTGAATACAGCCGTCCTCAACGGTTATTACCTTCTTGTAATTCGCAAAAACCTCATGAAGCATTTCTTCATCGAGTGGTTTAGCAAAACGCAAATCATAATGTGCTGGATTAATTCCCTTCTTTGCCAATTGTTGACAAGCTTCTACAGCATAGTTACCAATGTGTCCAAAAGTGAGTATTGCCAGCTCTTCTCCATCCTTAATCTTGCGCCCTTTACCTATTTCAATTTCCTCAAAAGGAGTTTTCCAATTTGGCATTACTCCCTGTCCTCGCGGGTATCTTATTGTAAAAGCTTTTTCTGTTCTCGGTAATTGAGCCGTAAACATTAAGTTTCTTAGCTCTTGCTCATTCATAGGAGCAGACACAATCATATTCGGTATGCATCGCATGTAAGCAATATCATAAGCTCCATGATGAGTAGGGCCATCGGCACCAGCAAAGCCGGCTCTGTCTAAACAAAAATTAACTGGCAAGTTTTGAATACACACATCATGGATAACCTGATCATAAGCCCGTTGCATAAACGAGCTATATATGTTACAAAATGGTATTATGCCTTGTGTGGCTAGCCCTGCTGAAAATGTCACTGCGTGTTGCTCTGCGATACCAACGTCCAACGCGCGATCGGGCATCTCTTTCATCATGATGTTCATGGAGGATCCTGAAGGCATAGCCGGAGTGATTCCCATGATCTTATCATTCTTACGGGCTAGCTCAACCAGTGTATGGCCAAATACATCCTGATACTTAGGCGCTTGTGGCACATCATACACCTTTTTATGAATCTCTCCTGAGATTTTGTCAAATGTACCTGGTGCGTGCCAGGTAGTCGCATTACCTTTTTCGGCAGGCCCATAACCTTTTCCCTTTACGGTAACACAATGAAGTATTTTAGGTCCTTTGATCTGCTTTAAATCTCGTAGCACGGCCACCATGTGATCTACATCATGCCCATCTACCGGACCAAAGTATCTTAGGTTGAGAGACTCAAATAAATTGCTTTGACTCAACAATGTTGACTTAATGCCATTCTCTACTTTTGAAACAATTTCTTGCGCATTTTTTCCGAAGTGAGAAAGCTTGCCTAATAAATTCCATACATCATCCTTCAAACGATTATAGGTTTTTGAAGTGGTGATATCTGTGAGGTAATCTTTTAATGCTCCTACGTTGGGATCAATCGACATGCAATTGTCATTGAGGATAATCAGCAGATTTGTATCGGAAACCCCAGCATGATTGAGTCCTTCAAAGGCCATTCCCCCGGTTAAAGCACCATCTCCAATCACTGCAATGTGTTGCTTGCTTTCGTTGCCTAAATATTTAGAGGCCATAGCCATACCTAAGGCTGCCGATACAGAAGTTGATGAATGACCTACACCAAATGTGTCATACTCGCTTTCATTTCTTTTGGGAAAGCCCGAGATCCCATTATAGGTTCGGTTGGTATGAAAGTTTTCCTTGCGACCAGTAAGAATTTTATGTCCGTAGGCCTGATGACCAACATCCCATACTAGTTGATCTGTTGGCGTGTTAAAAACATAATGAAGTGCCACCGTTAGTTCTACTACCCCAAGACTAGCCCCAAAGTGGCCGCCATACACTGAGACATTATCAATGATAAAATTCCGAAGTTCTTCGCATAATTGAACAAGTTGAACTTCATCCAATTTCTTGAGATCATCAGGACTGTTAATCTTGGCTAATAATTTCCCGGGCGTAATGAGCATGGGCGTTTCTAGTGGCTATTTAGTAAAGATAATCCTATAACAGCCATCAAGGTAACTTGTTTAAATGACAGTTGGATTTACAGAAAGCAAAAATAGGGAATTACAATGGGTTAAGCATTCTATTCTACTTTCTCCATATTTAGCACCCAAAATCATCCAAACCTGACTACTTTTGTGACCCACTTGAATTTGTTATGCAGCAAGAACCGTTTGAAATAAGATTGCCACTTTTTGAAGGCCCTTTTGACCTTCTTTTGTTTTTTATTGAGCGCGATGAACTGGACATCAACGACATTCCAATCTCAACGATTACAAACGACTTTCTTGAATATATACGAAGCCTCGAAACACTTAATGTAGAGGTAGCCAGCGAATTTATTCTGGTTGCGGCTACGCTTATGCGGATAAAATCCAAATTGCTACTTCCGCGCCCTCAGTTGGATGAGCAAGGGAATGAAATTGATCCCCGGGAAGAGCTGGTAAAACATTTACTTGAGTACAAAAAGTACAAATCAGTAGTTGAACAGTTCCATAAAATGGAGGAAACGGAGCTAATGAAGGAAAAGCGAGGCAACCTGATGAAGGAACTAAGAGCCTTGGCTGAAAGCACCAACGTGGAGGCTGAACTGCAGGATGTTGACTTATTTAAACTGTTAACAGTTTTTGAAAAGGTTCTTAAACGACAAGAAGAGGAAAAAAATAAGCCTGTACATCAGGTAATTCAATATCCATATACAATGGAGGGGCAAAAGGAATTCATCTTGGCCGAGATTACGTCAAAGCAGCGTGTAGCCTTTACTGAGTTGTTTGTAAATGCTCCTACCCGAATTGCCCTTATCTTCAACTTCCTTGCTATTCTTGAAATGTTGGCCAATGGATTTCTAAGCATTCAGGTAGGTGAAGGTTTTAATAACTTTTGGGTAATGAAACCTGAAGAAGTTCAGGCAGAAAGTTAAGCAAGACTATTGCTGGCCACTATCTAGCAACCCTCCGGTTAATCTCACCAAATCCACCCGACTTGTAATGCCGGCATAAATGGCGAGTATGTTCTCTAATGCTGCCTGCTGATAACTATCCTGAACGATACGTAAATCAATGGCACTCAGAGCTCCGTTCTTATAGCGTTCATTTGCTAACGAAAGGTTTAATTCAGCAGCCTGAAACCTAATTTGCGAAATTTGTACCAGTTGCCTTCTTAAATTGTATAAATCAAGAGTTGCCAATAAATCATTTTCAAGAGACAGTTTAAGTTGATCAGTGGTAACCTGTCCAATCTTCTCCTGAATTCTTGAGTTCTCAACGGCACGTCTGATTTGGCCACCATTAAACAAGGTAAATCGCAATCCAAAATTTGCGTATGCCCCATAACTATTACCCGTTTGAGTTAATGGTGTTAGTGCAGTTTCATTCACATTGTTATATACAGGTTGTCCAGGATCGCGATTAACGTACCCCACAGTATTTTCAAGAATGTTTCCAGTGCTTGTTCTGAAGTTTGCGTTCAATCTGTCAAGGCTACCATTGGCTCCCATATTTAGAGTAATGAGGGGTGAATAGTTGGACTGCGCTATACCGGTTGCATTGCGAAACAGTTCCTGGCTTATGTATTGATTTCGTAAATTGGTATTAGACTTTACCATCTTATCACGCAAATCTTCGTATTGATACTCTTCATTCTCAAATGGAATTGTATCTGTAAGCGAATATGTCTTGTTTATGTTTTCATTGAGCAGAAGATTGAAATTCCGGATGGTATTTTTAATTAGAATTTCCTGTTGCAACACGCTGGCTGAATCAGTCAAATAATTATTTTGCTCTTGAAGGACATCAAAGGTGATAGCACTGCCTAATTCTTTTCTAAGCTTTACATAATCATATCGTTCTTTCGAGAAGGCCTTATTTTTAACCAGCACATCTAATTGCTCTTGTTGCAATAATACTTGGTAGTAACCCAGAATAATGGCCTGCACGGTGTTCTCCATTACAAAACGGGCATTCCCACTGCTCAACTCCTCTAACTTCTCCAGGCGTTCTTTGGAGAGCCTTACAAAAAATCCATCAAATAAAGTAAACTGTGCATCAAGTTGTCCGTTTAGGTTATCCGAAACGTTTTTACCTGCTACTGCAAAGGGGTTAGCAGGTTTTCGCTGCACAACACTATTGTTTTGATTACTAATTAAATTGATAGTCGGAAATAAGCCAGCTTGCCCCCATGTGTTATTTTTTTTAGCAATGTCTTCGTTAAGTTTCCCAATTTGAACATTAAAATTATTCTGCAATCCAATTTGAATTGCATTGGCAAGACTCAACTCATCTTGCGCATAGATTAAAGAAGCACTACAAACAAAAACAAAGACAGCAAAAAAACGATTCATAGGAAAAATAAAATTGAACTTAGTGTGCTATTACATTTGCGTCTTTATTGCTTACATAGGAATAAATGGCAGGAATTACATACAAGGTTAATACGGTAGCGAATGCCATCCCTCCAATTACAGCAATACCCATTGACACTCGGCTTTCTGATCCAGCTCCTAATGCCAACGCAATTGGTAAAATACCTAGTATGGTTGAAAGACTTGTCATAATAATAGGGCGAAAGCGCGACTCGGCAGCCTCAGTAACAGCTTCTAATAATTTTTTTCCTTGTTCCTTTCGTTGATTAGCAAACTCAACGATTAAGATTCCATTCTTGGTTACCAGTCCTATCAACATAATAATCCCAATCTGGCTAAAAATATTTAAGGTCTGATTAAAATACCACAACGAGATAAGGGCTCCTGCCAACGCAAGTGGCACGGTAAACATAATAATTAAAGGATCTTTAAAACTTTCGAACTGACCAGCGAGAATCAGGTAAATGATTGCCAATGCAATACCAAATGCAATGTAGATACTAGAGGAGCTTTCAGAAAATTCGCGCGAAGCTCCATCCAAGCTGGTTGAATAAGACTCATTCAATACTTCATCGGCTATTCGCTCCATTTCCTTAATGCCTTCTCCAAGCGCAACACCTTTCGCTAATTGTGCACTTACTTTCGCGGAGGAATATCGGTTGAAACGATAAAGTTGTGGCGGACTACTGATTTCTTCAAACGTAACCAAGTTGTCCAACTGAATTAACTCGCCTCGCTTATTCTTCACATACAAGGTCTTCAAATCCAATGGTTCATTCCTATCTCCTCGTTCAACCTGCCCAATAATTTGATATTGCTTACCATTCATTATAAAGTTACCAAATCGCGAGCCGCTAAGCCCGAGTTGAAGAGTTTGAGCTATATCAAAAACATTCACGCCAAGATTTCGTGCTTTGTCGCGATCAATTGAAATATTTATTTCCGGCTTATTGAATTTTAAGTCGAGATCAACAAAAGAAAACTTAGGGCTCTCATTCGCTTTTGCCAAAAATTCAGGAAGCACTTCTTTTAATTTTTCTATTTCCGCAGCTTGAATTACAAACTGCACCGGAAAACCTCCTCTTCTATCACCAATGGTTTGAGCTTGTGTAACGAATGTTCTTACCCCCGTATATTTTTTTGCTTTATTAGTAACATCATCAACAATTTGTTGTTGTGTTCTGGTTCTTTCAGCAGGAGATTTTAACATCACCCTTACAAAACCTGAGTTTGCACCAGCCCCGCCAAACCCTGGTGCTGTTACACTTAAATACCCAAATGTTTCAGGTACCTCTTCACGAACAAAATTGTTGAGCTCTTCTACATATTTATCCGTGTATTCAAAAGTAGCTCCTTCTTGTGCTTGAGCCTGTAACCTGAATTCACTACGATCTTCCATAGGAGCAAGTTCAGAAGGCACTATTACTCCCATTAAGTAAATTAGTCCACCGGAAGCTGCAATAATTACAAATGCCAGCCATCTGTGGTTCATAAAACCAGCCAACGATGAGCTATATGCTTTGGTAAGCGATTCAAAGAAAGGTTCAGTAACACGATAAAGCCATGGCTGCACTGCTCTTCTCTTTAATATCTTAGCGCTCATCATAGGAGTAAGTGTAAGCGATACAAAGGCTGAAATGGCTACTGAGCTTGCCACTACTAATCCAAACTCACGAAACAGCCTGCCAGTTAAACCCTGAAGAAATATTACCGGTAAGAAAACAGCTACGACCGAAACCGTTGTCGAAATAACCGCAAAGTAAATTTCAGTAGAACCTTTTTTGGCAGCTTCCACTGGATCTTCACCTTCCTCAACTTTTACATAAATATTTTCAAGAACAACAATAGCATCATCTACCACTAGCCCAATGGCCAACACAATCCCCAACAGGGTAAGTACATTGATTGTGAAGCCTAACAAATACATTACAAAGAATGAACCAATAAGAGAGATAGGGATGGTTGCAACAGGGATAATTGTTGTGCGCCAATCGCGAAGAAAAAGAAAGATGATAGCAAGCACTAAACAAAATGCAATGATGATGGTTTCCTCCACTTCCGAAATTGATGCACGAATGTATTCGGTGGAGTCATAACTCATTACATACCGAACGTCCGGAGGAAGATCGTGTTCTATTTGTGCAAGCTTCTTATACAATCGCTGGGAGATATCAATATTATTCGCTCCTGGTTGAGCTACAATAGCAATAGCACAACCCGGCACTCCATCCCTCCTTAAAATGCTACGATCATTTTCGGCACCTAACTCTGCATGACCTATATCACTAAAGCGAACAATGTTGTCACCATCTTCTTTAAGAATTAAGTTATTAAAATCTTCTTCAGTGGCGAGTCGACCCATAGTACGAACTGTTAGCTCCGTATTAGAGCCTTCTACGCGGCCAGAAGGAAGTTCAACGTTTTCGCGGTTGACAGCCTGAAGTACATCAGATGGTGCAAGCTTTAGGGAAGCAAGCTTTATTGGATCCATCCATAAGCGCATAGAATATCTTCGCTCACCCCAAACCTGCACGGAGCTAATGCCGGGAATTGTTTGAATACGTTCCTTAAAATATAATTCAGCAATCCGCGAAAGCTCAAGCAAATCACGTTTGCTACTTACTACGGTCAAAAATATAATCGGACTTGAATCAGCATCTGCTTTCTCAACACGAGGAGGATCAACATCCGGAGGAAGTCTGTTTGTGGCCCCTGAAACTTTGTCGCGCACATCATTGGCTGCTGTTTCAAGATCAACTCCTAATTCAAATTCAACACTTATGTTGCTTCTTCCTTCACGACTTACAGAAGTAATAGTGCGAACACCTGGAACTCCGTTTACAGCCTCTTCAAGAGGTTCAGTAATCTGAGACTCGATAACACTAGAGTTAGCACCTACGTAGGTAGTTGACACTGTAACTACCGGAGGGTCAACACTTGGGAATTCGCGAACTCCCAAAAACATAAAACCAATTATCCCGAAAAGGATAATAGCCAAAGACATTACAATGGCCAGAACGGGTCGGTTGATACTTGTTATTGAAAGACTTGCCATGGTTTATTAATTTAAAGCCCTCACCTTCTAATCTAACTTTGCAATTTGAACACCCATGCCAGCACGCAATTGCAAAATGCCTGTTGTTAACACCGTATCTCCAATGTGAAGTCCTGATGTCACCTCAAGTGAGTTTGCTGTTCGAATGCCTGTTTCTATATAAACTTCCTCCGCTTTTCCGTTTTTCTTTATGAAAACCTTCTTCCCATTTTGCTCAGGAATTACCGCTTCGGTAGGAACAAGTATAGCTGTATTACTCGATTGCAAAATCAGTTCAACTTTTACAAACTGACCTGGTAATAAATTTCCATTTCTATTGTCGGCAAGAGCTCTTATTTTTAGCGTACGTGTATCCGGATCAATGCGCGGCTCAATGGCATAAACTTCTCCTTCGTATACGATCATATCACTTTCAATGCTAAACCGGATTTTCTTTCCGGGTGATACTTGTGTGCTATAACGACCTGGGATAGCAAATTCAATTTTAGCTGGTGAGATATTGTAAAGTGTTGTAATGATTGTGCTGGGCGAGATGTATGCGCCTTCACTTACAAAACGCAAACCAATCACTCCATCAAAAGGCGCACGAATACGGGTTTTAGCAAGTTGTGTTTCTAATAAGAGAATATCGGCACTTGTTGTGTTTAGTCTATTGAGTGCATTGTCATACTCCTCTTGACTAATAGCGTCCTTTTCTAAAAGTTTGCGCTGACGAAACTCATTATCTTCATTGAGCTTGCGATTGTACTTCTGTTTCTCTAATTGCGCTGCAATTTCATCATCATTAGTTTGTACCAACAAGTCTCCTTTTTTTACATTCTTTCCTTCACGAAAAGCAATAGAGGTAATCTTTCCCGAAACTTCACTTTTAAGTTCTAACGATTCGTTGGGTAACACCGAGCCCGTAACGTTCAATTTATTATCCAGTTTTGCTGGCTTAATAACCAATGCATCAACAGAAAGGGGTTTCGCTCCTCCTTGCCCGGCTGCTTGCTGAGCTGCTTCAGCCTTATCGCCAAAGAGATTAAGCTTAGGAAGGGCCAGTAAAAATATAACCACCGCTACAACGCCAATGGTAATAAGTGTCTTTTTCATTTGTTATAGATTTCATTAAGTGACAACATACCTGCGCACCAAAATACTGTACTTCGGCATACTGGTGCAGAACTAGCATTTCGATAATCATACAATTGGGTATAGTCACTTATGCTCATTTCAAATTGATTAAAATATATATGATTGGAAGTAAGAAAACGTTTTTTTAGTTCATTGAGTTGAACCGCTCATGTAAATCCAACACTTGGGGCAAAATCAACTCCTGCTCATCATTTCGAATAATATAATCTGCCTTCATCTTTTTCTCTTCTTCCTGTAGTTGGTTTCTAATTATGTTTTCAACATCAGCCTGAGTGCGGTGTTTGTCTCTTGCCAACACTCTTTTTATTCGCATAGTTTCAGGAGCTGTTACCAAAATGATTTTATCCAACGTGCGATACGATCCCGACTCAAAAAGTAACGCAGCCTCTTTTAATATATACTTACAGCCTGCCTGACTTGCAGCCCATTGTTCAAAATCTACTGCAACCCTGGGATGAACAAGTGAATTTAGCTTTTCCAACTTATCAGGTTGGCTAAAAACCGAGCTACTTAAGAACTCCCGATTAAGCGCACCCTCCGAATTGTATGACAATGATCCGAATTCTTTTTTGATCTGATCGACCAATATTCCGTCAGTGGTCATTAAATTTTTCGCTCGGCTATCGGCATCGTATGTCGGCACACCTAACACCCTGAATATTTTGCAAACCAGACTTTTGCCCGAGCCTATTCCTCCTGTTATTCCTATTTGCAGAGGCAGCTTCATAGGTTTAGAATTGCTTAACCGAAACTGAATCGATTGAAATAACACTTATATACGATGCAAGACCTCTTACTTGTGGAAGTAAACGGTGGGTTCCTTTTGGTTTGTTTTTTAAATCCACAACTGCCTGCATTGAAGTTTTATCTTCTTTAAATTTTTCTTCCTGAATCTTCGGGATGCGCACACTCACCCTAACGCTATCCACATAGCTAACCTTGGTTGAGGAACTGAAAACCTTTAATGATACATAGGTTTCTATAATCGATAAAGGTCCTACCTCAAACATAACAGAAGCTACTTTTGGATTTCTTTCGATCACCGTTGCATTGGGAATCGCTATCTCCACCTCTTTGCGTAACCGCTCATCTAAATTTGCTTTAGGCAACACCAACACGATTGAATCAGGAAGTTGGTGAAGTAACGACTTGGCTCCTTGCAGTTTTACAGAATCAGGAAGTATTACAACCGGACTTATTCTTCCATATCCTTCTTTAAAGGAAACCTGACTTAAGTCAGTAACTAGTTTGAACTTATGTGTATCTAGTTCATCAATCTGTAACCGAAGTGTGTCAGCTACAATGTAATTTATTTTTAAGCCATCGCCCAATTGATTACTAAACATTGGAGTAAGAGAGCCGGCCACAATTTTTTTTACTTCAGTGGGTCGTTGCAGCTGAATACTTAGTTGGGGAAGCTGAAGCCCAATGCTCTTTCTAAAAAGATCCCAACCATTGCCACTTACATTAATACTTATGTCTTGCGGTAAATTAGTTAGAGGAATGAATTTTTCCTGTGCATAATCAAACCGGAGTGGAAAACGAATGTTGGTTGCGTAGTTTTTATTAAACGAATTGAAAAGCCAGAAGATGGCAGCGGCTGCAAAACATAGCGCCACTGCCTTCCAGTTTGTTCGGTTAAATTGAAATAGGTTAACAAAAATCCTGGCCAGGTTCATAGTTGTACCGGATTTAACCCGAAAATAAAATCTCCCTTAATCAACTTTGGCAGTTGCAGGTTTTTTTCCAGCAATTGCTTTAGTAGAATCCATAGAAACAGAGGATTTTGCAAATTTTATTCTACCTCCACGTTCCACTTCAATGATAAACGTATCGTCTTCAATTTCAGCTATCCTTCCGTGCATACCACCTATTGTAACAATGTTGTCGCCTTTCTTAATTTCCTCAACAAATTTCTTTTGGTCTTTCGCCTTCTTTTGCTGTGGACGAATCATAAAGAAATAAAAAACAGCAATGATAGCCCCCATAAACAATAATTGCATGGGCATTCCACCGCTTGAAGGTTGTGCTTGTAATAAAATCGAGTGCATCATATATAGAAAATTTTGGGCTGCAAAGTTATCCTAATAAAAGAGACATCCCAAACCGATATTCGATTTGGGATGTCTATTGCTAGTGTATCAGTTATGTTTATTGCACAGGGCCATTCGCTCCATCAGGCTTAGGTGTTACCATTGCCTTGAAACGAAGGGTTGTTACTTTTGGCCATGTGTTGGCTGTCACTGTTACTGTTTTGTTATTGATACCTGGTTTGCCGCTGCTATCAAATTCTACGTCAATAAAACCAGTACCACCAACAGGGATAGGCTCTTGAGAAAATGTAGGAACAGTACAACCGCATGATGGCTGAGCGCTCTGAATAATTAGCGGAGCTTCACCATTGTTAGTTAACTTATAACGGTAGTTTACTTTTTTCCCATCTTGAATGGTTCCAAAATCATGTTCTACTTTCTCAAACTGAGCAACCGGTAGAGGACCTTCTGGTTTTACTTCGGCTGCTGCCGGAGCTGCATCAGGTGTGGCCGTTGGAGTAGTTGCTCCTTTGTTGCCTTCAACTTGTGCCAGTCTGCTTTCCAATTCTGCAATTCTCTTTTCAGAGGCACGGTCGCTACAACTCGCAATCACAGCAACCAACGCAAGAGCCGTTATCAATCTGAATGTAATTTTCATAGTGTTTATAGGTTTTAAAATTTAGCTTCTTAATGATCACTCAAAAGTAGAAGTGACCTTCTTATTTTTCTATTTTGAATAGTTTATTAACAAAACATTAACTGTTCTTACCCCGAATTTGCTCTAAAAGTTCATCCACATCATCCAACAAACGCTGGGCTTTGTCCTGAGCTTCTGAAACTACCTTTTGTCCTTGCGATTTTGCCTCAGTGGTTAGCGGAGTCTCTTTGCCTGAAACGAGATCATCCAAAAAGTCTTCTAGCGTTTTTTTATACTTATCTAATTGAAATGACAATTTTTCGCGGGTATTGGTTCCTTTATCAGGCGCGTATAAAACACCCAAAATAGCACCCGCTGCAGCCCCGGCCAAAAAAGCCATTAATGCATTACTTCCTTTTTTACCCATGTCTTTAAATTTTAGGGATTGTAAAGGTACGATTTTAAGCCCTTTTTTCAAGGCTGAAATAGTTCAATGATTTAATTGAGTGTTAAATCTGAGCCCTATTTGTTATCGATAAGCCCCCTACCACTCTTTTTAATAGCACCGGAGTCCTTCATGGTTTTCGACATCACATCCAAAATACCGTTTACAAACTGGCGGCTTTTAGGCGTGCTATACTCCTTCGACAACTCGATGTATTCATTGATCGTCACCTTTACGGGAATGTTTGGAAAATGAATCATTTCTGAAAGCGCCATCTCCAAAATGGCCCGGTCGGTTAGCGGCAATCTATCTACCTCCCAGTTTTTAGTATTCTTAGCAATCAATTGTTTGTATTGCTCATCGAGGTTGATTGTGTTTTTGAACAACTTGTTGATAAACGCTTTATCGTCCTCCCAATCCAAAGACATTTTTTGTAACACAACTTTACCTCCTTCAAAAGATTTCAACGTTTTGTCTACTAGACTCTTTATGATATCACGATCTTCGGCCCAGCGAATATCCTGATCTTCGAAAAAGTCGTTGATCGAACCTGCTCCTAAAATCAGTTTACGAACCAAATGCTTAATCAAAACTTTTTGACTTTCTTCCTTCGGGTTTTTTTCAGCAATAAATTCCTGATAAATCGAATCCTCTTTAATGATATCTTTAAACCAACCTCTAACAGAATCCTTACGCTTTTGCCAACCACCGTCCAACTTCAAAAGTTGAGCGCTAAGTTCTTCATTACCTGCAATGGCTTTTATTATGGGATGGTTTACAAAATTTGAATGATTTACTTTTTTCTCAGCGGCAGCTAATTCAGTAAATTCTACTAGCAATTGAAGTACGTTGAGATACAAACCCGTAAGTTTTTCTATTTCAAGAATAATATTCTTAGAGAGAAAGGCCTGATCTTTCGTTACACCATTATTAAATAAGTCGAGTGCATCAACAATTGCTTTTTCAATTTTAGGGTCATCACTTTCACTTAAATCTTTTCCTTTGAATCTTTTCTCAAAAAGCTGAAGCGCAGCTTTCTTCTGGCTGCGAAGCAGTTCTTTGTCTTGCACTTGCATGGAATTGAGATCGGGCTGAAAACGCTCTTCTATTAAATCGAGCGCCAATGAATGATTAGCTTCTTTGCACTGATTAAATGCAAAAAGGCTTTGCATGATTTTGATGCGGATGGTTCGTCTGTTAAGCATGTGTGAAGAACGTCTTTTGGAACCGTAAAATTACACAAGACACACTAAAGAAAAAGTTAAATGTTACTTTTGCTGAAACAACAAGAACTAAACATCGTCACTTTCGTTTTATGAAGGCCAGTCTGAGTTATTCTGTAAAAGCTGAACTGGCAAACTAACCTCCTCCTATGAAGGAACTGAAGTACCTCAACAAATACCTGCTTAAATACAAATGGCACCTGATTTTAGGATTACTATTTGTGATCATTTCAAACGTATTCCAGATTATTCCTGCTCAGATGGTTCGTCACTCCATCGATTTAGTGGTTGACAACATCCGTGTATATCGTTCTTTTTCCAATAGCACAGCACAACAAAGTTTCTTTGAAATTTTTGCACGAGGCATTCTACTGTATGCTGTTCTTATTTTGGTGATGGCCTTGCTTCGGGGGGTGTTCCTATATTTTGTTCGGCAAACGCTGATTGTCATGAGTCGATTGGTTGAGTACGACTTGAAAAACGAAGTGTTCCATCATTATCAAAGCCTACCGTTGAGTTTCTATCGCAGAAATAATACCGGGGATTTAATGAATCGCATCAGCGAAGATGTAGGTCGTGTGCGAATGTACCTCGGGCCATCCATTATGTATGGCATGCAACTGATTACTCTTTTCATGATGTTAATACCCGTTATGTTTGCCATTAGCGCTAAACTCACCTGGTATGCGTTAGTGCCGCTCCCCATTTTATCGATCAGTATATTTTATGTAAATAATATTATTGAACATCGTTCTGAACAAATTCAAAAAAGTCAATCGCGGTTAAGCACCTTTGTTCAGGAAGCTTTTTCAGGAATACGGGTTATTAAATCATTCATTAGAGAAAAAGAGTCCGTAATCAATTTCACGAAAGAGAGTGATGAGTATAAAAAACAATCGCTAAAGCTCACCCGCGTACAATCTCTTTTCTTTCCCTTAATTATGGGACTTATCGGGTTAAGTACAATTCTTACGGTTTACGCAGGAAGCGTTGAGGTAATTAACGGATCGCTCACCTTTGGTAACATCGCTGAGTTTATCATCTATGTAAACTTACTTACCTGGCCTGTTGCTTCATTGGGTTGGACAACCAGTTTAGTGCAGCGTGCTGCTGCTTCACAAAAACGGATCAATGAGTTCTTAAAAACCAAAACGGATATCATCTCCGAGAAAGACCTAAGCACAGAAATAAAAGGAAAAGTAGAATTTAAGAATGTTTCCTTTACCTATCCCGACACCGGTATTGAGGCGTTGAAAAATATTTCGTTTGTAATTAATGAAGGCGAGTCATTAGCCATTATTGGAACAACCGGCTCTGGGAAAAGCACGGTGTCTAATCTGATCAGCCGCTTGTATGATGTAACTGAAGGTGAGGTGCGTATTGACAACACGCCAATCAAACATTATAACCTTTTGAGTTTGAGAAGTCAAACAGGAGTTGTTCCCCAAGATGTATTTCTGTTTAGCGATACAATCTTTAACAACATAGCCTTTGGATTATTAAAACCTGAGGAAGCCAAAGTAATTCAGGCTGCTAAAGATGCTGATGTGTATTCAAACATTGTCGCTTTCCCGCAAGGGTTTAACACACGCGTAGGCGAACGCGGAATTACGTTATCTGGCGGACAGAAGCAACGCGTGTCCATTGCCCGTGCTGTAGTACGTGAGCCTAAAATTCTTATTCTTGATGATGCACTTTCGGCAGTGGATACAAAAACAGAAAACACGATTCTAAACAGCATGAAAAAAATAATGCAGGGTAGAACCAGCATTATTATTTCGCACCGGGTTTCATCGGCTAAGCTGGCTAATAAAATTATCGTGTTAAACGAAGGAACTATTGTTGAAGAAGGAACCCACGAAAGTTTGCTGGAGCATAATGGAACCTACCGCGAGTTGTATGAAAAGCAAATGCAGACGGAAGACGCTGTAAGTTGATTTAAGGAATCAAAACACGTATCGCAAACCAACCCCGCCTTGAAAACGGTTATAGCCAGGATCAAGGAGCACATCGGTAAACCATTCTATTTCTATGAAGGCTGAAATGGGAAGCGAGAAATATGAATACTCAAATCCTAAAATTCCTACTGGTCCATAGGTAAACCGGTTTTCAGAAAACTTACCAAACTTGCTTTCAAAATTCCCATCTTCGTATAAATAATCATACGTTAGTTTTGTGTTTCGCCATTGCCAGCCCAAGCCAGCGTAGAGTTGTAAGCCTTTTGAGATTTTTTCAGCATTCCATTGATACAGAAATTTTGCTTCTAAAAACCAATCGGCAGTAACTTTGTGCGATAAGTATTGCATGGTTTCCTGGCCTTCCAAACTATCTGGCAAATAAGTATTAAAGGCATTTCGATAATATTTATTGTAAAGTCCGCTGGCTGCTTTTCCTGCATCAGCTGCAAAAGCCCAATTTTTATTTGGGTAAAATTTATAGCTTAATGCAAACGGATCCCCCAGCTTAAGACCAATAGCCTGATAGGGATATTGGCTATTTATAAAAATAGGACAAATCACTTTTGCCTTTGATCTCGACACATTTGTGCGACCAAACGTACCTGCCTTTTTACTCTTTGAGTATTGTGAATAGCAAACAGATGCGCTTCCAAGAAGTGCAAATGCTAAAATCAAAACGGCTTTTTTAGGACGCATTAGAGCAAATATAACTCTTTTGCGGACACTTATTGACGAGTGGTCGTTTTAGGGGGTTGAATGTTAAACGACTTCTTTATACTGCATTTTGTGCAGTTGAGCATAGAAGCCTTCCTGGGTTAATAGGGTTTCATGCGTACCAATTTCCTTAATCTCACCCTTATCAAGCACTATAATTTTATTGGCTTTTTGAATAGTAGAAAGGCGGTGTGCAATTACGATTGATGTTCTGGTCGCCATCATCTTGGAAATAGCTTCCTGAATCATTTCTTCTGTTTCGCTGTCGACCGAAGAAGTAGCTTCATCCAACACTAAAATTTTGGGATCATACACCATGGCACGAATGAATGAAAGCAGCTGTCTTTGTCCTACAGAAATAGTAGAGCCTCGCTCCATTACATTATAATTAAGCCCGCCCGGAAGGCGATCAATGAATTTACGAGCACCAACGAGGTCAGCTGCATGAAGAATCATCTCATCTGTAACATCGGTATTGCCAAGCGTAATATTATTTCGGATCGTATCTGAAAATAGGAACACATCCTGTAGCACAACACCCATGCTTCTACGTAGCACATTTAAATCGTACTCTTTAATATCAATACCATCAACTTTTATAGTGCCCCTATTGATTTCATAAAAACGGTTAAGCAAATTGATGATCGAAGATTTACCAGCACCAGTAGCGCCTACCAAAGCAATAGTTTCTCCGGCTTTGATTTCGAGGTTTACATCCTTCAACACATATTCGGCATCGTTGTATGCAAACCACACATGATCAAAGGAAACTTCACCTTTCACTTCTTCTGGTTTATAATCTCCATTCTCAACCGTATCTGTTTGATCATCCAACAGATTGATAATACGCGATGAACTTACAATACCCATTTGCAAGGTGTTGTACCGATCAGCAATCATACGAATGGGGCGAAAGAACATTTGGATATACATAATAAAGGCCATGAGTGTACCTACCGTAATACCGGTTTGCTCTTGATTGATTACCCCTTTTGCCCCATACCATACTAGCAAGCCAATACCCATGGCAGCAATGATTTCCGCAACGGGATAATAAACAGAATAGTACAATACTGATCTCAAGTTCGCATCACGATGTTCCTTGTTGATCTCCTGGAATTTTTCATACTCTCTTTTTTCACTTCCAAACATGTGCACGATGTTCATTCCTGTAAGGTGTTCTTGTACAAATGCATTTAAGTTTGAGACAGCATTACGCACATCGTTAAAGGCAACTTTAATTTTTTCTTTAAACACATACGTGGAAAGCAACATCAATGGAATCGTTGACAAACTGACTAATGCCAATCTCCAATCGGTAATAAACATGAAGACCAATATGAAAACGATTTGCAAAAGATCTCCAGCCATAGCGGCCAAGCCTTCACTAAATACATCAGCGAGTGTCTCAACGTCTGAAACTGTACGGGTTACTAATCTTCCTATAGGAGTCTTATCAAAAAACTTTAGGCGCAGGTTTACAATGTGTTCATAAAGTTGAATACGAATATCACGAATTACATATTGACCGATACGCCCTGAAATATACGTATGTACATATTGCACAGCAGCCTGCACTACTAATAGCACAAGAATAAAGATCATTACATACACCATTGCCCAATAGTTACCAAAGGCGACATGCTTATCTAGTGTATATTGAATTAGCAGGGGACGAAGTGGGGTAAGAAATCCTAACAGCAGGGTGAGAAGTATTAGGAAATAGAAGCGACCCTGATAAGGTTTAATAAACTTCATGATGCGCCCGAGCACCTTCCAATCAATAATATTGCCGCTACTTACTTTTTCCTTTTCCATAACCTCTACTTCATCATATTAGTAAACCTCACCCTTCCCTCTCCAGAGGAGAGGGTGACGTTCGAATAAAACTTCTCGCTTAATTTTAAGTTCATGTTCTTCACTAACTGTTTTTTGTTCACACTAAATCAGGTTCATCTGAAAAGAGTTTGATTAAGTCACCCCTCTCCCTCGGAGAGGGGCCGGGGGTGAGGTATAAAAATTGATTTGGGATATTTAACATGAACCAAATACAATGCTTCGGGCGGCACATTAACACCAGCCTGCTTGCGGTCTTTACTTTTTAATATCTCTTGAAACTGTTTAATGGTGATTTTTTTTGAGCCAACGTCCAACAAGGTTCCCACGATTGATCGAACCATGCCTCTTAAAAACCGATTGGCCGTGATCGTTAAAACCAGCAAGTCGCCTTTTTGATTCCACTTTGCTTGTTTTATGTTGCAAATAAAGTTGTTTACATCGGTATGCACTTTGCTAAAGCATTGAAAGTCATGTTCCCCGATCAATAACGCAGTTGCCCGCTCCATGGTTTGCATATCGAGCGGCCGAAAGAAATAATAAGTATGCCCCACCATAATTGGATCTTTCACCCGGGTGATTTTATACTCATAGGTTCTATCAAGCGCATCGTAACGCGCACTGGCTTCCGGTTTAACCGGACGAATGGAACGAATGCCTATAAACCGCGGTAAAATTGAATTCAGTTTCGCAATCCAGGATTGTTCATCAAAATCTATATCCACATCAGCATGAAAAAATTGTTGTACACAATGCACTCCGGTGTCAGTTCTTCCACTCCCAACAATTGAAATCTTCTTGCGAAACACTTTTGTCATACAATCTTCCACCACCTGCTGCACACTAATAGCATTCGGTTGATTTTGCCAACCGTGGTAGCTCGTGCCGTTGTAAGTGATTTCGAAGAAGTAGCGCATTTCTAAATTGTCAATTTATAATTATCAATTGTCTCCCGATAACTATCGGGATAGATTCTCATACACTATCGCTGCTCCCTGTCCAACTCCAATACACATAGTAGCCAGTCCGTACTTAACGTTGCGTTTTTTCATTTCATGAAGCAGTGTTGCACTAATGCGCACCCCGCTGCAACCAAGTGGATGACCAATTGCAATGGATCCCCCATTTACATTTACAATTTCAGGATTCAAGGTAAGATCGCGCATGCAAGCAATGGACTGCGAAGCAAAAGCTTCATTAAGTTCTACTAATCCTAAATCAGAAATTTTTAAACCTGCACGTTGCAATGCTTTTTTTGTTGCAGGCACTGGGCCAACACCCATGTAAGCGGGATCAACTCCGGCAACAGCCATTGACACAACTCGTGCTAATGGTTTAACATTTAATTTCTTTAGCAACTCTTCACTTACAAGCAAACTCGCAGCTGCTCCATCATTAATACCCGAAGAATTTCCTGCCGTTACACTTCCATTATCTTTGAAGGCCGGCTTAAGTGCTGCTAATTTTTCTAGTGATGTTTCACGCGGATATTCATCCTCACTAAATTCAACTTCCTCTTTTCCTCTTTTCACAGAAACCGAAATCAACTCATCCTTAAACTTATTTGCTTTATGAGCCGCAAAATATTTTTGTTGGGATGCCAAGCCAAATTGATCTTGTTCTTCGCGCGTGATCTTCCATTTCTCTGCCACGTTCTCGGCTGTCTCGCCCATAGAGTATGGATGATATAATTTTGAAAGTTTTGAATTAATAAATCTCCAGCCAATGGTTGTATCATAAACTTCAGCTTTGCGCGAAAACGCCTCTTCTGATTTTGGCATGACAAACGGAGCGCGGCTCATACTCTCTACTCCACCTGCGATATAACATTCTCCATCTCCATTTAAAATGGCGCGTGATGCATCCATGATCGCTTGCAACCCGGAAGCACAAAGTCTGTTTACTGTTACTCCACCCACTTCAATTGGAAGGCCAGCAAGTAACAAAGCCATGCGAGCTACATTACGATTATCTTCACCCGCCTGATTGGCCGCACCAAAAACTACGTCTTCAATCAACTTGGGGTCAATGCTTTGATTTCTCTCCAGTATTTTTTTTATTACTGTCGCTGCCAAATCATCAGGCCTGACCGAAGCAAGCGCGCCACCGAATTTTCCAACTGGTGTGCGCAAAATATCAATGATGTATGCTGATTTTGTCATATAAATTTACAGCGGGTAATTTGCCTGCCAGTTACATTTAGTAGTTTTGCGCGAGCAAGTTAACGCAACCCTTTTATGTGGCAAAGAATACAAACACTGTTTCTGGTTTTAGTAGTAGTAAGTATGTTAGTAAGTTTCTTTCTACCTATTTGGATGGTAAGCAACGGAACAACCGAAATGCAGCTTTACCCACTACACTTTTCAACCATTGAAAATGGCGTTAAAACAACTCAATATTTTCCCTTTAGTCTGATGGCCATATTAATGGCAGCGGCTGCTACCATTGCGATTATGGAAATTATGCGATTTGACAACCGGATGACACAAGTAAAATTAGGAACACTCAATTCATTGATTCTGGCTTTGGTGTTAGGCTCAGTAGTCTATTTTTACAATCAGGTTACTAATCAGTACGGTTTCGGCAAGTTTGGAATAAGTATTTGGGTTCCCTTTATCGGTGTAGCCTGCAACTGGCTGGCGATTCGCTTTATTCGCAAGGATGAAAAATTAGTGCGCGATTCTGATCGCATTCGTTAAACTTTAATTCCCCCTCTGCTGTTTAATCAGTTCAACAAATTTATTATTTAAGGAAAAAAATTATGGCACTTACCAAATTAGGACCTAATGACGCAAACACAGTTGGCAATCTTCCAGCAATCGGATCGGCCGCCCCTGACTTTAAATTAACTTCAAACGATATGAGTGATGTATCATTCAGCAAGTTTGCAGGAAAAAATATAGTGTTGAATATCTTCCCAAGTGTGGATACTGGAGTATGCGCAACTTCCGTTCGTGAATTTAATAAGAGAGTAGCTTCCCTTGATAATACTGTCATCCTTTGCATTTCTAAAGATTTACCTTTTGCGCAAAAAAGATTCTGTGGAGCAGAAGGAATAGACAATGCTATCATACTTTCTGATTTTAGAGGTCGTGGATTTGGCAAAGCGTATGGTGTTGAATTAATAGACAGTGGATTTGCCGGACTTTTTGCACGAGCTGTGGTTGTGATTGATCCGCATGGAACTGTAAAATACACTCAGCTTGTTCCTCAAATTGGTGAAGAGCCAAATTATGAGGCTGCTTTGAAAACGATTTAAAATCTTACTTTTGAATCTTTCGCGAGATTTTTCAAAACCCATCCATAATGGAAGGGTTTTTTTATTTAAGGCTAACGTTTAATTTAGAGACATGAACGAAGTTATTTTTTTAGTGGAAGATTCATCAGAAAGCGGATTTGAGGCTCGTGCTTTGGGTCAGTCAATCTTTACGGAAGCTGAAAACATGGATGAGCTAAAAGAGAATATTCGGGAAGCTGTTCGTTGTCACTTTGAAGAATCCATTATTCCGGCAGTTATTCGCTTACATTACGTAAAAGATGAGCTGATCTCTTTATGAAATTGCCCCGTAATGTCTCTGGCAATGAATTAATCAAGTCATTACAAAAAATTGGATACTCTGTAATACGTCAAAGAGGCAGTCACATTACTTTCTATTGTTCACTACCATCTGCAGAGCATCATATTACTGTTCCGAATCTTAACCCAATTAAAATTGGAACATTGTCATCCATTCTCACAGATATTGCTAATGCTCATCAAATTTCAAAACAGGATTTAATAAATAAAATTTTCGGATGAAGAAGCCTGCATTATTTTTTTTACTGAGCGCGATCGTTTTGTTCGCTAATGCTCAACCAAAAAATTATTATCTAACTGCTGATCGCGTTTTTGATGGTGAAACAATGCATGAAGGCTGGGCCGTAATAGTTGAAAATGATAAGATTGTAGCCGTTGGCGCAAAAGATAAAGTGAAAGAACCCGGTGGATCAATCAAAATCAATTTTCCAAACTCAACGCTTACTCCTGGGCTCATTGAAGGTCATTCGCATTTGTTACTTTATCCTTATAACATCACCGATTGGGATACGCAGGTACTAAAGGAAACTGATTCTTATCGCACCGCACGCGCAACCGTACATGCTAAAAATACATTGATGGCTGGTTTCACTACGGCACGTGATCTTGGTACGGAAGGTGCTGGCTATTCGGATGTGGCACTTAAACGGGCAATTAATGAAGGAATAATTCCCGGTCCACGATTAATGGTTGCTGGCCGAGCGATTGTTTCAACTGGTTCATATGGACCAAAAGGTTATGATTCGGATCAGGAAATTATGTTGGGTGCTGAACCAGCTGATGGTAATGACTTGATTCGTGTGGTGCGTGATCAAATTGGCAAAGGTGCTGACTTTATAAAAGTATATGCCGACTATCGTTGGGGCATCAATGGTGAAGATCGTCCTTCTTTTACGTTGGATGAATTAAAATTAATCAATGAAGTAACACGCAGCAGCGGTCGCGTGATGGTGTGTCATGCAAAATCGAAAGAGGCGATTACACGAGCTGTTTTGGCTGGTGCAGAAACCATTGAGCATGGAGACTTTATTGATCCGGAAGTTGCTAAGTTGATGAAAGAACATAACGTTACCTACTTCCCAACGATTGCTGCAGTTGATATGATTACTCAATATAGAGGTTGGAAAAAAGGAGTTTCTCCAGATCCAGCAAACGTGGTTAATAAAAAGAGAAGTTTTAAGGATGCAATTGCTTCTGGAGTTGCCATTGGTATGGGGGGCGATGTAGGTGTTTATCCGCATGGCGAGAATGCATTGGAGATGGAATTGATGGTAGAATATGGAATGAAAACGTTGGATGTACTGAAAGCAGCTACCAGCGTAAATGCGCGTGCATTCCATTTAGATAATCAGGTAGGATCCATAAAAGAAGGATTGAAAGCTGATTTAGTAATTGTAACAGGCGATCCTTCCAAAAACATTTCTGATCTTAGAAAAGTAAAGTTTGTAATGAAGGATGGGGTTGTGTATAGAAATGAGAAATAGAATTGTAAATTGAATCTTAAATAAGTTGAACCGCGAAGACACAAAGTCACTAAGTTGCACAAAGCTCTTCGTGATTCTTTGTGAACACCGTGCCTTAGTGGTTAAAAAATTACCTATATGAATCGCAAACAAGCATTAAAATCAATCGCGGCTGGAGCAGCCGGTGTAGTAGCACTCCCTGAAATGGTAAAAGCTATGAACACGTTACCTGACAATTTGAAAAATAATATCAATCATTCAGTATGTCAATGGTGCTATGGCTCGATACCACTAGAAGATCTTGCGATTGCAGCCAAAGAAATTGGATTAAAATCGGTTGAGTTGCTTGGCCCCGATAAATGGGCAACTGTTATCAAACACGGACTTACGTGTGCCATGGCTTATGGAACTGATACAGGCCTGAATAAAGGATTTAACGATCCAACACTACATGAAAAATTTTTAAAAGATTATACGTCCAGCATTCCTAAAGCAGCAGATGCTGGGTTAAAAAGTGTTATTTGTTTTAGTGGAAATACAAATGGATTAAGCTCTGAACAAGGGCTGGAGAATTGTGCCAAGGGATTAGAACCTGTGGTAAAAATTGCACAGAAATATAATATCACCATGCAAATGGAGTTGCTCAACAGCAAAGTGGATCACAAAGATTATCAGTGTGATCATACCGAATGGGGTGTAAAGCTTTGCGAAAAATTAGGCTCTCCCAATTTTCAATTATTGTATGATATCTATCACATGCAGATAATGGAAGGAGATGTAATCGCTACCATTCGCAAATACAACAAATACATTGGGCATTACCACACAGGCGGTGTACCCGGTCGCAATGAGATCGATGAAACACAAGAACTCTACTACCCGGCTATCATGCAAGCAATTGTAGACACTGGCTTCAAAGGTTTTGTTGCACAGGAGTTTATTCCTAAACGTCCGGATAAGTTGGCTTCGTTAAAGCAAGGTGTGGGGATTTGTGATGTTTAGTAGTCTCAACTGACAATCTCAACAGGCCGTGGAAGTTTCCACCGCTTGTGGCTCCACAACCAAAACTGTGGCAAAGCAATAATATCCTTTTCAAGAAGGTGATTAATTTTTTCAGTTATTTCTCCATAGCTGGTAGTCAATGGCGTTTCAAAGGCATCCGTGAATTCAAAAGTATAATGACCTCTTTTCACTTTATTGATTCGACCAGAAAGGACAGGATAGTTATATTCCTTAGCATACTTCTCCGCACCAAAAATCATTGCTGTGTCTTGATTTAAGAAATTTGCCCAATAGCAATTTCGATGGCTTCCGGGAAATTGATCAATACCGAAAATAATCACCCGTAAGTCATCTCTCTTTTCAAACTCTGCTTTGGTGACTTTGGTCGAAATCATTCTAAGTCCATACCGACTTCGTGTATCACGCATTCGTTTATCAAAGAATGCATTGCTAAGAGGCTTATAGATAGCAACCGCATTATGCTTGAGCGGTGCATCAATAGCCACTGCAAAGAGTTCCCAATTGTTATAATGACCTCCTGCCAGAATAACACTTTGGCCTTGATCATAAAATCGATCAATGAATTCGGGATTCAAAATTTTCATCCGTTTCTTAACTTCCTTTTCAGAGATAGTAAATACTTTTATACTCTCAACTATGAGATCGCATAAGTGGCGATAGAATTCTTTTTCAATTTGAAGATGTTCTTGCGTTGTCCTTTCAGGAAAGGAGTTGATAATGTTTTTAACGACTACATGTTTTCGATACCCGATTGCTTTGTATATCACAAGGTATAGTCCATCCGACAACACATATAAAACCGGGTATGGCAAGTACGAAATAGGAATCAGGAATCCGTAGTAGAAGAGAGAATTCAAAAGTCTCATAGGCAGGTTATGAGACAAAGGTGCTAAAATTTAATTACTGCATCGAAATAATATGACGATTACTTAATCAATCGCACACGGGCATCATCAGCACGGATGTTCACTTTAGCATTTCCATTAGCAAGGGTAAGCCGTGTACGGCTCTCTGATTTTTCAACGGTATTAAAATCGCCTTGAACGATTACACGCGCATCATCATGCCGAATATCAAAACGACCACCGCCACCCAGCACTTTTATTGAAACCAGTCCGTCCTGAACTTCAATGTCATACACTCCATTTTCAGCCATATTGGTTTCAACTACAAAATCTCCATCGTCCATGCGCGCCATTATTCTATCAAAGTTTGCATTCTTGATTTCTACATCACCATCATCTGCATCTACATCCAGTATGCCTTTGCCAGTATCCATGCGCAAGTCGCCATCATCCAACTTCACTCTAAAACTATTTCCTAAGCAAGCAGTAAGCTCCACATCTGCATCATCTAAATCCAATTCAATAGAACCATTTACCGCCTTAATAAAATAATCGCCATCATCACCATCTACTTCAAGATTTGCACCCTCTGGCACTTCAATTGTGATTGTGTATTTCTCGTGATAAGAACCAATGATACCCATCGATGTTCCACGGGATTGTTCTTTGATCGATAGATTTCCGTTTTGTTCTGTTACGTCTACCCTAAATTCCCGATCGCCAAAAGTTACGCCCTTAGAAACAACTTCCCGATCAATCTTTACATGCGCTGTTTGTCTATTGGAACCTGTAATGAAAACTTTAGCATCGGATGAATTCAAATAGACAGCGCCCGTTGCACTCATCTTATACTCTTTATCTAGATGAAAATCTCCCACTTTCGTTGATTGGGCAGATAGAGCCATGGAAAAAAGGAGTATTACAAAGGTGGCAAGGGCTTTCATAACGAGTGGGTTTGACAATAAGACGCATGACACCTTACGAAGGTTGCATATAATTCAATCAGCAATATCTTAACCAAATTAAAGCTTCGAAATTAACTCTACGTAGAGGTCAGTGAGTTTTGCTTCCGCTTTTCCAGCAACGGCAATGATTTCACTGATGACAGCAGGTTTTAAATTATCTGGATCACAATCATCCGTTAAAACAGAAATAGCACAGCAAGGAAGTCCCATATGATTAGCCACTAATACCTCAGGTACTGTGCTCATGCCTACAACATCGGCACCAATCTGATGAAGAAAGCGATACTCGGCACGAGTCTCAAGGTTAGGACCCATCACTGCCACATACACTCCTTTATGCAATTTGATTTTTTTGTCTTTGGCAATTTTTATCAACTTATCATTCATCTTTTTTGAATAGGGCTGACTCATATCAGGAAAACGTGGACCAAGCACTTCAAAATTTTCGCCACGCAAGGGATTATCAGGCTGCAGATTAATATGATCATCAATCAACATGAGGTCACCTTTCTTCCATTTCAAATTCATGTTACCCGCAGCATTGGAAATCAGCAATTGCTTTATACCCAACATTTTCATAACGCGCACAGGTAGTGTAATTTGTTGCATGGAGTAGCCCTCGTAATAATGAAAGCGCCCTTGCATAGCCAACACCTTTTTTCCCTTTACATCACCATAAATCAATTTGCCTTTGTGAAACTCAACCGTAGATACAGGAAAGTATGGAACGAAATTGTAATTGATGACAATTTGATTCTTGATTTTCTCCACAAATCGGTTTCCCAATCCGGTACCAAGAATAACTCCTACTTCTGGAGCTGTTACTCCATGCTTCTTCAAATACTCGGTTGCTTCTTTTATTTCGTGAATCATATTACTTGTAGAAATTTTTCTTCGATGTCTTCGCCACTTCAACAAAAAACTGTGCTACTTTTTCTGTCACTACTTTAAAAAACCTTTCTCCCTTTTCAGCACTTGCCTGACGGGGGTCACCTACACCTGTATCGGCTGTTACTTGTGTCCATTTACGTTCGGCCCAAGCCCAACCTTCTTGTATTGCTTTGAATTGAAACTTCTTTGCTTTGCCGTCTCCTGCTTCGGTTAAAGGACGAACCAATTGCGGGCGGAGATATAAAATTAAACTTGTTTCCATTTCGCCTGCATGATCATCTTTATTTACAAAGAATTCTTTTTGATCAGTTGACTTAAACCAATCGCACGAACACAAAAACATGTTTGGAAATTTCAGTCCCAACTCGCGAATCATCGTCTTGAAATCATTTCCCCCATGACTATTCAATATGATCAGCTTATAGATTCCTTGTCTATCCAACACTTCGATTACATCGCGCAGCACAGCAAGTTGTGTTGAGGGATTCATATTTATATCCAACGTAACATCGTACTGACCGGTGTTTACTCCAAAAGGAATAGCCGGCAACACAATTACTTTTGCTTTTTTATCCCACGCTAGCCGTGCCGCTTCTGCCGCTATTTCTTCCGACTCAATGATATCAGTTCCATACGGCAAGTGATAGTTATGTGCTTCGCAGGCTCCCCAAGGCAGCACAGCAACATCAAAGGAAGATTCTTTAATAGTCTTCCAATTATTTTCAGCAAGTATGAATGGACGCATGATGCAATTTATAACTTGAAAAGTTACTATCTAATGAGGAGGGTGGTTTTTCTTAAGCTGTCGCTCCCTGACAGCTTGATCCGGCTCCAGCCGTGCATGCAAAGCAATGTTGACTTATAATCACTTCACGCTCTTCCAACTTTTTTATATCAAACTCACTAATATGTTGGCCGGTCTTATTTTCCAGTTTTAACCCCAGCATTTGATTAAAATCACAATCGTACATAAATCCTTGCCAGTCAATTGAGATTGTGTTGCGGCACATTACTCCATCTACCGCAGCAGGATTAAATGCATTGATCAATTTCTCCATATAGTCTTCATAGTTTCCTGATTCAATTAAAAAATCTAAGAACCTGCTAATAGGAATATTGGTAATGGTAAGTAAACTGTTAAAGTCTATATCAAAATGTTCTTTGAGTTCCTTTTTAAAATCACGCTCAAGTTGTTTTTGATCTCCAGGAAGAAATGCCCCAATTGGGTTATACACTAAATCCAAAATCAAATTTGAGTTTGGATTTCCGTACCCAGCCTTATTTAACATTTGCAGTCCTGCAATGGAATCTTTAAAAACTCCATCCCCTCGTTGTCGATCTGTTTTACCCGCATTATAAAATGGAAGAGAAGAACAAATCCGAACGTTATTATCCCTGAAAAATTCTGGCAGATCGTGATACTTTGGATTTGCGGTGATGATGGTGAGATTGGAACGAACAATAATCTCTTCAACTCCTGCCTGATGTGCTTCACTTACAAACCAACGGAAGTCAGGGTTCATTTCAGGTGCACCCCCTGTGATATCAAGTGTTTTGATTTTACTTTCTTTAAGAACATCCAAGCATTGCCGCATGGTTTCTCGCGTCATTATTTCTTTACGGTCAGGCCCGGCATCCACATGACAATGTTTACACACCTGATTGCACATATAGCCAATATTCACTTGAAATATTTCAAGCTTAGAAGGCTTTAAGGGAAAATGGCCAATGGACTCAATCTTCTTTTTAAATGTTGGGAGTTTCCCTTCCACAAACAGACCATTCTCAAGAATCTCAACCTGACGTTGTTGATTTGCTAATTGATGCTGGCGTGCGTGTAAGGATTTTATCATAACCTCATCCCCGACCCTTCTCCAAAGGAGAAGGGAGGAGTTTATTTTAGTTTTTATATTTTTTTCAGTCTACACTGATGCTCTTAATTCATTTTCTCTCTACTCACTCTCTCCTTTGGAGAGGGAAAGGGGGTGAGGTTACATCGATAATTTCTTTGCTTTGTTCATCATCATTACTCCGTGTACCAACGATGCTCCGCCCCGAATGGCTGCAGCCACATGAATGGCTTCCATCATTCCTTTTTCAGTAGCTCCTTTTTCAAGAGAATCTTGCGTGTATGCATCAATGCAATACGGACACTGAACTGTGTGCGCTACTGCAAGTGCAATCAATGATTTTTCGCGAGCGGTAAGATCTCCTTCTTTAAAAACATCACCATAATAATCAAAGAATTTAGTAGCGAGGTTTTCTTCCCATTCACCAATAGTTCCAAATTTTTTAAGATCTGCGGGATTATAGTACGTATGTTCCATGGTATGAATTTTAGATTGCTTTCAAGTATACGGAAATAACAAATATTCCTTGTGCCGGCTTTGCGACAAACGGAGTTTTATTTACGAGTTATTTGTGTTGATCGGTTTTACTCAGGCAACGAAATTTGGTAGGTCTTTCCCCTCTTAACACTCAACTTATTTTGCCGAAGCCACGGATTATGCCTCTTCAACAGCTTGTAATTACTTCCGTTGTTTTTAGAAAACGTAACGAGGTCAGGAATGTTTTCACTTACATCAATAACCTTTAATGGCTCAGGCTGATAGAAATGATCTTTATTAATCTTAAATCCATACTTAGCAGGATTTTCAAAAATCTCTTTGATGGCTAAAATCCGAAACACATATCGACTGGTTTCAGTATTTAAATAAGCATCATAATAGTCATCCACTTTTTGATCTTCCAAATCACTTTTAATTCCCGCAACTCCCCGATTGTATGAAGCGGCAACCAAGGTCCAGTTTCCTAACTTGGAATATGAGGTCTTCAAATATTTACATGCAGCCTTTGTAGATTTAATGGGATCATAGCGCTCATCCACTTCTTTTGTAATCTCCATTCCAAGCTCCTTGCCGGCAGGTTCACGTATTTGCCAATAGCCAACGGCTTGCTTTGGCGAAACGTCATTTACTAATCCACTTTCAATAAGAGGCAAATATTTGAAGTCTTCTGGAATATTATTTGTTTTCAAAATTTCGGTGATGCGTGGCAACCAGCGGTTTGCACGCTTTAATAAGAACAGGGTGCTGCTTTGTAAATAAATATTAACCTGTAATTCACGATCAAGTCGCTCCATCACATCAGGATGTTGAAGAGGTACCTCTTCTCCCGCAAAGGAAATTTTTTTGGGCAAATCGTAAGAGACCGCCAAAAATGGTTGTTCAGACTCTGCTGTTGCAACGGGCTCAAAACTTGTTTCGGCAGTTTCCGATTTCAATCTACTTCTGCTAGATTGATCAAACAAAACATAGATCAATAACAATCCAATAGAAAGTGGTGCGAGGTAACTTAAAAACTTTTGGGTACCAGTCATTTCTAATTAAAAGTTTGGTGATAACAGATAGCGTGAATAGAAATCGTCAATCACTTTTACGGCTTCTTCAGGCGTATCAACCACATTAAATAAGTTCAAATCTTCTGCATGGATCATTCCTTCCGCTAGCAACTCTTTCTTTATCCAATCTAACATGCCCGCCCAAAACTTTTTACCCACCAACACAATAGGGAATCGGCCAATTTTTTTTGTTTGAATGAGCGTTAATGCTTCTGAAAGTTCATCGAGTGTTCCAAAACCTCCTGGCATTACTACAAAGCCTTGCGAATATTTCATAAACATAACCTTGCGCACAAAAAAATAATCGAAGGTGATTAGTTTATCTGGGTCGATATAAATGTTTCCTTTCTGTTCATGTGGGAGATAAATGTTTAAGCCTACCGATTTACCACCTGCTTTGCGTGCGCCTTTATTACCCGCTTCCATAATACCGGGGCCACCACCGGTAATCACACCATAGCCATGGTTGACTAACTTTTCAGCAATGTCTTCCGCCATTTTATAATAGGGATGTGAAGGTTTGGTACGAGCCGATCCAAAAATTGTAACACAGGGTCCGATCTTCGCAAGCTTTTCGAAGCCTTCTACAAACTCGCTCATTACTTTAAATATAACCCACGAATCAGAGCTTTTGATTTCTGCCCAATCCTTATCCTTAAACGCCTTGCGTATGCGATGTTCTTCTTCAAGATTCTGTTGACTAATCTCTTTCTTAGCCTTTGTCGATTTCTTTTTCACGTTTGAAGTCATATCTTTCCTCTACAATTTTTTTTAAAGTTACTAAATGAAAAACAATTCCAGTTTGATCACTATTAAATCAGTTTGGGCGTTTTGCTTTTCATTAGCTACTCTCACATTGTTGCTTTCAAGGTGTTCAACACCTGATCACAAAAATGAATATGAACAGGATAGCACGTGGGCCTTACTTCCTTTTCAAAAAATTAATGCAGCAAATCCTATTCTTCAAGCAGGTGATGGCGTGTTTACCTGTCCAATACTAAAACAAGAAGTAAAGTGGGAAGAAAAAGATGTATTTAATCCCACAGCCGTTGTTCGAAATGGTGCGATCTATCTTTTCTATAGGGCAGAAGACAAAATTGGAAAATATGGTGGCACTTCGCGCATCGGTTTAGCAATAGGTTCTGATGGTGTTCACTTTAGCCGCATGAGCGAGCCAATATTTTTTCCTGCCGAAGATTTTATGAAAGTATACGAGTGGGAAGGTGGAATGGAAGATCCGCGCATTATTGAAAGCGAAAGTGGAATCTACTTTATGACTTACACAGCATATGATGGTAAGATAGCACGACTCTGCCTGGCATCATCCTTTGATTTATTAAACTGGACAAAACATGGCCCGGTACTTAAAGATAAATATCTGGATCAATGGAGTAAGTCGGGGGCAATTGTTGGGAAGCAAAATGGAAACAAGGTGATTGCCGAGAAAATTAATGGCAAGTACTGGATGTATTTTGGGGATACCGATTTGTTCATGGCAACTTCCGAGGATTTGATTCAGTGGCAACCTGTTGAAGAAAATGGAAAACTTAAATCGGTGCTTAAACCAAGAAAAGGTTTCTTTGATAGTCGCTTGGTAGAAAGCGGACCTTATGCGCTGGCAACTGATAAAGGTATTCTACTTTTATATAATGGAATGAATAGCGATACCGATGGTGATTCTGATTTGCCAAAAGGTGCCTATTGTTCAGGGCAAGCATTATTCAGCGCAAGCGATCCTACTTTGCTTATTGATCGGTTAGATCATTATTTTTTAAGACCCGATCAACCCTATGAAATGGAAGGCCAGGTGAATCAGGTTTGTTTTATTGAAGGACTTGTTCCTCTAAACGGAAAATGGTTTTTGTATTATGGTACTGCGGATTCAAAAATTGGGGTGGCAGTAATGAATACAGGACAAACTCAAATTAATCAGTAGAAGTTAACTTTGCATAAAAGAAGTATTATTGATTTGTTATAGCAATGTTACAAACACTCGATTGACTTCTGATTAGTTAACGTAAGGATTTCTTTTAGTTTCCAGTTCTGGTTATGAGTCATTCTACTTTTGTAGCATGACTTTGATCAATACGAAAACCAACTCGTTTCATCGATATTTTTTATTCGTATCAACAAGTCTATTTTTAATTCTTATCATCGCAAGCCTGCTAATACCAAAAGGCAATGACGTTCTTTTAATAAATAATAACTTCTCACCATTTCAAGATTGGTTTTTTACATTAATCACCTTCTTGGGCGATGGCCTTATCTTTCTGCCAGTAATCATTATACTACTATTTGTACGCTTTCAATATGCCTTAACTTTTGCAGCAGTGGGAATCGCAAATGGAATAGTTATTAGTTTCCTTAAAAGAGTGGTTTTTACAGATCTGAAACGCCCAATTGCTTTTCTGGATAACTCACTCTTGCATTTTGTAGAGGGCGTAAGTGTTCATTCTTTTCATTCATTCCCTTCTGGCCACACAGCCACAGCATTTGCAATGGCTGCAACTTTTGCACTGTGCTTCAAAAACAAAAGCTGGGCTGCTGTTCTCTTTTGCATTGCAATGCTAGTAGGTTATTCACGTATCTATTTATTGCAGCACTATCTGGTTGATGTAACTGCAGGGTCAATCATTGGTACAGCCTGCACAGTTTTAGTAATGAGAATAGGTGTATTAAAAACCCCATCCTGGACTCAACAGCGAATTCAAATGCGAATACCAAGCAGGAGAAAAGGATCCATTCAGCCTTCCGGCAGATAGAATACTATTTACTTAGGATTACCGTGGTTGGGTTCTCAAATAAATCCTTCTGACTAAAGAGAATTTTGAATCCTGACAAAGAAGGCAGGTCATCTAGATATTTCTTTTGGGTAATTACTCTTCCATTCCTATCAAGAAATTCTGAAACCTCTTTTTGTGAACTTAATTTTTGCACTGGCTTCTTAAGTGCCAATACATATGCTGGATTTAAATCCCCATAATAGGCAACGTTAAAATCTGAAAGCAAGGTTAAACTTTGCGTAACTGGATTAATTTTATCAATCACCGGAAAGCAAACATAAAAGAATAGCAAAGACGTTAGCAACCATGAAGAAGAAAGAACTGGAAGTATAGACTTTCTACGATTTTTTATCAGGAGTACGATTGCGATTAAGGCTCCAAAAGGTAGAAGAATAAAGTATATGCTTAAGTATTCGAAATGGAATTTCTCAAACTCTGTTCCCATAGCAATATAAACTCCAATTGGAATCGCTAAGGCAATAAAGCCATAAGTCAATAAGGAAAGTATTTCGTGCCACTTTACTTTCTTAATCTTTAAAAATTGATCGTTCCAATAAATTGCCAATAGGATAGCAAAGAATGGTAAAGCTGGAGCTGGATAACTCGGCAAGAATGTTTTTGAAAATGCGAAAAATCCAGGGATGACAAGAACGGTAATCAAGCATAATAGGATAAATGAATTTTCTGCCTTGCACTTCCACGCGGATAGAATGGCCTGAAATGTCACAAACGAAAAAGGTAATAACCCAGCAATCAAAATCAGAAATGGGCTAAGAAAAAAGCCACTGTGCCCCTCCATGGTAGAGGTAAACCGTGCCACATTGTGTTTTAAAAAAAAACCTTCCAACCAGACTCCATTAGTTTGATACCCCACTGCTATGTACCAAGGAAACCCAATTAAACAAAATATTAAAATGCCAAGTGGTAAATTCATTTTTTTGAACACTGGCCAAGAAAACTCCTTCCTCAATATTAGAAACACTAAAATAATTATACCCGGAAATACAATTGCAACCAACCCCTTGGTAATAAAGCCTAGCGAAACAGCGACATAAAATAAAAGCATCTTACTTCTGCTTTCCATTATTAACCCTTCATAGAAAAAAAGGATTGAGGCTGTAATAAATAAAATCAAATAGGGATCGGGTACCGCAAGATGAAATTGTATAGCTAACTGCAAAGAACTGAGCAGCATCAACGCGGTGGTAAACGCAGTTGATTCATTAAAATTTCTTCTAACAAAAAAGTACACTAACAAAACCAGCATTATACCAGCCACTACTGAAAATATGCGCGCAGAAAAAGGATTAACCCCAACTATTGAATAGGTGGCTGCCATAAAAAAATAATGAAGGGGTGGTTTATCTGTTCTCAGTTCACCGTTAAACGTAGGAACAATCCAGTCGCCTCGCTGTTTCATTTCCATAGCACATCCTGCATTCTTAGCTTCATCTAAAATGTAAATTGAGGTTCCCCAAAAATTGGCTCCATAAATTAAGAGACTCAGCAAAAAAACAATCCAACCCCGATTTTTCATTCGCGCAAGTTTGAAACACATAGCACAGCGATTGACCCCGTTACTATTAAAAGATTATTATTTATTGTTAACGAATCCATAATAATCAAAAAATCCCTGCGTCATAGATAGCTTGTTCCTTTGGGGGATGATGGAAAAGGTGTCGCTGGTTATTACACTATACAACGAAGAAGAAAATATTGCCCCCCTCCTTCAAAATGTTAAGGCTGCATTAGAATCCTTTCACTACGAATTGATCTTGGTTAATGATGGATCTACAGATAAAACATTAGCCCAAGCTAAAAAACTTGCTGATTCTAATACTAAAATCATCAATCTGAAACGAAATTTTGGACAGACTGCAGCTATGGCGGCAGGTATTGATGAAGCCAATGGTGATTACATTGTTACGCTTGACGGTGATCTTCAAAATGATCCTGCTGATATTCCCGCAATGCTCCATAAATTAAAAAGTGAAGACTGGGATGTAGTTGCAGGCAATCGTAAAAACAGAAAGGATGGTACGTTGCTTCGAAAGATTCCGAGCAAACTAGCCAATCGATTAATCAGAAATTTAACGGGCGTTACGATTCGCGATTATGGATGCACATTAAAAGTCTTCCGTAAGGAAATAGCCAAGAATCTTGAATTATATGGTGAGCTGCATCGCTTCATTCCCATTTTGGCTGTTCTACAAGGTGCTCGTATAACTGATATGGATGTCAACCATCATCCTCGCATTTTTGGTCAATCAAAGTATGGATTAGGCAGAACTTTTAAAGTGATCAGCGATTTAATCCTCCTCATTTTTTTTCAGAAATACTTTAAACGTCCTATTCACTTCTTTGGACCGCTTGGAATTATCTGCCTTATGATTGGTGGTGCGATTAATTTGTATTTACTCACTCTAAAAATTATGGGTAATGATATTTGGGGAAGGCCACTGCTTATTCTTGGAATAACAATATTACTGGCAGGAATACAATTTTTAACATTTGGCATTATAGCGGAGTTGGTGATGCGAACCTATTATGAATCACAGAAGAAAAAAACATATTCAATTAAAGAGATATTTGTCGGCTCATCCCCGTCTTACAGCCGCTTGCAAGCTGCTGTTTAAGTTAGCTCTAACTGCCTTAGCTCTCTTTATAGTCTTTCTAAAAATTGATTTAGACAAGACATTGCTAATCATTCAGAAGGCTACTCCACTCTTTTTATTGATTTCACTTTTCCTGTATGTTAGCTCAAAAATAATAAGCGCACTAAGGCTGAATTTATTCTTCAAAAATGAAGGAATAGATATTGATTTCATCACCAATCTTAAATTATACGCTGTCGGAATGTTTTACAGTTTATTCTTACCAGCGGGTATCGGTGGAGACGGATACAAGGCAATGTTTATTAAGAAAAACTATATGGCGCCTCTAAAAAAAATTATTTGGGCAATTCTGTTAGATCGGGTGAGCGGAATGATTGTACTAAGTTTTTTTTGTATGTTCTTCTTTATGTTCACGACCATTGAAATCAATATGGCTGTTGCAATTTTTATAGGTACTTCAGTGGTCATTATTCTGCCTGCCTTTTATCTCATCATTTCTATTTTTTTTAAAAATCACCTTAGCAATTTTATGCAAACTACCGGCTACTCGCTGGTGGTTCAGGGAATGCAGGTTGTTTGTGCATACCTTGTTTTGCTAAGTCTTAATCTTCAAGACTCCTTCTTTATTTATTTAGCCTTATTTCTAATATCGTCAGTTTTTGCCATGTTTCCTCTTACCATTGGTGGGGTGGGGGCGCGCGAGTTGGCTTTTATTCTGGCTTCTGACTTTTTAAACTTTAATCTTGATTTGGCGATCGCTTTCTCTCTGTTGATTTTTCTGATCAATGTGGTTAGCTCATTACCCGGAATATTTATTCGCGTTCAAGTGGAGAAAGAACCGGATAATCTTCAATTAACCTAACAACTCTTCTAACGCATTTTCAAGTTTTGAATACTGAAATTCAAATCCAGTCTCTTTTATTTTTTCTGCTGATACTTTACTTCCCCCTAAAACGATAGCGGCCATTTCACCCACTATGATTTTTAAAACAAAGGCTGGAACATTTGGAAGCCACAATGGTTTCTTTAATGTATTCGCAATTGCTTTTGTCATTGCTTCATTAGTTACCCACTTACCACTAACGGCATTGTAAGCACCATTCATTTGATTAGTATCAATGGCGTGAACAAACATTTCACAAAGATCGTCCAGATGAATCCATGAAATATATTGACCACCAGTACCTAATGGTGAACCAACCCCCAACCTGATTGGCTTTGCCATTTCCACCAAGGCGCCTCCTTTTTCACTCAACACAATTCCAATTCGAAGTTTCACAACTCTAACTTTTAAGGCAGTTAGTTTGTCAACCTCAGCCTCCCATTGATTGGTAACCTTCGCCAAAAAATCAGTACCTGGCTTGCTCTCTTCTGTTAACTCTTCATCGGATTGAAATCCATAATACCCAATCGCGGAAGCTGATATAACTGTTTTAACAGCATTTGGTGTTGACGAAAGTGTTTTATGTAGAAGTTCGGTAGACGTAACCCGGCTCATTAAAATTTCTTCCTTACGGGATTTCGACCAGCGTTTATCTGCCACTCCGGCTCCTGCAAGATGAATGATTGCGTCAACTCCTTCCAAGGCTTTACTATCCATTTCACCTTTATCAACATCCCAAACAAAGGAAGGTACCCGCCCACTTTTGCTACTGCGACTTAGATGTGAAACTTCATATCCCTTTTTTAAAAGCAGGTCCGTGAGCCTTTTGCCAATTAATCCTGAAGCCCCCGTTATTAATATTTTCTTACTCATTATTAGTAGCTTTGAACATTCATAACAAACACTCTATGATTAAGTTTTTATTTTTTAATCTATTCCTCTTCATTACCAGTTTAGTACAAGGCCAAACCATAACTGTAAATAAACAAAACGAAAAAGTAAAAGGAGAAACTATAGAAGTGTTTAGTATTTCTTTGGATGGCAAAAAAGAGGATATCAAGTCGGCCTGGATTAAGTTCTTAAAAGAAATGGGAAAGCTAAAGTTATTGGGTAGTCCTATGACAGTCTCTGAACCAGTAATTAGTGGAACGCCTTTTAGTAAAGGAGTTGTATATGCTGGCACCAATGAGGGCGACAAAAACTCAACCGTGTGGATGGGGATTAATTCCAAAGAATGGGAAGACAAAGATGTTACCTATGCCAATCGTGAACTTCAAAAAATGATGAACCAGTTTGGAGTCAAATTTTACCGCGACCAGGTTCAAGTGCAAATTAATGAAACGCAACAAGCATTGGATGCTGTCGCTAAACAACAGCAACGCATGCTTAATCAAAACAAAGAACTAACCCTTAAACTCAGCAACAACGAACAAGAAAAAACTCAACTAGACAAGTCGTTGGAAACTAACAAACTGGAAAACGCGGCTTTAAAAATTAGATTGGAAAATAATAAAAAGGCACAGGATTCTTTGTTGACCTCCACCGATCAAATAAAAAAGGTTATGGAGTTGCATAAAGAAAAACAGCGGAAGATTAATTAATCGGTTTTATTTTGTCTTCCACTGCTTCAGCACCTTATCAAAGTACGTGTGCTCATCAGGAAATTCAATGTACTCTGTCCCCTTTGAGTTTCGGGTTTCGTAGGGCAACAAATCTTCACCTTTCACTAATTTATCAAACAGAAATAAACTTCGTTTAGTCAATGTGTCGGGCACCATTTTCCAAGTGCGGAAAGTTTCTTCGTACTCAGTAAGTTTATTACTATCATCAAGTACAAATTTTCCTCCCGTTGCTACTCGCTTATCAACTAAACTTGGGGCTCTTCGGCTCACTAGAAAATAATGAGTACTTCCCTTTTTATAATACGCATCAAACTTATGAAGCTTAGCTTGTTCGATGTAAGCTGAATCATAGGGGGCATAGAAACGCTCCTCGAAAGATAGACCCTCCTCAGGTGGGCGACCTATATAACGAATGATCTTCCACATCATTTCATCTTGTTGTTGTGGAGTAAGATGCTCATTCACCTGATAATTATTCTTTGTACTGCATGAGCTTATAATCATCATTAAAAGAGCCACACTATAATAAATTCCTTTCATACTGCAAAAATAAGAAGAGGCCGCGTATACGGCCTCTTCATACTTAAATTAACCCTAATAATATTGACCCTCTACTTAATATACTTTATTGATAGGTTGAAATTCGCCCCAACCGTCTGTCCAGTCAGTAGCACCAAAAGCACCTCTAAAGGTTGTAGTAGTAAAGAATGATCCAGCACCAGTTAGCTTGGCATCCATAAAGTCAGCTCCAGCATTTAGGTTGTTAGCACCCGCGACACCCGCAACCAACGCAAAGTTCGGATTGGAAGGGTACGTGGTTGAAGATTGAGCTGCCCAGAATAAGCCCGTTGCAATTCCAAGATCATTAAATAAAGTTGCATTGCTTGTGCCCGGAATATTATTAACAGAACTATTCAAATTAGTTGACCAATAAGTTGCTATCGCAGATGCATCACCAGAAGAAAGACCTGTTGCAAAAATTGCATCTGAAGCAGTCGTGGATGTTCCAGTACCCGCACTTCCAGGCACTGTTAAAACATTGTAGCCATGCTTTGCAGAACCAGAAACTAAATTATCTAGGGTACCTTGATCATCGATGCGCAGGCCAACTCGGAAACCTCCAAAGAATGAATTGAATACAGAGATGGAAGATCTTCTACGAATGTGCATAGCATTCTGATAGTTACCAGAGATACTGCGGCTTTGCATATCGCGCGGGCCTAAAACAGTAATATTTGAAAACACACCCCGAGTACAGCCAGTATTAGTCGTGCCATCACAAATTCCAGCAATTGCATTCCCATTTCCCTGGTTATCGCTTTCAAAAGCATTGGAGCCTGATTGATCGGCAAAGAATGTATTACGTACAACTAAACCATATTGGACATTTCCACCCCATCCGAAATCAGTATCAAAATCATCATCCCAAGTAGAATGAGAAACTAAGTGTTTTGCATTCACTGTACCGCCAAACCACTCAAAACCATCATCACCTCCAAAAGAAACCTGTACGTAATCAATAGTAGTTCCATTGCCAACACCACCCATAGTCAAACTGTTGGTTTCATTATTCGGAGTAAGTTCAATGCCTGCATATTCAATACGAACGTATTTCAATGAACCAGAATTTTCAGTTGCGTTAGTAGCTGGAGTAGCTCCATCGGCTGCAACACTTCCATAAGTTTGTGTAGGTGTGATGCCTTCAATAGCTGGCTTTGCAGTTTGATTCACAAATGCATTACCCAGAATAACAATTCCACCCCAATCACCACGATCGCGTTCACCAACTCCCTGAGCGGAAGTAAAAACAATCGGGCTACTAGCTGTTCCTTCAGCCATTAACTTACCACCTGGGCTCACGATAAGTGTTGCTTTAGTGGCTTTGTCACCCTTTATCACAGTTCCTGCTGGTACTGTAAGAATCACTCCTGTTGGAATAAAAACCTGACCTTTTAGTAAATATTGTTTAGCTGCATCTAAGGTTTGTGTAGTTAGCGTACCTTCTAGTAAATTAACCGGGTCTCCAACAGTAATTGTGTAAGTAACTGGAGTTGAGATTAAATTTTGAGCATCCTTAACTGAAAATACAACCGAGATAGTCGCGCCAGGAGTTGCGTTCGCAGGTATTGCAAGGGTAACAGCTTGAGTACTTCCTGTGATTGTAATAGGGCTTGCAGGAGTTGAAGTTGCACCCGTGATAGTAAGTACTGGACTGCCATTAGGTGCTGTAATAGTTGCCGTTACTGCAAGTGTGGTTCCCGGATTTCCAGAACCCGAAGTTGCACTAAGCGAAACGGTAGGAGGAGCACTTATTGTGACATTTAAAACAGCCGTCTGAACTGTTGTTTGATTGCTATTATCGGTAACAGATAGTACTACTGAACCAGCGCCTGCTGAAGTACCAGCTGTAAATTCAACAACAATTGATCCATCCAACGCGCCAGCTGTAAGTGGTGTTTTTACGGTTGCTGTTCCACCTGATGCTGTTACAGAGCTAGATTTAAATCCCCCTGGGACAGCTACAATAAATGTTACGTCTGCTTTGGTACTAACCTGAACAGAAACAACTGAAGAAGGAGCTGTAACTGTAGGAGGCAGCGGTGCCGGATCGTCTTCTTTGCAACTTTGAATCATCACTACGGATGTTATTGCGAGGAGAAATGCTAAAAGTTTGAACGTTTTTTTCATGCTTTCTTAAGTTTTTGATTCAAGGTCAAAATTAGGCCGCTTAAGGGGGTAAGTAATTAAAGCGCAGTTAACAATTCATTACGTGAATGTTAACATCTTCATGTTCTGTTAACAAATAAAAAAGTCTGCCCTTTAGGCAGACTTTTTAAGAAATTTTATAGCGAAGAATTAATCTTTAATGAATTTCCAATTAAGCCCAAGAGAAATCAGCGTTCCGACCTGATATTTTTGAATTAATGCTTCTTCATCAAGTACAATTTTATTATTGTTATCGTTATCTTGATAGATGCGATAAGCTGCATTCAGGACGTTTTGAAAGTTTAATTTCGTTTCAAATCTTCTCTTCCATGTTTTTGCAATCTGGAAATCGAGCGACTGCCTTGGCAACTCCCACCACGTTGGAAATAGTTTATCACCTACTGAGAAAATTCGTGGCCCAAACACATTGTATGCAGCATTAACTGAAAGTCCAGTGTCTTCATCACTATAATAAACACCTACGTTAACGATATAGGGTGATTGTCCTTGCAGAGGACGGTTTTGTATCTGATTTGTAGCACTAGTACCAATATCTATATTACTTTCAATCAAAGCTGCATTTAGATTTATAGTCATATTTCTTAAGAGCCTAGAAACACCCAAACTTGCTAACGATTTTCGAAATTCGAATTCAATACCCCAAGAAGTAGCGGCATCCGCATTGCCATAAACAAGCTGAGGATTTTCAGCGGTAATTTGTAAATACAATTCTATCGGATCATTAAACTTCTTATAAAAGCCGCCCACACTAATCATTTCACCTGGATTAGGATACATTTCCCATCTTAAATCAACATTGTCAATAAAAGCAGTTTTCAATTTTTCTGAACCGATAATAGCCGCCTCGTATTCAAACTGATAATATAAAAAAGGCGCAAGCTCTCTGAATTCAGGTCTATTAACAGTGCGGCTATAAGCTGCCCGTATTAACGATCGATCAGAAACATTATAGCCAGCATTGAAGGAAGGAAGTGCTGCAAAAATTGGATTGTTAATATCAATATTTTCTGCGTTGGTTCTCGCCTGTAATGTTTGAATATTATACTCACCTCTAAAACCGGCAGTAACATCTAGCTTGTTGAATGACTTCGAGCCGCTTAAGTAGCCAGCAGTTAACAAGTTTGTGCCTTCATAAGAATCCTGAGGTTGGGTTCCTTCTTCAATTACAAAACCATCTTTTTTCTTGATATTCTGAGACGCAAAAATCTGGTCTAGCGGAAGTCTGCTCAAGTCTTGTCCAATTTGCTGATCGAAGTCAGCTGTATTTGGGTATTGGTAATTAATATACCGCGCATTAAAATCCCTGGTCTTATACTCCGCATAATAACCGGCTTTGATTATAGGAGCCTTTTTTTCTTCGTCTGTACCAAACTTCTTCTCAAAATTTAATCCGTTGGAATACCCAATGTCCTTTAATTCAGACCAAAACCTGCCGGTTTCAAATACGTTTCCGGCTGCCGGCAATTGCATGGTATAGGGCTCTTCGCTTCCTGCAAATGTTTTATCTCTAAATGTTCTAAATCTTCTGTAGTCAGGTTCATTCCGATTTATAAAGTTGAGCCCAGCTAACCAGGTTAATTTCGATGATCCATCTCCCAATTTATGGGTACCTTCCAACTGACCAGAGTAAATTGAACGGCTCAAATAATGATAGGCATAATTTAGACGATCAAAATTCGGGTTTTGAATCTTATCATCTCCAGTTCTAATAGTTGTTTCATGCTCTCCTAATTGAACAAAAAGATTTTTAAATTCGATCTTAAAGCGATCACTAACATCAATAAGCCAATTGTGCATGGCATTTAAACGAACATCATTACTATAAAAATTATCTCTATACTCAAATCTCTTAGTGGCTGATGTTTCTGTGAACTCGTTATATCTTAAAAATTCTGCGTCTGTATGTTGGAAACTCTGAGAGTATGCTAACATTGTGATGTTGCTAAATTTAGCAGATCTGATTTTGAAGTTTTGCGAGGTTGTAAAATTGAACCCCATATCCATGGGAGCCTGCCGTTTCTTATTAGCAAAGTTGTTTGTTAACGATTTTCCTGCCTGCTCTCTAAGATCAGAATTTTTTGAAGATTGAATAAGCGCTTCAGTGGATGGGAAGTTGTCTGGAATTGACCTGAATCCGTTATCGAAACCAAGAAAATCTGTTTTGCTACCTTCTGAATTATAAAAATCCTGAAACGTGGTATTAGTTCTAAATCCAAAATTAAGCCCAACGCTTGTGAAGGGTTCATAAGTGGGTTGTTTAGTTACTAACTGTATTACTCCACCCGCAAAATCACCGGGAAGTTCAGCAGTTCCCGACTTATAAATAAGCATCTGATCAATCGCTCCCGCAGGAACCATATCAAATGAGAATGATCTTCTGTCAATCTCCGTACTGGGTGCAATAGCACCGTTAATCATCACTTGGTTGTAACGCTCCGGAACTCCCCGCACAATTACAAAGCGATTATCAACAATAGTAACTCCAGGAACCCGTTGCGCAATTTGTGCTACATCGCGATCTGGCAACTTGGTTATTTGTTCGGATGAAATACCACTAACAACTAATTTGCTTTCTTTAATAGACTTTAAAAGATTTAAATCAGTGGCAATTTCTTTCTTTGCCGTTACAATAATCTCTTGCAATTCAGCTACATCTTCCGCTAATGTGATAGCAAGGGTAGTTTTATTCCCGCTTTCAACCACTACATCGGAAATAGTATGGGTTTTGTATGTTACAAAGGAAACAACTAACGTATAGGTTCCCGGCTTTACATTTTGAATCAGGAAGACGCCATCAATATCGGTAGCTGCACCCACGGTTGTACCTTGAATAACTACGTTTGCACCAATAATGGTTTCCTGGGTTTTGGCATCGGTTACCACACCTCCAATAGTTCCATTTTGCGCCCACGTGCTTATTGAAAATCCTATTAGTGCAAGCGTTAAGTAAAGTCCTTTAATCATACTATTGTCATTTGCCGCAAAGGTGGCTCGGCAATATTATCCCTCTGGGACGGGTATGTTACCGAATTGTTAAGGCAGTCGTGCCTTTACTCAGAAAAATTTATCTAAAGTTAGCTTTATCAAATCGTAATATTACGATAAGTTAGATGAAAATGAGGCACTTAGAGCTCAATACCAAATAACATTACGGTAATGAATTGGTAAAGAATTTAAGATTTGGATAACACCTGATTGGGAGTAAAAGGGCATCGTAATATTACGATAGATCACTACTTTTGTGAAATGAGAAAAACAGTGTACTCACCTCTACAGCATTTGATTTCACAATTCGAAGCCCAATTTTCAGAAATCCCCGAAAATCGAAAGCTCATCTTAAAACAACTTGCTGATTTTATTAAGACAAAACAGAAATCAAACGAATTGATTAATCTGAATTTTATTTGTACCCACAACTCACGAAGAAGTCACATCGCTCAGTTTTGGGCACAAGCTGCGGCTGCAAACTATGGAGTTGAGAATGTTCAATGTTATTCAGGTGGAACGGAATCCACAGCATTTAATCCAAGAGCTGTGAAAGCAATGAGCGAAGTAGGATTTGGTATTTCAAAAACAACCGACTCTGAAAATCCACAGTATGAAGTTCGGTTCTCAGAAACACAAAAACCATTAATCGCATTTTCAAAAAAATATGATGATTCCTCTAATCCGGCCAGCGGATTTGCAGCCATCATGACTTGCTCACATGCCGATGAAAACTGTCCGTTAGTTGTTGGTGCAGAAAAAAGAATTTCTCTTCCGTATGATGATCCCAAAGATTTTGATGGAACCGATCAGGAAAGTGAAAAATATCACGAACGGGTTTTGGAGATTGGGTGTGAGATTGCTTTCGCATTCTCTTTAGTTTAAGCAGTAGTAGACAAATAACAATTGACAATTTGTTGGTTAACCTTATGGGATTCTCTAAAAACCTCAGTCGTTATTCAGAGCGTGAGCGAAAGGATCACACTATTCGGAGAAAAAACAGATTCTTCGGTCGTACCTCCCTCTGAATGACGTTATGTTTTAGGTTTTTAGAGATGCTCCTATTGTCAACTTTAAATTACTTTGTTATAGGCACTTTGCTTAATAAAGCTTTTACAATATCAGCCGTCTTCACATTGTCTGCTTCTGCTTCGTAGTTCAGAATGATTCTGTGATTCATCACATCCAACGCAATTTCTTTAATGTCTTCAGGAAGCACGTAATCGCGGCCATCCATAAACGCCATTGCCTTTGCTGCAAGGTTCATGTTAATGCTGGCACGCGGTGACGCTCCAAACTGAATGTATTGTGCTTCGTGATCGAGCTTATATTCTTTGGGCTTTCTGGTAGCCGTTACTAATTCAATAATATATTTCTCCAACGATTCAGAGATCTTCACTTTATTCACTTCACCACGAATCGAGAAAATATCTTCCTTTGTTAAGACTGGACTTACTTCATAGCTGAAGCCCATGTTTGAAATCCTGCGCATGATTTCAAGTTCGTCTTCTTTGGTAGGATAATTCACAAACACTTTCATCATAAAACGATCGATCTGCGCTTCCGGTAGTGGATAGGTTCCTTCGTTTTCTACCGGGTTTTGAGTAGCCATTACTAAGAATGGTTTATCCAAAATAAAGGTTGTTTCACCAATTGTAACTTGCTTCTCCTGCATCGCTTCCAACAACGCTGATTGCACCTTGGCGGGAGACCGATTTATTTCATCTGCTAAAACAATGTTCGCGAAAATAGGTCCCTTCTTCACTTCAAACTTTCCCTCCTTCTGATTATAGATCATAGTACCCACTAGATCAGAGGGTAAAAGATCCGGAGTAAACTGAATGCGCGCAAAATCAAGATGCAGCACGCGGGCAACCGTGCTAATGGTTAATGTTTTGGCCAAGCCCGGTACACCCTCCAATAAAATATGGCCATTGGTAAATAATCCAACCAACAATCGGTTTACCATGTATTCCTGCCCCACTACTACTTTGGCAACTTCGGTATAAACCTGCTTGATCTTTTCCTGATGCTCTTTCTGTAGCTCTGTAACTTCTGTAAATGCCATAATCTTTAAAAAATTGAACCGCAATATTAAGGAATTACCACCAAAAATGGAGATGAATCCCGTTGCACTTACGCCTACGGCTGTGGAATGTTTCAAGGGGATGAAAACAGTTATTATTCGAAGCTGAATACTCCTTTCTTACCACTACGCTTATTAGTGGGATAAGACACTTACCCATTGGATTTACTCTCTTGGTGATTCTTTATGCCTTAGTGCGGTTCACAAGAAAAGCAAATGAACCACTAAGGCACAAAGTCACAATGCTGCACAAAGAAACCAGAACCAAACTTATTCCACGCGTAACTCCCGTTATTAACTAAAACTCTTAAATTAACTAACGATAAAATTACCTTTATAGCATTGCTAGATAGTCTTTAGTACTTTGACAAAAAAACTCTTTAAATGACAGCTCAACCATCCTTGCAAAAAGTTCTGATCTTTTTAGTTTTGATTCTTACATTTTGCTGCTCAACCAAAGAAGCTCCGGATCTTGTTCTGCTAAATGGAAAAGTTTGGACAGGCGCTACTGATACGACCTTTCAAGAAGCCATCGCCATTAAAGGCACTAAAATTATAGCGGTTGGCAAATCTGAATACATTGAAGGATTAGCAAACTCGAAAACTGAAGTCATCGATCTCTCGGGAAAATTAGTGACAGCCGGATTTAATGATGCCCACATTCATTTTTTAACGGGATCATTGGGATTAACCGAAGTGGACATGACCGGTACCTCGTCACCTAATGAAATTGCTGAACGAGTAAACCAGTTTATAAGGGTTAATCCAACTAAGGAATGGATTACTGGCCGCGGTTGGCAATACACATCTTTTGAAAGCAGCTTGCCTGATCATGAAACACTACGTTCAATACCCAACGACAAACCTGTTTTTATAAAAGCCTATGATGGCCACAGTGCATGGGCTAATAAAAAAGCATTGTCGATGGCAGGAATTACGCGCGACACAAAGTATACCGGCTTTGGCGAAATTGTAAAAGATAAAAACGGAGAGCCAACCGGAACGCTGCGTGAGAGTGCGATGGATTTGGTGAATCAACACGTTACCAAACTTACCCGATATGAGAAACTAGATGCTTTGCGAAAGGGTATGAAGCTAGCTGCTTCACTAGGTATTACCAGTATTCAAAATGCAAATGGAACAGAAGAAGATCTTTCGCTATACAAAGAACTTTTAACCAAGGGTGAATTATCCATTCGATATGCCGCAGCCTTTTCGGTAGATGAAAATACAAGCGATGCGGATGTTGCTCGATTTACTCAATTGAAAGACAGTGTTGGATTTTCGAACGCAATAATTCGTGCGGATGCCATAAAGTTTATGATTGATGGCGTGATTGAGTCACATACGGGGTATATGCTGGAACCTTATGCCGATGTTGACTTAAAAGATCCGCTTGCACTTGGTCAGTTAGCTGTGCCCATTCTTAAGTATCAAGAGTTGGTTTCTAAATTTGATAAAAATGGATTTCGGATTTATACACATGCCATTGGCGATAAAGCTGTACGTGAATCATTAAATGCCTATGAGCAAGCCATTAAAAGTAATGGAACCCGTGATGCCCGGCATCGCATTGAACATATAGAAACTGTTTCGCCCGAAGACATTCCAAGATTTTCTCAACTGAATGTTATGCCCAGTATGGAACCGATCCATGCCGATCCAGCAACGATTGAAGTATGGAGCACTGCCATTGGTGAAGCACGCTTGCCGTGGTCGTTTGCCTGGAATGCTATGCTAACCAGTGGAGCTTATTTGGTGTATAGTAGTGATTGGCCAGCCTGTATCGACATTAATCCTATACGAGGATTGCATGTTGCCGTGAATCGAAAAGATCCGAGTGGTTTTCCTGAAGGCGGTTGGATTCCTGAGCAAAAGATTTCGATCGCTCAAGCGTTAAAAGCATACACCTCCGCAGGAGCTTATTCTTCCTTTGAAGAAAATTTGAAAGGGCAAATTAAAGAAGGTCAGTTGGCTGATGTCATCGTATTCTCACAAGATTTATTTACAATCGATCCTATGAAAACACATGAGACCAAAATAGTACTTACGGTATTTGATGGAAAGATTCTTTATGATCAACTTAATTATAAATAGTACCAATTCACAGTCACGCTATTTAGATAAGATAAGAAAATAAGTTATTATGTTCGACATTTATTATCCGAACATTTAAATCACGCATGCTTTAAGTTTCTATTAGGAAGGTATTCATTTCTTTATTAATTTCAATTAACCAATTATCCACCCCCATGAAAAAATTTAATGTTTACCTTTTTTTGATCCTTTTTGCTTGTAATGAGGACACTTATGAAGTTAATAGCCCCCAACTAGCAGACGCAGAAAATTATCTTGTTTTCAGTACCTCCAAAGAGTTCTTTAATACAATTGAAAAAATAGGAAGAATGACTGAAGTTGAATTGGATGTATGGGAAGAATCAAATAAGTTTATTTCCTATCGAACTCACTTAAATAATGCACAGAAAGAATGGGCTTTAATTAGTGATCAAAGTCAAATTCCTTTGTTTGAAGATAAATATAAAGATATACTCAAACTTGTTAATGGGAGCCTTGAACCCTATATATCAAATAATGTATTCAGGTCTTTCGTTAATAGAAATGGAATTTATAAAACTGACCAGTACTTAAATAAAGTTATTAACAATATTATTTATACCGTTGAGCATGGTGAAATAAAAAAGTTAGAATCACTATCATCTCGTTTGCCAGGATGTCAAATTGCAAGGCTTGCTGCGGCTAGTGGAATTAGTAGTCTTCAATATACTCAGGAAAATCAAATAATAGATGATGAATGCTCTAATCCTGATCCAAACCCAAATCCACCACCAGTTCCTCGGTGTTATCTAAATATGGAGGCATCATATTTTGCTAATAGTAGCGGTTGTTCTGATGATCGAGAGGTTTACATTTCTGCATCTTCTTACATAACCCCATACTCAGGCTTACGTGAGTTTGACGGAACTTTCAAAGTTGCTTATTACAAGCAGGCTTACATAAATATTAAGGTCTGGGGTAAAAAAAGAAATTGGTTATGCAATTGGGCTACATACGCTACAAGTTTAGAATACACAGTTTGGGAACTTGAAATAAATGCTCATAGAGTACTTTCATCCGATGCAAATGGAACGATCTCTGAAATCCGACCATTTATATTTAATCCTTATCAGTTGGGACCCTCAGTCGATAGAGAGTGGATGGATTATCCTGTTAAAGTAGGAGATTTAACTATAAATGAAACCATCCAACCTTATGCTTTTACGAAATTGAAGGTTGAGGGTAAAACCCGCGGCACAGGTTCGAATGGTTATGCGCGGATGATTTGCCCTTAAGTTATGAAAAGCAAACTTATCTTCATCCTGTTTATATTCAATAGCAGCATGTTAATGGGTCAAGAAGCATCCGCCAGAAAACAAAGGCTTAGCTTTTTTGGCGGCTTCGGTAGATCAAGTTTCGTATATACTGATTACAGTTTCAATTCAACTTTTCCAACGCTAGAGTTTAGACTAGGTGCTTTGTACTCAATACCTATTGTGCCCCAACTAAGAATTAAAACCGGATTAATTAGTGGAGCAAAAGTAAAACGAAAACCTCTTAATGAAAATCAAAGTGGTGACTTCGGGTACCAAAATCTAGATCAGGTTGTTAGTGGCTCAAGTCATTGGTTTGTTGAGGTTCCGATGCTATTGCAGTATGATTTTAGAAAAGAACTAATGGGTATCAAAGATTTTTTTGGAATAAGAACTGGCTTGAGTTACCGAATGTTTGGAAATAGAAGCGTTGGAAATCAGGATTTTTTCCAGAATAAATCAGAGCCCCTTGTAATAGCGGGCTTTAGTTTTAAGTTAAATAAAAGCATTTCAATAGGACTCGACTATTATAAGGGCATAACCAATATTACTAGTGGTCAAACTTTTATCGCTGAAAATCCAAACAGCCCTTCGCAACCAACCCTTTATGATTTTGCGATAAAAAATAGACTAGTTCAGATTGGTTTTGAATATCGTTTTTAAGAGTATAAATAAGTGATGCTTTTAGTTAATCAGCTGATTGGCCATTTCCAATCCACTAGTTAAGTTCAGTTGGTACGGTGCCAAGGCTCTTGTGTAGAAGTAGTATCGCCTTATTTTGCCAGTCGTTCATATTCTCTCAGTTACATAACCGCTACGTTAGCAATAAACTGTAAATCAATTACTTACATCACTTAAGATCTTCCCTTAATGGCTCTGATTACATAAAAATCAATTTTTCTTAAATGCAAACTTAAAGTAGATCAACATAGCCACCAGCACAAACATAATTCCATTGCAAATGATAACTGGCCAAAGCATGAGCGCAAAAGCATAGACCAGCCACACCACTGTACTGCTAAGCACAATAAGCAACATGGTAAGACTTAAGTCGCCTACACTTTTTGTTTGCCACGCTTTATAAACCTGCGGAATGAAGGTGATACAACTTAAAAAGCTGCCGAGGTATCCGATCAAATCAATGTAGTTCATACTTTGTCTTTTATTTCTCTTTCAGGCTCGATAAAAATTCAATCACATCCCTAATTTCACTCTTCGACATGGTGTTGCCCATAGGCGGCATGCTACTCGGATAGTTTTCGCGTTTCTCAATTCTACCCACCGGAACCTCTAATGGCTCTGCCTGCGAAGTTTTTAATATCAACTCTTCATCCGTTTCGCTCATCAAGGTTCCAGTTACTTGTTGTCCATCTTTCAACGTAAGTTTTACCATACCAAAACCTGGCGCCAAGCGAGCACTTGGCTCTACTAATGATTGCAATATTTGTTCACGCGTTAATTGATTTCCGATATTAGTAAGAGCCGGTCCAACTTTTCCACCCTGATTACCCACACTATGACAACGCACACATTGTCCTGCAGAGTTCCAGAAGAAATAACCTCGGCCACGCCCTCTGTTCCCGCCAATCAGCGTTCCTGCATATTGATCTAACGTAGAATTATTGGAACTTACTTTTGCCAACTTATTAATTAAGACTTCGGAATGTGTTGAGTCAACCGCTTCCATTAATTCAAGCGTGATGCCCGGTGAAAGTTTTTTAGCAATCAATTGATCCACTAATCCATCTAAAATGGTTGTTGTTTTATCCGCTTCCATGGTGCTAAGCACGCGTAGCAATTGTTGTTGTTCTGATAACGAACCTTTTTCAAAAATAGGTTTTACAATTCCCGGAAGGTTTTCTTTGGAGATAGTAAGATCACCTAACAATCCCAATGCAGTAGTCCGTACTTTTTCATCGGTATCATTCATGCCCGATTTAATGATTGATTCCATCTGATCATACTTCAATTTGTGCAAAGCAGTGATCATGGCCGAGCGCACTTCAGAAGCCGGGTGTTGCTTTGTCAGTTTAGCCAACTCAGTATTAAAATCTGTAATCTGAAGTTCGCTTAACATTCTTGCTGTGGCGATCAACACCTCATCATTCTTCTCAGTCAGAAATGATTTAGCTTCCTTACTTATTTTAGATTTCACAAGTGTTGGGTCACGATCAATTTTTCCGCGAAAGCGCCCATCCACCCGATCGAGCACGGAAGGACTTGCCCATGTACCTAACGTGGCTAATGCTTCGGCACGCAATGCAGGAGAAACCGTTGTGCGTTTTGCAAAAGCAAGTAGTAAATCCATTTCAGTTTCTCCGCCCACGCGCAACGCAGCATTGATGCTTCTTCTCAATAAGGGTTCTGAAGAAAATCGTTCCTCTTTTAAAAGTGCGGCCAACGCTGGAAGTGATTTTTCAATCGATAAATCATCATTGATGGCACGGGCTGCTTCAGTTACAATGTATTCATCTTTGTCTTGTAAAAAGAAAGCAACCTTTTCACTCTTCAACCTCCTTAACACAAGCACCGCGGCAATCCGTAAATCGCGTTCAGGACTGTTTGCCAATGCAACGATTGGAGCAACTTCACCAATTCGCGCCAGCGCAAGCACTCCGGCATGACGCACATAATTGTCTTCATCATTATTTACATCAATCATGTTTATCAAAGGCGCAACGGCATCTTTATATTCCATCCGCCCCAATGCTTGCGCAGAATAAAACTTAACGCGCGGATTAGGAGTTGAAAGAAGTGGAATCAATTGCGCACCCGCCTCTGAATATTTTCTATCACCCAACACTTTTGCAGCCTGAGTAACAATTTCAAGATCTTGATCTTTTAACACGTCAATTAATTGAGCCGATTTCGTTTTATCAGTTTCAGCTAACTGACCAATGCCCCAAATAGCATGAACACGTGCCAATTGATTTTCTCGTTGCGCTAAGGCTTTCTTAAAAACATCTTCGCCTTTACTTCCGCGAGTTACCAATTCAAATTGTGCTTTCTGACGAATGCGCATATCGCCATACGAAAGTAAACTCAATAATGTCTCAGTAGATTGATCTTCATACTCTAACTGCATCAATCTTTTTGTTTCTACTCGTTCTGCTTTCAAGTCGTTGGTTGCTTCGCTAACATCCATCCGCCATACGCGACCATAATTTTTTGTATTCCAGCCATTGATCCAATCTGCCACATAGAGTGCGCCATCCGGGCCAAAGCGAATACCTGTAGGTAGGATGCCGCTTATGATATCTTTCTCGCCATCTAATTCAAAAGATGCGCCTTTCGGCTTTAAGCCGAACGACCAAATGTGCGAGCGCGTAGGATCGCCCACAAACTCAACCAGAAAGAATTTATTTTTCCATACAGAACCCAACGCTGTACCCGGATTATACACCATGCCTGTTGGTCCGTTATGATAATTTTGAATAGGCGGAAGGATATACGCAGCTTGACCTTCCCACCGGGGTTTAAAAAGTTCTTCATCCATCCACACCTTGTAGCGATTGTTTTTTGGATCGGTATATTTTCCATACTGCCAGTTAGATCGCCACCCTAAATCGGCACCTTCCACGATGTGGGCAAGTCGTTCACTTTCACCGGCATGATCGCCATCATTATCAGAAGTGATTATGTTTCCATACTCATCAAAAACAAATTCGTGTGTGTTGCGCAAGCCCGAAGCAAAAACTTCAAAATCACTTCCATCAGGATTTGACCGTACGATTACTCCTTCATTAGGATAAGGATATTTTTTGCCATCTACGGCAGTGATGTTTGCACCAATGTCGCCAATGCCCCAATAAATTTTTCCATCGGGGCCTTCAATTGCACCTGACATACCATGACCACCAAAACCAATGTGCACGGCATAACCATGACTGATGGACTCTTTTTTATCAGGAATACCATCGCCATTGGTGTCTTGCAGCCTCCACATATCCGGGCCGATGCCTACAAACATATCGTGCTTGCGCACGAGCAAGGCGCCAGCTACATCATTAATCTCATCATTAAAATCATGAACCACTCGTGTAGAAATATCAGCGATGCCATCGCCTGATTGATCCTCCAGTTTCCAAACTTCATCTTGCTCAACTGCCAAATCATGCCAATCGTGAACACTATCTTTATTAAGATCTTTCAACCATTCATTTTTTTTGCTGAGTTCGGGAGCAAATGTTGCTTTTAAAAAGGCTCGTCTGTCTTCCACCGTTTGTAAGGAAATAGAAGGCGTCATCCACTCCTGATACCCACGAATATCAAACTCAGAATTTTTTTGTCGATTAGTACGGGTTAGATAAACGTTGCCGTTGTCATCAATTGACATGGCAATCGGATCGGGCGCAAGCGAATCGGAAGCCCAAAGAGTTAAGGTTAATCCATCTGCAATTTGAACGGATACATTTTCGCGCGCTTCTTTTGCCTTGATAACTCCTTGTGCAGGATCTTCTTTTACGATTAACGGTTTTTCTGCAGGAGGTGTATTGGGACTGCAAGAGGATACCCATGTTGTAATTGCGCCAACAACTAAATAGAAGAAAAGCTTAAAATATTTCATGTATGAAGAATTGTGATTAGACTGATTGAATTAGTTGAATAGTAATAAGTCCACTCCTTTCGGATTGGTGAGGTATGAATTGATAATGTTTTGAACTACCCGATTATCCTTAGAAGGTTTTATAAAATTGCGCGCAGACTCAAGATCAGAGATGTTTTCATTCTCATCAAAGAAACCAAACCCTAAATAATTACCACGCTCCACCAACACTACAGACTTCTCATCGGGTGTTCTACCCTTACCTACCATGGCTACGGTTTGTCCATTTTCAAAAAATGAATCAACCGCTTGTTGTGCCCGCTTGTTATATTTCTTTTCTTTTTCAACACCTTGACAGGCGCCTTTGCATGAACCCGATTGATGACTAAAACATAATCCTTTTGCAAGTTGAAGTCCACTTAGTTTAGGGCACAATCCAAATTCCTTTACCTTATCCCACATAAAATTCCAGGCATCTCCTTTTGATGTGAAGGTGATAAGCGGTTTTGTTCCACGACTTACTACATTAACAGCGAAGCGCACATAGCCATTGCGATCTTCATAATCGTAAACACCCCATTCCTCCACTTTATATTTCTGTGCCAGATTATACTTAGGCCACAACCTCCGTATCTCTTGCGACTCGTGAATGAATGCAATCAATTCGCTACCGGTTAGCTCAAAAGTAATATGATGAATCTCATTTCGAATGTTAGAGCGATTCCACTCGCGGGCTTCACCTGTAAAATGACCGGCAATTCGTTTCTTAATGTTGACTGCTTTACCAACATAAATAACTGTACCTCTCGCATCTAAAAAATAATACACGCCTGCCTTGGCGGGAAGTTTATCAAAATCTTCTTTAGGAAGATTGGGTGGTAAAATTGTTTCACCCGAATTGCGTTTGAGTGATTTCGCAATCACGCCACTTTGATCGCGCTTGATCAGCAAATCAAAAATTTTGGCAGTAGCCAATGCATCACCTCCTGCCCGGTGACGATTTGGAATTTTTATTCCGAGGCTTTCGGCTAATCTGCCTAAGCTATAGGAATTAAGTCCGGGAATAATTTTTCTGCTTAAGCGAACCGTACACAATTTCTTGGTTGCCCACGAAATTTTTACTTCTTCAAATTCCTTTTTTATGAAGCTGTAATCGAAGTGCGCATTGTGAGCCACAAAAACCCGGTCTCTTAGCCAATCAAAAATTTCTTCGGCAACATCTTCAAAAGCCGGAGCCTCTTCCACCATGGCTGATGTAATTCCCGTAAGGCCAGTGATAAAATTTGGAATTTTGCGACCCGGATTGACGAGTGTATGAAAACTATCGGTAATCTGCACGCCATCATAATGGTAAATAGCAATTTCCGTTACGCGATGATTCTCCGCATAGCCCCCCGTAGTTTCAATATCAACAATTGCGTACATGAAAGACGAAGGTAGGTTTTGCTTTCGTGAGTTAAAAGTGCAATTTTATTCTATGAATGGATTAGTTCGGTTTCTTTTAAATGGCCTTGCAGTTTTACTTACCGGGTATCTGTTACAAGGTGGAGTTCACGTTGAAAATTATGGCTATGCACTTTTGGTGGCAGTTGTAATAGCCATTGCTAACGTGATTGTAAAACCAATTTTAATAATCCTAACCATTCCCATCACGGTAGTTACTTTGGGATTATTCTTGTTGGTAATTAACGCCCTAATTATTTTGTTGGTTGATTACTTTATACCCGGTTTTGAGGTAGATGGATTCTGGTGGGCACTCGGCTTCAGTTTAATCCTCTCTATTTTCAATAGCTTGTTTACCGATCTTACCAAAGAGAAAAAGAGGAACTAATCCTTTTTAACCTCTCTTGTTAGAAACAATGTTTGTGTTGGGTAAGCAAATTCAATCTTTTCGGCTGCAAAGGCGTGAAAGATTTGCATGTTAATTTTCTGCTGTAAATCCATGTATTGATTGTACTCTGAGGATTCAACAAAATATACTACCTCATAATCCAAACTGGAGGCACCAAACTTCGAAAAATGAGCGCGATCAAAAGTAATATTAGGTTGAGCGGCTACAATGTCTTTAAGGATCGTTGGTATTCTCTCAAGTACGTCCGGTGGAGTTTGATAAATAACGCCCAGCGAAAACAAAATCCGTCTGCGCTGCATGCGTTTGAAGTTATGGATGCGTGAATTAGTAAGATCACTATTTGAAAATACTAATTGCTCACCCGTAATACTTTTCAAGCGAGTAGTTTTAATCCCGATATATTCAACGGTTCCTTTCTTGTCATCAACCGTAATAAAATCTCCAATCTCGAAAGGGCGATCAAAAAAGATAACAAAGTAGTTGAACAGATCGCCCAAAATATTTTGAGCTGCTAACGCGATGGCAATACCTCCAATTCCTAAACCGGCAACAATGGCTGTAACATCATAACCGAAGTTGTTAAAGATGAAAAGCAGGCCAATCCCCCAAAGCATGGCATTAATAATTAACATAATGCCAGCCAACTGCTTTACTTTCTCTTCACCTTCATCCTGAGATCTTATAAAAGATTCTAATGATAATCGCGCAAAAGATGAAATCATCCGAACTGCATAATAAGCAAAGATGACTACCAGTGCATTCTGTATTAGCTTCTCCACCTTTTCTGGTAAGACGAGATAATGCAATCCAAAGTAGATGACTACAAAATTTAAAATGGGCAGTCCAAATTTTTGAATACCACTAATCAGGTAATCATCAAGTTTAGTCTCTGTTCCGCTTGCCCACTTCTTTAATTTACTAAGGATACTTTTTCTAAAAAGTCGCAACAGCAAAAGTCCTCCAAGAATAATCCCAAGGGTAATTAGATA
>JBGSIM010000071.1:0-3855 GCA_041742535.1 Cyclobacteriaceae bacterium | reverse complement strand
GTAGCTTCCACATCCACCCATTGATAAAGCAGATTGAAAGTAAGTTCATTCTTTTCGTTTATCTTTTTTGATAAGGCTGGTTGCCATTTAATGTCCTTGGCTCTCACACGATTATACTCCCGATCTGATGAACGTTGGGTTTCGTTACCCAACCCGTAATAATTCATCACATACAGAGGCATATTAAACGCTCCGTCCAGAATAAAATCCCATCCTTTAAAAGCATCTGTAAACTTCATGTTGAATAATATATTCGAAGCCCCTGTGGCAATTGCATAATTACCCCAAAGCGAAACCTGATATCCGTATGGAGATTTTCTCCATTGTTGTTTTTGAAAGGTGAATCCACCTCCTATAAACACACCATCATCAGGATTGTATCCGGGTGTGATTTTAGGAGCTAAACGATCATAGGTTAATGTGCGTTGGCGTTCGTAATAATTAACTTTTAGATCATCAGAAATTCTGGATTTAGTTTCATCGCCTAAAACGACTTCATTATCCGGTGTATCATAAACCAATGTCTTTTTTCCAACACCCTTTACATGAGAATCATCCCGGATTACATCTGAGTCATCACCACCAATGATCCTGATTCGAATTCCCTGATTCGCTTTGCCCGTGAGAAAAAACTGATCTTTTCCTGCCAGGCCATACAGACGCAGTTCTTGCGTAACATCATTTTCAATCACTCGGTGATACAGCGTATCTTTAAGCTCGCCTTCTTTCGTAATCTGAAATACGGTAACCACGGTAGATTCATCTTTACGCACCACTTCAAAGCGCTCATGTTTATTACTTCCAAACACTTCAATTTCTTTAGATATAAACCGGTAGTGCTCGTTCGCATAATGCGTCAGCGCATTCCTCCTTAATTTCAGTTTCCTTACAATTTCCTCACTGGATGCGTGATTTACTTCATCAGGAAAATCATTTATAATCTCGTCAATTACTTCATCCGTAATCGCCTGTTTCAATTCAAGCGCGATGGCATTCCACGTGCTGGCATCCAATTCATTAGAAAAGTCGCGGTCTAACCGGCTACCCTGAAGGGTGAGGCCTGGAAGGTCGGAGATCTCATCCTGAAATGAATGTAGCTTGCGCACGCCAGCTTTTCTTGTGGCGGCATACGGTATGACACCATCAAAGCACGCGAAGGGTTGATCACGGTCGCGTGGTATCGGCTTATATAGCGTTCTTCCCTTTTGTTTATAGGCTGCCCAGATCCACTGATCTTCATGGCGATCCCAGTCATTGATTAAAATGTCGAAGAGCCTTGCCCGGGCAAATGAAACCTGATCGACCGAATGCTTATTATCGTTTTTAACTTTTTTGAACAAATCACTTGAACTGACAATTTCATCGGCATCTTCAAATTGATCATCATGTGCCCATCCTTTTCCATTGGGTCGTTCTTCAAACAGACAAAGAGTATTGCCGAAATCATGTACAAAGTTTTTTAAGCGTGGTGAGTTTGGAACAAAAACCAATCTTGGATTAGTATGAAGTAAACCGGCAGCTTCGGCCAAACGCGGAATGGCCAGGGCTGCATACGGATGAGCGCTCGTCAACTGATCATTCATCAAATCAGAAATAAATGTATCGCGAAATTCCACCGGCAAAGATGCTCCAATATCTTTCTGAACAGAACGCAGTACATACTCTTTTCCATTACCTCCTCGCAAACGCAATGATTTTGTCTGAAAGCCTCCACCGCGTTTATAAGGTGTAAGGCCCATGGCCGTTGTGTCCATATCCAGTATTTCTACCGTAACCGGTGTTGCCCACTCTTCGCGGTAATGATTACCCAGCCATAGATTATGAAATCCGGAATTTTTGAATTTTGCCCCAGCAGATGTCTTCACTTGATGAACCAGATTTACTGAATCAGAAATTGGAAAAGCATTACTTATTTTCGATTTCTTCAAATCAATATGGTAGACCTCACGGGCAGTTTCATTATCATCAATAGCAACAAAATTTAAATTCAATTCATCAGGCCCGGTATATTCAAGTTGTGCAAAGCCCAGTGCAGAGGATGAAAAGCTGGCGTCACCATTTTTTTTAACATGACTTTTCTTACTGCCGCTTCCACTGACAATATAATGCTGATTAGCTTTTTGAAAATACTGAAGGGTATGTTCATGACCAGAAACATAGACCAGATTAGGGGAAAGGTTAAACACCGTGAGCAAGCTTTGCCACATGGCCCTGTAACGCTCATTGGCCAGGTCCTGGATATCACCTGAATACTTACGGTATAGTGGATAGATCGATCCTATAACAGGCAAGGGAATGTATAACGGTTTGGCCACGTTCGTTAATGGAAACACGTGATCACGAAAGGTATAATAACCACCATGATTACCTTCGCTATACAAAGGGTGATGGCCGGCTACAATGATTTGCCAGTCATAGTGGTTTTCAACGATATCTTTCAGTTCATTTATAAAATCAGATTCGGTTTTATTATTGCAAATAGAATCATCAGGATCCAACTGAGGTCTGAGTAACCATTGGGTATCAATTAAAATTAACAGAAGCCGGTCTTGCAGTTTGATGGCAACCGGCCCCGGGCAGGCGCCCGAAGGCAGGAAAACTGAATCGCGTAACAGTTTTTTTTCAACATAACGCTGTTGATTAATTACGTATTGATATCCATTACTCTTTTTTCCTTTATTCCAGTCGTGATTGCCTGGAATAAAATATACGTTGCCTTTGAAATCTTTGAGGATACCCAACTGGGCATCCATTTGTTGCTCTGCTTTTATTCGCCCTTTATGAGTACTGTCTGGTAAGCCTGAAGGATAAATATTATCGCCCAAAAAAACTACAACATCTTGCCTGGATGCTACAGTTAATTTCTTTTGCAACTCTTGGAGTGCACGAGAGGGTAATCCTGAATCAGATTGACCGGCATCACCGATGAAGTAGAGACGCGTTGACTGTCCATTAGGATTTTGGGCATTCATTGCTGCACCAGCCAGTAACAATATGATAATTATAAAATATTTTTTAGACATGAATTTCTTTTTATAATTGCTTAGGCCCATAATTTTCTATTGACCTTGTCTTCTTTTTAGGAGCCACCGCAAATAAGCTAATACCAAATATGGGAGCAGTACCCACTTTACTCTTGATTAACACTTCTGCATTGCGTGCCGGGGAGTTAGTAATATTAAACAGAAGATTAAAGCGATAGCCTGCTTCCACACTAAACCATAACCAATTGTGTATTTCATGTTCAAACATGACAGAACTGACCAGGCCTGAGCGATGTAAGTGTGGTTTTTCAATACCTTCCAACCCCGGTAAATTATTTTTTAATCGATAAGAGGCGCCCTCAATATTCACATTTGCATACCAGAATGAGCGATCATGTTGCGAATATCTTAATCTAACATAGGCCGGTAACGCACTTTCAAGCCCAAGTTTAGTATTGAAGTTTCTGTTATAAGATAGCAGAGGATATATGCTAGGTCTTCCAAAAATATATCCATACATTAAACCAACCGCATATGATAAATCATCGCTCCTTTTCCATCCATACATGGGCGCCACCGATATTTTTAAATATTCACTCAAAGCATTGTCGCCACTCATAAAATCACCATTCAAATCCGCACTTAAGCGAAGTAAAAAATAGGTATTGCTTAGTGTCGGCTTTATCACATGAACCTGCATTCCCGCTGATTTCAGACTTCGATCGTCTAAGCTTTTTGCTACTGCATAAGGTTCACTTTCAATTTTTCCAAAATGAAATTGTTCTTGTGAATAACTAACACCCGTGATGACAGACAGGTATGGTTTGTTAAAAACGGGAAATCTAACCTTAAATTCTAACCTCCCGTTTCT
>JBGSIM010000070.1:0-1808 GCA_041742535.1 Cyclobacteriaceae bacterium | reverse complement strand
TTTTCATCTGGTGAAAGATTGACTTCGTTGGCACCTGTGCCTGTAGTAAGTTTTTCTCGCTTACCACCACTTACTGACATTTTGTAGAAATGCTTTTCGCCAGGATGCTCTTCGTTCGTGATCAGATAAAAGAATTTTTTATCCCGCGAAAGCGTTACCGACTGAACTTCAAATTTTCCGGATGTGAGTGCTTGCTTCTTATTTGTTGTAATGTCGAAAGCATATAAATGTGAGTAGCCGCTTTCTTCCGACTGAAACCAAACTGTTTTGTTATCGGCCAACCAACCTACATTGGCACCACCAAAGAAACCACCTGTACCAGGTCCGCCAATCCAGGCTTCATCATGTTGATGATCGATCAATTTTAATTTTTGAGTAGCAAGATCAAGGGAAAGAATCCAGCGATCCTTATTGTCTTGTGACCGGGCAACCAACGCATTATTTTTTCCATCAGCTGACCAAATCAGGCCTGTAAAGTTTACTGGCCTTGGTGTTGGTTTTTTTTCTTTGTCACCTTTGATTGGCTTGGCAGGATAGTCTTTTAAAAACTCAGGGGAGTCAAAAATGCCGGGTATCTGATCGGTTTTAACAACAAGAACTGTGTCGCGCTTTATGTCATACACAAAAAGCTCAGTGACGTTTTGTGTCACTCCAACTTTCGTGCGCGCTGGAATATCTTCTGTAAAACCTGATTCAGTTACATAGTTGGGCACAATTGAATTTTTGCCGCCTCCACTTTTAGTGAGTCGGTACGTGATATAATTTTCATCTGGACTTAATTCAATGTCGTTTACATTTTTATCATCAATGTAAATTTCCTTTGGGCGAATAGGTTGATCACCCTTGCGATTTTTTTCGGTCGCTTTACGCGAGTCGCTTCGTTGTTTTAATATTTCGAAGTAAGCAAGCTGATCTTCTTTCAACCATTTCTCTTGTTCCGATTGTTTTGCTTCAGGTCGTTTATTGCCTTTGCGGAAGTTGGTGAGTTGTGTAACTGTTCCCGTTCCAATTTCCCAACGAAAAAGATTTCCGTCCGCAGTAAATAAAATTTTCTTTTCATCTAATGAGAAGGATGGATTCGATTCACGATCAAGTGTATTGGTTATTTGAGTAATTTTTCCTGTAGGGATATCGAGCAGAAAAAGATCACCACTTTTTTCGTAAAGTTTTTTCGTGAATGCTCTATTGTACGCGCTACTAAATGAAATGGGAAGTTCCCGTCTGTTCGCAGGACTTACTTTTTGTGGAGTGCGGTTAGTAAGTGTAATGGAGTAGAGAGAATCGCCTTCATTGTTTTCAGGATTCCAATTAAAATAAAGTTGCTTGCCATCTTCCGACCAATTGATGTTGGAGGGTGCTACGCCTATCCACTTTGGATCGCGCATAATTTTTTCTACGGTGAGTGGTGCAAGTTGCTGAGCCCACGCAGCAGGGCATATGAGTAAAAGCCAAAATAATTTTTTCATAGTATAAACAGTTATGAAGGAAAATTAACAAAAGAATATGGCTGTTAAACAATATATTCCTTTAGTGGTTTTTTAAAGAAATCGAGTAAATACTTCAATAAGGGTTGTCTCCTCTCTATGAGATACTAATTTTGTATTATAAATAGGTTTAGCATGGAAGATTTTTTGAAAAGAGAGTATTACGGTAATAATGTTGAACATTATCTAATTACCCTTGGGATTATTCTTGGAGGACTTTTGCTGTTGCGACTTTTTAGAAAAAGTATCCTTAGTAAATTAAAGAAGTGGGCAAGCGGAACAGAGACTAAACTTGATGATTACCTGATTAGTGGTATTCAAAAA
>JBGSIM010000069.1:0-89406 GCA_041742535.1 Cyclobacteriaceae bacterium | reverse complement strand
GATACAGAGGGCAATATAATTGAAGGAGACCCTGTATGGTTTTTAGCCGACTGGGGAAAAGACGAATTTTTTAAAGGCGGCTTTTCATATTTAAAGCCGGGAGCAAGTATTGATGACCGGGCCAACCTTGCTGCGCCCATTAACGACAAACTATTTTTTGCAGGCGAAGCTACCGATGTGAAGGGAGATGCAGGTACTATAAATGGGGCATTGAATTCAGCAATGCGTGCTACGGAAGAATTAGTCACCTCAATTATTTCTGCCTAGTTGAGATTGAAATTCAGATTGCGAATGCCTGCTGCCCAAAACAGTGTAGCTTTCATTTTTTCGTATTCAGCTTTTAACTTCAATAGTTTTGATTGTGATTGGATTAACTTCTCTTGCTGAATATTTATTTTAAATAAATCACTCTCTCCATTGTCAAGGTTGATTAGTTCAGCACTTAATAACCTTTGATAGTTGATGGCGACACTATTTTGTTGAGTTAAAATTCCCTCGGTATTCACTAGTTGATTGTGAATCATATTAATTTGGTTCACAATTTCACGCTCAACCTGGGTGCGTTCATATTCGGTTCCTTTAATTTTAATTTTTGTCTGTGCTAATTTTGATCGCTCCTTTCGGATAAGGATAGGCATTGCAAAATCAAGCCCAAATTTGTAATCGTTTAGAAAAGTAAATGATTGAAATTCACCAGAAGGGTTAAGCGGTTGATTCAAAAAGTTATAACTCAAGTCGAGTTTAGGTTTAAGATATTCAGCGGCTAATTTCCTATCCACTTCTAACTGGCCAAGCTTTACCGTAAGTTTTGTCAACTCGGGGTGGTTCTGCTTCGCCTTTAGTGTAAGATCCTCAAGCGTGGCGAGTGCCAGTAGTTCGCCATCATTTTGAACCAGCACAGGCGCCACTTGATTGGAAAGTTGAAGTGGATTTAGTGAATCGTCCCACAAATAATTTGAAATTTTAAGACCCGTATTTGTGAATTCTAAGTAGGCCTCCTGTTGATCTACCAGCCGCTGTTGCAAAATGATTTTAGCTTGTACTGTATCCATGGCGGAAGCCTCCCCAAATGATTCATTTAATTTTACCCGCCTGAAAATCTCTTCAGCTATGGCTGTGCTCTGATTCATGAGTCGGTAATTGTAATAACTGAAATACCACTGCCAGTAATCCTTCGCGGCATCTAATAAGATTTTATTGATAAGCTTTATCTGCTCTGCTTCGGCCATTTGAGTAAATAGATTTGCCTGCTTCACAGCTGCTCTTCGATCGTCAGTAAATAAACCACGGCCTATGGGGATTGAAATTCCTGTAAATAGTTGTCGATAGTTATCATCCGAGGGCAAAGAATTTTCGGGATTAATAAAGGTGCCAGTATTTTGTTCAATACCAATTTTTGGATCGATCGGAAACCAAATAGGAATAGAGAAGGATGTAATCCATTTGTTGTAATACTCTTTATCGTCAAACTCCTTTAAATTAATCCTTGTTTCAAGTTTAGGGTCAAAGGCACCCCGTGCCATTCTAACTTCCTGCTTGGCCATATCGCTTAGCAACTGCGTTTGTTTTACAATTGGATGATACGACAATAGAGAAGCATATAAATTTTCAATACTGAAAGCAGTTACACTATCGGGTAAAACAAAAAGAGAATCAAGTGCGCCTTGAGCCACAACTTGCGTTTGCGTTATAAGAGCGAAAAAAAATACGATTACTTTTTTCATTTCTCTTTGATTGTGGTGTCTTTATTCGTTGCCTCATCTTTTTTTAACGAGTCTTCAGGCTCCTCATACAAACTAGGTGGAAATCCATTGAGTTGTCGCCAGATTTCATACCAAACAGGAACATCATCCAGCATCACCCATCCTTGTGTGCCCGAACCATTTCTGATTTGCTTTGGCCAGGGTTGATCGGCATTGTCTGGTATAACCAGTACCCTAAACTCTCCGGGCTTTGAATTCACATAGTCAATCACTTCAACAATTCCTCCAAAGGAGCCTACCGAAACACTTGGCCAACCGCTGAATTGGAGTGCGGGAAATCCATCAAACTCAATTCTCACTTTTCTGCCAAGGCTTATCAAGGGTACATCCATTGCTTTTATATACATCTCTACTGCTACGTCTTCCGACTTTGGCATGATAGAACAAACCGGATCACCTTCTTTTATCGTTTCGCCAATACCAGCTTGCGTTGCCTTTACCACATGTCCACTTTGTGGTGCCAGAATATAATATTGCTGACTGCGAATTTCCATGTTAGCCAATTCATTTTTCAGTTTTGACAATTCGGCTTGTGTTTCAAACTGTTCGGAAAGTGTATTATTAAGATCAGATTCTGCTTTATTGATTTTGTCTAAATATTCGGCTTGAACCCGATCTATTTCTATTCCAGCATTTATAAAGTCGGCCTCCGAGCCTTGATATTTATATTCAAAGTCTTGAAACTTTGTAAGGGGAATGTTGCCGGCTTCAAAAAGTTTTTTGTTTCGTTCATATTGATTTTTTGCGTTGGCAAACCGAACCCGTTCCGCCTCTAATTTTTGTTTCGATTGATTTACTTTGGTACGCATTCCGTTTTCTAATGCAACTATTTGGCGTCTTAATGCTTGAGCTTTTAAGTCTTTTGAGTTCAAACTATTTTCCTTTGAGTCAATCACTTCGCGCAAGCGCAGTAAAAATTTTGGATCAAAGTATTTTTCTTTCACCTCACTCACAATGGCAATTGTGTCGCCTTTATTTACAAACTGTCCTTCCTTTATTTTCCAGTGTTGAATTCTTCCGGCAATAATAGTTTCTACTGTTTGTGGGCGGTTACTTGGCGAAAGAGCGGTCACTTTTCCGTTGCCCCGAATATTTTGTTGCCAGGGCAATAACAAAACAATTAGAAAGATAAAGCCAATACCCATTAGCCAGAAGGCAAGTATTTTGCCAGCCATAGGTGTATCTAAGGATCGAAGCGAGTAAAGCCTATCCTGAGGCATCATTTTCTCAACTGACTTTGAAGAAATTTTTAGCATGGTGTTAACTGATCAACTCTTTTAAAATTTCTGTTTTGGTAAGTTCTTCCATAGAACCACTTGCACGAATCACTCCATCCTCCATAACAATCACACGATCACAAGCACTCATGATAATTGGATCTTTTGAAGCTACAATTACAGTCCATGGATGATCCACTCGGGTAAGCACATGAAGAAGTTCTATCTTATCAGATTTGGCGAGCGTTATGAAAAAATCATTTAACACAAGCAAGCGTGGTTTTTTAGCAAGGCAGCGTGCCAGAATAAGTTTATAAATCATTGTTTTAGTTAGTCCCTTGCCGCCACTTAAAATGTGTGTATCCAATCCTTTAGGAAACGCATTTACTTTATCGCTGAGTCCTACCTGCTCAAGTGCCTGAATGGCATCATGAGCGGTGGAGGTGGTTCTCCCTAAGGTAATGTTTTCGAGTAAGGTGCCATCAAATAGATCTTCTTGCGAAATATTTTTTGCAACCTGATCGCGCAAGTGGGTGAGATCAAGATCGCGCAGCGAGTAGTTATCAATGGTAACAACTCCTTCATAGTCTGTATAAAGCCCGGTGATAATATTCATGAGAGTAGTTTTACCCGAGTTTCCTGCGCCTGTTATACAAACTATTTCTCCCGACTTAATTTCAAGATCAACTCCCTTTAACGCAAAGTATTCGGATGCTGCATAGCGATATTTAAGATCTTTAACTCGTAACTGAAATCCCTTTTGTGGTGAGGTTGGAAAATCAAGTCCTCCAACTTTTTCTATAGGAAGATCCGTTACGTGTGCTACTTTATCAACTGCAGTCAGCAAATCATACACTACATCCATATACATGATGATTTTTTCGACCGCATTAAGGATCAAAATGATTACAATTTCTGAGGCTACAAATTGACCTAATGTTATTTGCCGGTCTACTACCAACAAGGTTCCCATGATTAGCAGGCCTCCTGTTATCAATGCTTTGAAAAGAACGATGAAGGAGAATTGAGTTACTAAAACCCTGAAGTGAACTTTCCTGTTTTTTAGATAATTATTTAAATTATAGTCTGTCTTTCTAATAGGTAAATCAGTGCTGCCGGCCAGTTTAAAAGAGTGAAGCGCACGAGCAAGTTCTTCTAGCCAGTGTGCAACCTTATACTTGTATTTAGATTCTTCGATTGATGAATTTAATCCGCGCGGGCCGGTTATATAAAAAATTAAGAAAAGAGAACTTAACAGGATTAGTCCAAAGAACACAAAAAATGGGTGATAGAGAGAAATGAGCAACAGTCCAAAAAGAATTTGTAAAACCGCTGAAGACAGATCAATCAATAATTTAGGCAACCCTTTTTGAATAGTTACTACATCGAAAAAGCGATTGATTAATTCGGGTGCGTAATTCGTTTGAATGGCCTCCATTCGAATACGCGGGATTCTAAATGCAAATTCTAATGATGCTTTGGTAAAAATTCTCCGCTGTAAAAATTCTACAAGACTTATCTGAACAACTTGCAAACCACCACTCAAAAGCACTCCAGCAATTACTAACGTAATTAATAAATAAACAGAACTAAAGAATACCCCTCCTGAAATTAACTCAACTGTAGTTTGAATGCCGAGTGGAATAACCAAGCTGATCAATCCAATAATGATTGCGTAGAAGAAAATATAGAAGATATCTTTCTTTTCGGTTTGTAATAATTTTAACAACCGTTTTACAGGGCTTAGTGTTTCTCCGTCATTGGCAGTATGACTGATGGGGCTGTCATAGGCAAATATTGCAAAAAACTGGATCTCACCATTCTTATCCGCATATAAAGGTAAATCCTTCAATGACTTGACATCTGAAGCTATATCCTTTGTTTGACTAATCTCTATAACTTCTATTTTCTTTTTTGAAACAGGCTTTAGCATCACCGGTTTAATATCACCATCCAGTATAAAAGTGAGGATAGGATTTTTTTGGCTATTGAAAAATTCCTCGAGAGCCTCTGAATCGAGATGATACTCTAAGAAAAGAATCCTCATCTTATTGCCAGCTTCTATGAGGTCGCGTTTGAACTCGGTAAGTTCACTTTCATTATAAGTTCGCTGATTGGCCTCCACGTGGTGAAGGTCTTCGGCTACGTATTCATGTTTTATAGTAAATGCTATTTCGCGAAGGCTTCTTACTATTTGGTCGTTGTTGAGCATGTTACTTGTGATCTATTGTATTGAATAATAAACTTTCTAAGAATTGCTCGAGGTTGATATAGCGAGTTGTTTCCTTTCCAATGTTGGTGAGCGAGGGCAGGTGGTCAGCAAAAAAGAGTTGTTGTTTGGCGGAAAGGAGTATGGTACTTATGAGTGCATTAGGAAATGGGAAATCAGGATTGATAGCGATCACCCACTCCGAAATTTTTTTGCACAAAGATTTAAATCCGCTAAACAAGCCTTCTCTATTATCGCTATCTACCTGCTTAGTCAAATAAGTTTTGTCGAGTTCGGCAACTAAAATTCGATGGAGTGCAACTTCGTCAATAAAATCAAATGTGGCGTCAAATTTTTTCTCCTCGGCTATCACCTTTATACAAGCCTTGAGTTTTTCGCGGGGCTGGGAAAGACTATTGGTGAAGAGATCAATACGGTACTCCAACCAGCTCCAGTACCAGCCAATTAAATACTGAAGTAGGCGGTGTTTATTTTCAAAGTATCTATAGATAGATGCCTCCGTAGAATTGATTTCTTCTGCCAATTTCTTGAAGGTGAATTGTTCGAACCCCAATCGATCGATAAGTTCCACGCTTTTTCGAATAATATTTTGACCGAGTTCCGTTTGCTGCGGATCGCGCGTGAATAAGTGCGTATTTAACCGAAATGCAAGAGTTGCCATAGATAATTACATTACTTACAGTTATAATAGTATTACTATCAAACTCAAAAGTAGAAATAAAGTTTCAGACTATGTGCAAAAAACCAACTCTAAGAACCAGAATGTCCTAATTTGATTAATTTAGGCACTTTTAATAGACAACCTCTTTTATGAGAATGAAAATTCCCATGAGGAGGGTTAGCCAGCCAAATGCTTTGCGAAGATTTGTTGCATGAATTTTACGTGAAAGCACGTTGCCAACCAAAATCCCAATCACGGCAAGTGCTGTAATAGAGAGGAGAAAGAACCAATCAATTTGCTGAGTTAACACATCGCCCAAAAAACCGATCAACGAATTAATAGCAATAATAAAGAGTGACGTACCTACAGCGGTTTTAAAATTCAATCCTGTAAGGAAAACTAAGGCGGGTATAATCAAAAAGCCACCACCGGCACCCACAAGTCCTGTCAAAAAACCAATCAAGGTGCCTTCGATCAAGACTAAGAACGTACGAAACTTTGTGTGTTGCTCTTTTTCTTCTTTTCGGTTTTTTATCATCGAAAAGGAAGCAAGAACCATAAGGATAGCAAACAATCCCAGGAACAAAATGCGGTTTGTAAAAACGAATGTTTCAGTTTGAAAAATTATTTCGGGGATGGCCGGGACAATCCATTTACGCGTTGAGAAAATTGAAATGATAGAAGGAATGCCAAACAGGATTCCTGTCTTAAGATTAACGAGGTGCTCGCGATATTTAGGAACGGCACCTACAAAGCTTGTGATGCCTACAATGAAAAGAGAATAAGCAGATGCAAGTACTGGTTCAATCTGAAAGAGATAAACAAGGATAGGAATAGAAAGAATAGAACCACCACCGCCCAGCATTCCTAACACTAATCCAACTAACACCGAAGCAAAATAACCGAGCAGTTCCATTTACAAATAACGAATTACAAAGGACAATTTACGAATTAGAAGAATGCTATTAAGAGTATGTAAAAGTTGAAGGCACAAATTCGTACTTCGTACTTAAAGCTTACTGTAATCAACAATAAATGAATCTGGAAATTTCTTTTTTACTTCAGCCAACAAATCTTCGGCTTTTGATCGCGAAGAAACCGGACCAAGCATAAGGCTATAGTATTTAACACCATTAATAACTTTTACCTGTACCGTTACATTTTTCTTGTATGAATTTTTAAGATTATCAGATAAGCGCATCAGGTTTACTAATTCTTGATACGTGCCTATTTGAACGGCAAATCCCTTGGGTAGCAATCGCTCTATTTCAAAATTGTAAAACTCCTTTTCTTCTACAGTTACGTTATCAATTGGTGCAGACTGACTTTTACTTTTACCGTCTCCCGCATCAATCACTTCAACTTTTACCTCGGCTAGTCCTTGATTTATGAATCCTAATTTTTCAGCCGCAGATTTTGACAAGTCAATGATACGATTGTCAACATAAGGGCCTCGGTCGTTTATTACCACCTCCACACTTTCATTATTAGCCAGATTAGTCACTTTCACTTTTGTACCAAAAGGTAATGATCTATGTGCGGCCGTAAGTTTTGAGTGTTTGTATTTTTCGCCACTGGCGGTAGGGCTACCTTCAAATTTATCGGCATAAAAAGAGGCTTTACCGGTTTGCGTTTGACCAAAACATAAGGAACAAACACAGATCATTAGGGTGAGAAATCCTGTCATTTTCATAAAACAAAGGTAGCAGGCTTTGCTTTAAATCGGAATTTCCGCGTTGGTTAATCATTCAATTAGGCTAACTTTGCCCGGCAAATAATGATTCTTATTTGCCATGGCTCACGATCCTTCTAAATTCCTGTTTGAAGCACTCACGTACGATGATGTGCTCCTTGTTCCTTCTTATAGTGATGTTCTTCCTCGTGACACGAGCACGGTTGGCTACCTGACTAAGAATATTAAACTTAACATTCCTTTTGTGTCTGCGGCTATGGACACCGTAACTGAGGCTGAATTAGCGATTGGCATTGCTTTAGAGGGTGGCCTGGGCTTTATCCATAAAAACATGACCATTCTGCAACAGGCTGAGCAGGTGCGCAAAGTAAAGCGTTCGCAAAGCGGAATGATTCAGGATCCGGTAACACTTCCTATTAATTCAACCGTGCGCGATGCTGAGAAAATTATGCGCGAACATAAAATTGGGGGTATTCCCGTAATTGATGGTAATAATAAACTGCTTGGGATTATTACAAATCGTGATCTGCGTTTTCAAAAAGATATGGATATGCCCATCGAACAGATTATGACGAAGGAAAATCTGATCACAGCTCCGGAAGGAATCACGTTGGCTAAAGCCGAAGTTCTTTTACAACAATATAAAATTGAAAAACTCCCGATTGTAGGTAAGAAGGGAAAACTCACGGGTCTTGTAACGTATAAGGATATTCTTAAAAAGAAAAACAAACCCCATGCTTGTCATGATGAATATGGAAGGCTTCGTGTTGGTGCGGCCGTTGGTGTTACGCCTGATATTATAGATCGGATTAATGCACTAAGAACTTCGGGTGTTGACGTGATTAGTATTGATACAGCCCATGGTCACTCGAAAGGTGTAATTGAATCTGCGAAAGCAGTACGAAAAAAATATCCAAACCTGGAATTGATTGTAGGAAACATTGCCACAGGCGATGCAGCAAAAGCATTGGCGAAAGCTGGAGCTGATACCGTTAAAGTTGGCGTGGGGCCGGGAAGTATTTGCACCACACGAATAGTAGCAGGTATTGGATTGCCACAACTTTCGGCTGTTTACGAATCTGCGAAAGCATTAAAGGGATCGGGTGTAAAAGTAATTGCAGATGGCGGTATTCGTTTTTCGGGGGATGTAACAAAAGCATTGGCCGCTGGTGCGGATAGCGTAATGATCGGTTCCTTGTTGGCAGGTACTGAAGAAGCACCGGGTGAAATGATTATTTATGAAGGGAGAAAATTCAAATCGTACCGGGGTATGGGTTCTTTGGAAGCCATGGATGATGGCTCAAAGGATCGTTATTTTCAAGATGCGGAAGACGATATTAAAAAATTGGTGCCCGAGGGAATTTCAGGTCGTGTTCCTTTTAAGGGTTCGGTAGCCGAAGTACTCTATCAATTAGTGGGCGGCTTAAAAGCCGGGATGGGATATTGTGGAGCCAAGAATCTTGAAAAATTGAAATCAGCGAAGTTTGTAAAGATTACTGCTGCGGGGGTTCATGAAAGCCATCCGCATGATGTAACAATCACACGCGAGGCTCCTAATTATAGCAGGAAGTAGTTATCCTACTAATTATACACAGGCGCTGATCGACAATTTGAAACTTTCACCCAAGTTGATCATTTCCTATTATTGCAAACGAATCTTACCGATTAGTTTAAAATCGTGCTAAAAACCAAAGCAATTGTCCGTCTTGCCTTTCTGGGTGCTATCATAGCCTGGCTGGTGCTGGTTTTTTCAGACCTCACGGTTTTGTTTGGCGACATGAAAGGTCTGCCGCCCGGGGTACCCGCTTGGTTGCCGAGGGTGATGTTAGATGTTTTTATCCTCTGTCTTTTTTATTACTATAAGTACCGTGTTGAACGCGATGAAGGGCTAAACTTTACCGATCTACTCTGGAAAGTATTCGCCACCGGCCTTATCGCTACGGTTGTTTCTTTGGTTTTCAGATTGGGGCATTCCTTGTTAGGAACAACAACCCTCGCGTCAAATATTTTACTGACTGATTTTATTTATCAGATTAATCTCGGGCTGTTCATAAGCTTTCTTCTGGCTGCTTACACTTCATGGAAGAGGTTAATCCTCTATCAAAAATCGAAGTGGCTCATTCGCACCTGGTTGGTTTTTGAAGTTTGTCTTTTTGCAGTTCTTATCTATGATAGTTTTCAACTTGTAATACCAGACACTGTTACCATATTGATTCTGGTTTTTATTGGTTTGTTAGTGATCGTACTATCTGCCAACATGAGGTGGGTTGCTTACCTCAACTTTAAGCAAAAGTGGACGTGTCTTTTATTGTTGCTGTTATCATTCTTCTACCTCGGATATTTCATTTACACGGTAAATAGACTCTCTGAAACAATAAGCGCCTCCTCCTCATCCTTCCTTGATTTCAATGGACATATTTTTAACCTATGCTTGTTGTCTTTTGTGTTAGTGTATAGCACATTTTCCTTTCTGGTAATTTTGTTCAACCTGCCTACTTCATCGGTATTCGAGCAAAAGCTTGAGGAGGTAATAAACTTTCAACGAATAAGCCAATCGATACAAACAGAACAAAATGAAGAAAGTGTTTATAACATCTTACTTGAAAGTTCGGTAAGTACTGTTTTTGCGGATGCAGCCTGGCTGGAGATTCAAAGTTCAACCGATGAAAACAAATTGTTCACATATAAAATTACTGAACGCGAATCGTTAGAAATTCGCAATCACTTAAAAGAGCATAACATAAAGGGAGCGCTAGATCAAAGCAGCGACCGTACTAAAAATCTTTCTAAGCATCTCGCATCATTAAAAGGTTCTCGCTTTCGCTCCTTGCTTGCGTTCCCGATTATGGTGAAAGGTCATTCTATTGGCACATTGGCTTTGCTAAAAGAGTTGCCAGAAGGATTTAATAAAGAGATGACGCGCATTGTTTCAGCTTTCGCAAACCAGGCTGGTATTTCTATTGAGAACTTCAGGTTGATGGAAGAAGCGTTTCAAACAGAACGCTATAAGGAAGAACTTAAAATCGCTAAAACGGTTCAGAAGAGTTTGCTGCCTACTTCGCTGGAAACCGATCCTGATTTTGAAATTGCAGCATTTGCCGAATCGGCCGATGAAGTAGGTGGTGATTATTACGACACGTTACGCATCAACGATCATCAGGTAGCGCTCATCATTGCCGATGTTTCGGGAAAAGGTACTACTGCTGCCTTTCATATGTCGCAAATGAAGGGAATCTTTCACAGTTTGGCGCAGCAGGAATTAGATCCAAAAGAATTTATGGATCGAGCCAATCGTGCTCTTGCTTTTTGCTTGGAACGTGGATCGTTTATTTCAGCTACGTATTTTGTGGTGGATACAAACACGAAAACTATTCGCTATTCACGCGCAGGCCATTGCCCGGTGTTATATCACAGAGCAAGCACAGGCACGACAGAATATTTGAAAGACAGAGGCACTGCACTGGGCATGGTGCGCGGACTCGAATACTGCAAACTGATTGAAACTAATGAACTTCACTACGCGCCAGGAGATATTATGGTATTATATACCGATGGTATTACGGAAGCTAAAAATCAAAAGGGTGAAGAATTTGATTACGGTGGTTTGATGGAGGCGTTAAAAGAGGTTACAGAAAAAAGTTCCCACGAAATCGAAAATAATATCACGCGAAGGCTATATGAATTCTCGGGGTCATCAGATATCAATGATGATTACACGTCTATGACTATAAAATTTAAATAAGAACATTAAAAAAAATACACCGTTTAACTAATTGAAACCATGGTTCAAATCAAAAGAATACAGGAAGAAGGAGCAGATATAATCTCGGTAATTGGTGAGATTGATGCCAGTTCTTCCATCGAATTGGATCTGGCCATCGCCAAAAGTGTAGGGGAGGGGTTTAAAAAAATTCTAGTGGACTGCAGTGCGCTTGAATACATTTCTTCGGCCGGGTTAGGTGTTTTTATGTCCTACATCGAGGAGATGAAAGACAAAAATATTCCACTGGTGCTTTTTGGCATGAAGGAAAAAGTGGCAAACACCTTTCAAATTTTAGGCTTGGCCGATCTATTGAACATTAAAGAAAATAAACAGGAAGCGAAGAAGCTGGCGAATGAATTATCAGTATAACATAGGGTGTAGCCTTAACAATTTAAAGGGCATTAGGGAGTTTATCAGAACTTCCTTGCGGGATGAACATGTGCCTGAAATTGAATTGAGCGCTATTGTGTTAGCCCTGGACGAAATGTGCTCCAACCTGATGATTCACGCCCATCATTGCAACCCTGATCACATGCTGGAGCTTCACATTGAAATTCCAGATCGGGGAAAATTTATCTTTGAAATTGTGGATGATGGTTCTGTATTTAACATCAATGAATTTCATGAACCCGAACTGGATAATTTAATTCATCAAAAAAGAAAAGGTGGTTTAGGCATTCGACTGGTAAAGGCAATTATGGATGATGTGGAATACCTAAAGCGCGGCAATAAAAATGTGTGCCGACTTACCAAGTTGATTAAGGAGAATTAAGAAAGCTCTATCAAAATATTTGAAAGTTTACCTGTGTCTAGGTTGATTATTGCAAGAATCATTCCCCTACCTATACCCTCATAATTTCCACTTAAAAACCTTATTTTTACGATCCGGTTTTAAAAAATCGTGTGTAGATATGAGAATTTGCCTCCTTTTGTGTGTTTTTTTGGGTTCGTGCTTTTCTGCCATCGGGCAAGCCAAAGAACCTGCCAAATCATTGCCTCTTTTTACGGTGGGCAAAACCACCTTGACCACAGATGAGTTTCTATACACCTACCGCAAAAACCATCAGAAAAGTACAGAAGGCTATACCGAAAAGGATGTAAACGAATACCTTGACCTGCTTGTAATTTTCAAATTGAAAGTAGCTGAAGCTCGCGAGCGCGGACTGGATACCACGGCCAAGTTTAATACAGAGTTTAAAACATATCGCGAAGAGCTAAAGAAACCGTATCGCACGGAACCCAATGCGTTGGATAAACTTACTAAAGAAACGTATCAGCGGTTAACGGAGGAAGTGAGAGTTGCTCACATCCTGATTACAGTAAAACCAGATGCCTTGCCGGCTGATACATTAGCTGCGTATCAAAAGATTTTGGATCTTAAAAAGAGAATTGAAGCTGGTGAGAGTTTTGAGAAAATAGCTAATGAATCTTCTGAAGATCCATCAGCAAAATATAACAACGGTGACCTTGGTTATTTTACTGCGTTGCAAATGGTATATCCTTTTGAAGAAGCTTCCTATAAAACACCCGTTGGCCAACTATCTCTAGTGCGCACCCAGTTTGGATATCATTTGATTAAAGTGAAAGATAAAAAACCGGCACGTGGCGAGGTGGAGGTTTCACATATTCTTCTCCGGACTGGTACTGCTAATGATGAAAAAGTAAAGAGCACCATCTTTACAATTTATGATCAACTAAAGGGTGGCCGCAATTGGGAGGAAGTGTGTAAGGAGTATTCGGAAGATGCAAACACAAAAGATGCAGGTGGCAGGTTACGACCTTTTGGAATAGGGGCGCTTTCATCCGTACCGGAATTTGAAGCGGTTGCTTTCTCGTTACAAAATGCGGGTGATGTTTCTGATCCGTTTCAATCTGGGTTGGGGTGGCACATTATTAGGTTGGAGAAAAAAATTCCATTGCCGCCTTACAACGAAATGGAAGCTTCGCTGAAACGAAGAGTAGGTCGCGATGAGCGATTGCAGTTATCGCAACAAGTGCTGAATGAAAAACGAAAAAAAGAATATGGCTTTGTTGAAGAAAAATCAGTTAAGCAAAATGTAATTGCTTTGGCGGATTCAAGTTTGATAAGGGGCGCATGGAAGAATGATGTCACTCAAGAGTTGGGCGGACAAAAATTGTTTTCTGTTTCAGGAGTTTCTTTTGCCGTTCGCGATTTTACAAATTACGTTGTAGCGAATCAGAAGATTTCAAATCTGGCTCCTTCAGCATATATGAATCAGCTGCATGAGAGTTTTGTGGAAGAAAAAATATTAACTGCGGAAGAGGAAAAACTGAAGGGTGAAAATCCGGACTTCAAAAATTTGCTTACAGAATATTACGAAGGCATTCTGCTTTTTGAAATCATGGAGAAGGAGGTTTGGAATAAGGCTTCCATCGATTCTGCTGGACAGCGAAATTATTATGAACGCAATAAAAATAAATACCAGGCTGGCGATCGCATTGAGGCCAGAATCTTTACCGCACAGGATAAAGCGTTGATAGAAGAAATCAAAACAAAGATTAGTAAGGGCGATACTTTGAAAGATGCTGACCTTAAGAAGTTCAAGTCTATCCAAAACTTTAGAGCCTATGAAAAAAAGGATAGCAAGATTGTTGATAAGGTTAGCTGGTCGACTGGCTTACATGAAACAGAAGCCGATGGACTTTTTTACATTGTTGAGGTAAAGCGGTTGATTCCTCCAGGGCTAAAGACCTTCGAGGAGGCTCGTTCACAAGTTATTTCCGATTATCAGGACTATCTTGAGAAGAATTGGGTGGCTGAGTTGCGAAAGAAATATCCTGTAAAGATCAATAAGAAGAGCAAAAAAATCGTTGTAGCAGAGTTAACAAAAAAATGAGATCCTATTCTACCATAAATTCCAAAGCAGTTATCATGATCCTTTCAATAGGACTGTTGGTTTCGGGCTGCGAATTTATAAGAATGAAAAAAGATCAGGCCGAAAGCACCCCCGAACAAAAGGCAGTGGCACGGGTTAATAATTCGTATTTATACCACGATGAGTTAATTGGAATTATTCCAGCAGGCTCAACACCAGCCGATAGCATTGCACGCGTAACGGCTTACATTAACAGTTGGATTAGAAAGCAATTGGTGATTAACGAGGCAATGAAAAACATTGATATCAACGAAGCAGAGGTTGAGCGCAAAGTATTGGATTATCGCTATAGCCTGATTGGGTATGAGTACCAAACCTATTACATCAAGCAAAATCTGAATGATACCGTTTCGGATAAGGAGATTCAAGACTATTATAAAGACCGACTGGACAATTTTATCCTAAAACAAAACATTATTCGGGGAACCTACATCAAAGCACCTAAAGAAGCACCACGCACCAAACACATCAAAGACTTGATGTACTCGAAAAAGGAAAAGGATATTGCAGAATTAAAGTCGTATTGTTTGAGTTTTTCTGCGGCCTATCATTTGTCAGACTCTTCCTGGATTGAATTTGATAAGCTAGTTGTCAATTCACCATTGGCGGAGATTCCAAACAAAATTCAATTCTTAAGAAGTTATAATTATTACGAAACCTCGGATAATGAGTTTTTGTATTTTCTTAAAATTGACGCGTACAAAATTTCTGATAACGTATCGCCTCTGGAATTCGTTAAACAGGACATTAAAAACATTATTTTAAACAAAAGAAAAGTTGAACTTGCAAGAAAATTGGAGGATGACGTGTATGAAAATGCTGCAAAAAGGAATGATTTCGAGATTTTTGAGAGGTAGCCTGCTTGGTGGCCTTTTGTTTTTTATAGCCCCTGCGTTTGCTCAGGAGGGCTTTGTGGTGGATAAGATTATCGCTAAAGTTGATAATTACATCGTGCTAAAATCGGAACTCGAAATGGCCTATCAGGGATATTTAGCAGAAGGAAACCCGGCTAACGAAGATGCTAAATGTGAAATTTTTAATCGCCTTATCTTAAATAAATTGATGGTTGCCAAAGCGGAGATCGACTCTGTGCTTGTTTTAGATCCGGAAGTTGATGCTACTACAGACCAACGGATGTCAATGATTTTGCAAAACTCTGGTAACTCACCCGAGCAATTAGAGAAGGCATACGGTAAAACGTTAGAACAAATCAAAATTGAATTGCGAGAACAAATTCGTGAGCAATTATTGGCAAGAGAAATGACTTCCCGAATTACAAACGACATTACGGTAACTCCTGCAGAGATCAGGCGATTCTATAATAAAATTCCAAAGGACAGTTTACCCTTCTTTTCATCGGATGTTGAGGTAGCCCAAATTGTTCGAGTGGCAAAAGTGAGCGAAGAACAAGAACAAAAGGCAATTGCTAAGTTGATTGATTTGCGCGAACGAATTTTAAAGGGTGAAAACTTTACGGAGTTGGCCATGAAAAATTCGGACGATCCATCGGCACAATACAATGGTGGCGAGATGGGTTATGTAGGTCGTGGCGCCATGGTTCCCGAATTTGAAGCGCAGGCTTTTAAATTGAAGGTTGGAGAAATATCTCAACCCTTCAAGTCTCCGTTTGGTTTTCATGTTATGCAGTTGATAGATCGCAGGGGAAATGAATATAATTCGCGCCACATTTTGATTTTTGCAACACCTTCCGAAGATGACATTAAGCGCGCTGGAAATTTTTTAGATAGCTTACGCGAAAAAATAATAACTGAGAAGTTAAACTTTGAACAGATCGCTAAGGAACATTCTGATGATGAAGTGACGAAGGGAACAGGCGGCTTCTTTACAGATGCAGATGGTTCAACAAAAATTTCCTTACGGGATATTGACCCTGTGGTTTATATTAATATCGACACGATGAAAGTGGGTAATATTTCGCACCCCCTAACCTACCGCACAGATGATGGAAAAGATGCCGTGCGCATTTTGTATTATAAGAAAAAGTTACCGCCCCACGAAGCTAACTTAAAAGACGATTGGAACAGGATTCAATCTGCTTCGTTGGCTGAGAAAAAGGATAACGCCCTTGAAAAATGGTTTAGCAAGGCTCGTAAGGATGTCTTTATTAATATAGATCCTGCGTATAATGTCTGTAAAATTCTAGAGTAGTGCCGTTGGTGTAGTTCTTGGGCACACACACGATGTAAAACCTGTATCTTTCGTTAAACCCTTTGTATGGCTCAGATTTTTTCAAATGATGTAGAAGCAGCGGATGCATTAAAGCAATCCTATCAAAAGCTAAAAAGTCAAATTGCTAAAGTTGTTGTTGGTCAGGATGAAGTAATTCGATTGGTGCTGACGGGCATTTTTTGTCAGGGGCATTCGCTACTGGTCGGTGTGCCCGGATTGGCTAAAACATTGTTGGTTCATACAATTGCCACTTCACTAGATCTTCAATTTAAAAGAATTCAGTTTACACCGGATTTAATGCCCTCTGATATCGTTGGCGCTGAAACGATGGATAAAGAGCGCAACTTTCAATTTGTGAAGGGACCGATTTTCGGAAACATCATTTTAGCAGATGAGATAAATCGTACACCGCCTAAAACGCAAGCTGCATTGCTTGAATCGATGCAGGAGTATTCTGTAACCATTGCAGGTAAGGCGTATGAATTGCCTAAGCCATTCTTTGTGCTGGCTACTCAAAACCCGATTGAACAAGAAGGAACTTATCCTTTACCGGAAGCACAATTAGATCGCTTCATGTTTAATATTTTTCTGGACTATCCAAGTTATCAGCAGGAAATTGATATTGTGAAAAACACTACTGCTGATGATGTTCTAAAAGTTGAGAAAGTGCTAGCGGCCGAGGAGATAATTGCCTTTCAACATTTAGTGCGCAGGGTGCCTGTGGCTGATAATGTTGTGGAGTATGCTGTAAAACTAACGCAAGCCACCCGTCCTGGGGTATCAGGTTCTAAAATAGCCAACGACTTTTTAGAATGGGGAGCCGGGCCGCGGGCATCACAATTTTTAGTGCTTGGCGCGAAGTGTAATGCGCTGATTAATGGAAAGTATTCACCTGATATTGAAGATGTTCAGGCAGTAGCGCGTCCTGTGTTACGCCATCGCATCGTTCGTAACTTCAAGGCTGAGGCTGAGGGAATGACTGTGGATAGTCTAATTGATAAATTGGTTTAAGAAACCTCTAGCTTAAAGCCAACACCGTGATAATTGATGATCTGAACTTTTGGATCTTCTTTTAAATACTTTCTGAGTTTGGAGATAAACACATCCATCGAGCGACCTAAAAAATAGTCGTCATTGCCCCATACTTTTTTTAGAATCTCTTCACGTTTCAAAACCCGATCTTTGTTTTCGCAAAGAAGTTTTAATACTTCGGCCTCTTTTTGAGTAAGCGATTTTTCGCCTGAGCTGTGATGTAATGTAAAATTATGGCAGTCGAAATTGAAAGCGCCTAGTGCATAATTTTTTTCAAGACTTTGGGTACTTGTTCTCCGCAGAAAAACTTCAATGCGAAGAACTAATTCTTCCATGCTAAACGGTTTAATGATATAATCATCACCACCACTTTGAAAACCTGCAATCTTATCTTCCAGCATCGATTTAGCAGTAACAAAAAGAATAGGTACATGCTGATTTTTTTCTCTGATTTGATGAGCTAAAGTGAACCCATCTTTTTTGGGCATCATTACATCCAGAATGCAAACATCAAATTGATTGTTAGAAAATGCTGTAAATCCTTCCTCACCATTGCTGCAAAGAGAAACGGAGTATCCTTTTACCGTTAAGTTATCTTTGATTACGAAGCCTAAATTAGGATCATCTTCGACAAGTAGAATTTTTGCACTCATTCTTTTATGCTTGGCAGTTCAATTAAAAAACAACTTCCATTTCCGGCCTCACTTGTTACGTTAATTTTTCCTTTATGAGCATCTACAATCAATTTCACATAACTCAATCCAAGACCAAATCCTTTTATGTTGTGTAAGTTACCAGTAGGTACCCGGTAAAAACGATGAAATATCTTCTTTTGTTCTTCAGCACTAATGCCCATGCCATTGTCTTTGACTTCTAGGCAGATCTTTTCTTCAGAATTAAAAGTTCGAATACTGATTGACGGCACATTCAGATTATACTTTATGGCATTATCGAGCAAATTAAAAATCACGTTGATGATGTGAAGTTTATCAACGTTCACTTCAGTTTGATTTGCTTCCAGTAATAACGAGATAGAAGCTTTTGCTGTTATTAAATTATTTGAAGTAGCTTCTTTAATTAAATGATGCACATCATGCTTCTCTTTTTTTAGACCGAGATCTTCAGTCTCCAATCGTGCCATTTGTAGCACCCGCTCTACTTGTTGCTGTAAACGTTGATTTTCGTTTTCAATGATAGTTGCATAATTGAGCAATCGTTCGGGTGTATGAATTATGGTTGGATCTTTTAGTACACTTGTTGAAATGGCAATGGTTGACAACGGAGTTTTAAACTCATGAGTCATATTATTGATAAAATCTTTTTGTATTTCGGACAACCGTTTTTGTTTTAAGATTACAAGTAGTGTATAAACGAAGAAGAAAATAACAATCAGCAAAACAATAGATGAGAAACCCCAAATACCCATCTGACTAATCAGTGTGGCTTCCACCATGGGAAACTGAACTCCGAAATAATACCCATCATTTTTCCATGCTGGCAATTCCGTAAAATTAACATGCGTGGCAATCTTTCCGGGAGAAGTATAATTTCCACCTACCATGCATTTATCAATGCAATCATACACTCCATATTCAAAGTCAGCTGTGATGTTCCTTTTTTCAAATTCAGTTAACAGTAAAAACTCAAGCAGATTATTGTCAATAGAGCCATTTACGAGCACTACAAAATAGTTGGAGGTAAGCTGCGTGACTGGATTATTTGCAGGCGATGGAGTTTTGGTGATCTCCAGGATTTTGCTTGAAACCTGTGTAAGTGCAGTGGTAACATCGCGATTAAACTGATTTTCCTTTAAATCAAAAGCCTTTCGTACCCAATAAATTTGTGTGGCTGTAATGCCCACAATGCTAACAGCGGCCAGAATAATGATAATTCGAAGGGTTATGCGACTCACTTTGTAAAGGTAAATAGTATTTAATGCCGTACTTTTGGATTAACAAGTCCTTAACATTTATTAGGTCTTTGTTAACAGATGGTGTGCTTTTTGGTGCCGATGTTTGTAAGGTTCAGAAGAACGAATTAAGTTTAACCCTAAATTCAAGCAAGAAAATGAAAAAATCACTCTTACTCGCTGTTTTTACTGTATTTGCAGTTGCAGCAATGGCGCAACAGCTACCCGCTGCCACCGTTAACAAAAATGAAGTTCAACTTGATGTTGCCGTTTTTGCATGGGATAATACAACTCATGATTTCGGTAAAATCAAGCAAGGAACACCAGTAACTCATGAGTTCAAATTTACAAACACAGGCAAGACTCCTTTAGTAATTACTAATGTACAAGCTTCTTGTGGTTGCACCACTCCTGATTGGTCGAAGGAACCAGTTATGCCAGGTGGCCAAGGTTTCATTAAGGCAACTTACAATGCTGCCTCTACCGGAGGTTTTAATAAGACCGTAACAGTAACGGCTAACATTGAAACGGGTTTTGTACAACTCACTATAAAAGGAGAAGTGCTCGTAACAGAAGTGGGCAAATAACTTTACTTATTGACAATAGAAAAGGCCAGAGTTATCTGGCCTTTTTTGTTTTGAAGCTATTTAACTTCTTATATTCCTATAATATTTCTAAAGCTTATTTTTTAGTGGTGATTAGGATAACGCCATTCTTCCCTTTTGAGCCATACTTAAGAGTATCCTCTTCCTCCTTAAGGACATTTATCGATTGAATATCACTTGGGTCAATACCCTTGATGCTTTTTGTTTCTACTCCATCGACAATATACAGGGGTTCTAAAGACTGTACCGGTTTTGTGGTGATCAGAATGACTCCATTTTTTCCATCGTCACCATATTTCTCAATTGCATCCTGACCTTTAAGCACAGTAATACTTGTTATTTTTTCTGAAGGAATATTAAGCACATCACCCCATGTTTTACCAGTTGGATCATCAACTTTTATTTTAATTCCATCGACTACGTACAAAGCCCTTGGTAAATCTTTTTCCAGATTAACGGAATCACTTCCTAAAATCTTTTTAGTGTCTTGTGCTTGTGCAGCAAATGCACAAACGAACAGGGTTAGCACAACAATTATTCTCATAAGAGGATTGATTTTAAACTAATATAAGAAAAATATAACTATCCCTGATAATGTGTGTCCACAATGTGTTGGCTCACAACCTTGTATATTTCTGCAATAGATTCTTGTCCCTTCAAGAAATCTAGATGGGCATCTAAAATATCCAAATCACCACGTTTTGCCGGGCCTGTTTGTGAATTCTCTGGACCTAACTGAAAACTTTTGCTGATGGTTTCGGTGATCAGTGGTTTTAATAAATCGAAATCAAGACTGTTTTGTCTCATGATTTCTTTTGAAATAGTAAGCATGTGGTTTGTAAAGTTGGAAGCAAAAACGGCAGCAACGTGCAACGCCTTACGTTCTTCGGAGCTAATTTTAATAACCCCCTTTCCAATACCTCGTGCGATTTGCATTACAATTCTTTCTGCTACTTCAGTATGGGTCTCAACAAGAAGTGGAATGTTTTTAAAATCTACTTTGCCTGATTTGCTAAATGTTTGAAGTGGATACAAAACTCCGAGATGCTGGGTTGCTGCGTATTGTAATTCTGTAATCGGCTGACTTCCTGAAGTATGAATTAAAATTGCATCTTCAGGCAAAATAATTTCCTGGGCTACTTGCCGAATAGCATCGTCATTTACAGCAACTATAAACACCAAAGAGCCGCTTGTCGAAAAATCTAATGTAGCTTTTACTTCTGCTTGATAGAGACGCTCGGTGAGTAATTCAGCATGCTGTGGATTGTGACTGTAAACTTCTTTAACTACAAATCCAGCATTATCAAGAGCTGGTGCTAAGTGCCAGGCAAGATTGCCCGAACCGATAATAGAGACAGAAAAAGAATTGGCCATTCATTTAAAAATTCGTGCTTATAAAGTTATCGAATTCCTAATTAAGTTGGTTATGCAGTAACCTTATACAGCTCAGCTAACTTTGTTACAACGAAATCAATTTCCTCTGGCTTATTGTATTTGCTGAAGGAGAATCGGATAGCACCACGTTTTGAGTTGGGATAAATGGCGCCTAGTACATGCGAACCTGTAGAGGCACCACTTGAGCAGGCACTTCCGCCCGAAGCAGAAATACCTTGCATATCTAAATTGAAAAGCAGCATTTCATTTTCTTCCGACTCTGGCAAGCACACATTGAGTACGGTGTATAAACTTTTTTGCAAATTAGCAGAATCACCATGAAAGCTTACCCCTGGAATTGCTTCTATTAATTTATCAATCATGAGCGATTTAATTTTTTTGATATACCGCTCATGCTCCTCCATTTCTCGATAGCAAATTTCCAGCGCTTTGGTAAGACCGATAATGCCTGGAACATTTTCAGTACCGCCTCGCATATTGCGCTCCTGCGCTCCGCCATGCACAAACGAATGGATTTTCTTGTCTTTGTTTATGTACATAAACCCAACCCCCTTTGGTCCATGAAACTTATGAGCAGCGGCAGTCATGCCATGCACCTTTAGTTTCTTCATGTCGTGACGGAAGTGACCAACAGTTTGAACTGTATCGGAATGGAAGTAGGCTTTATACTTATCACAAAGATTTCCCACGGCTTCTAAATCGAGTATGTTACCAATTTCGTTATTAGCATGCATGAGCGAAACCAATGCATTAGGAAACTCAACTAATAATGCTTCTAAATGAGCTAAGTCAACATTGCCACTTTCATCTAAATCAACATGATGGATTTTAATAACCCCACTCTTTTCCAGTGTTTCCAATGTATGTGTTACTGCATGATGTTCAATAGGTGTTGAGATAGCGTGTTTAATCGAATACGTGTCAACAGCACACCGAATGATTGCATTATCGGCTTCGGTACCACCCGATGTGAAAATAATTTCACCAGGGGTGCAGTTTAAAAGTTCAGCAATTTTTTTCCGCGATGATTCAATAGCAGCTCGTACTTTGCGACCATGCGAATGAATGGAAGATGGATTTCCAAAATCTTCTAACAAGAATGGTTTCATGGCTTCAAACACTTCCAGATCAAGAGGTGTAGTGGCGGCATTGTCGAGGTAGATTTTCATGATGCGTTTGATTAGATCTTACTCTATAATTTTTTTAATGTCTTGAATGATTCGCTGTGCTAATTGATTTGCCTTTGCTTCATTTTGTGATTCGGCATAAATGCGAATGATTGGTTCAGTATTGCTCTTGCGCAAATGAACCCATTCCTTTTCACTTTCAAAATCAATCTTTACTCCATCAATCGTATTGATTTTTTCTGAAGCATAAATACCTTTAACTTTTTCTAAGACCTCATCAACATTGATTTTGGGAGTAAGCTCAATTTTATTTTTTGAGATAAAGTAAGCTGGATAGGATTTTCTTAATTCCGATGCTTTGAGTTTTGATTTCGCCAAATGTGTTAAGAACAATGCAATTCCAATCAATGCATCGCGGCCATAATGAAAATCGGGAACAATGATTCCGCCATTTCCCTCACCACCAATAACCGCTTTGGTTTCTTTCATCTTGGTCACCACATTTACTTCACCCACAGCAGCTGCATTGTACTGACCTTTTAACTTTTCGGTTACATCGCGCAACGCACGTGTGCTGGAAAGATTTGAAACTGTATTGCCTTTGCGTTTGCTTAAGATATACTCAGCAACAGCCACCAACGTATATTCTTCACCAAAGGCTTTTCCATCCTCCTGAATTAAGGCGAGCCTATCCACATCGGGATCAACGACAATTCCCAAATCGCATTTTTCTTTTTTAACAGCTTTGCGGATTACAGTAAGATGTTCTGGTAACGGTTCAGGATTATGCGGAAACTTTCCATTTGGTGTGCAGTAGAGTTCCACCACTTTTCTTACCCCCAATGCTTTTAAGAGTTTGGGCACTGCAATCCCCCCGGTAGAGTTCACTGCATCCACAGCTATTTTAAAGTTCGCTTTTCGAATAGCCTTAACATCAACCAATTTGTATTTCAAAATTTGCTTAATGTGTTTTTCTATATACGAATTGTTTTCTGTGTAAGAACCTAATTTTTCAACTTGAGCAAAATCAAACTGCTCTGCTTCTGCAATTGCTAAGACTTCTGCGCCATCCGATCCTGAAATGAATTCTCCTTTTTCATTCAATAATTTCAGTGCATTCCATTGTACCGGATTATGACTGGCTGTTAATATAATTCCACCCCCGGCTTTTTCTGCAGCGACCGCAATTTCAACAGTAGGCGTGGTTGATAACCCCAAATCAATTACATCTAATCCAAGTCCCTGAAGCGTAGCGGCAACCAACTGGCTAACCATTTCCCCGGAAGGGCGGGCATCTCTGCCTATTACTATTTTTTTACCTTTTCGCGATTTGATCCACGTGCCAAAAGCTGCGGCAAATTTCACGGTATCAACAGGAGTAAGGGCTTCTCCGGGAGCTCCACCTATGGTGCCGCGGATGCCAGAAATAGATTTAATTAGGGTCACTTAAATGAATTTGATCGCAAAGTTAAAAAGATAAAAATGCATTAATTACCCTTTTAGCTTTTTCTCTTTCCTTTTACAGTTTGCTGGATTTTTTCAAGCTCGGCAATATCATGCAGGTCTTTTGCCCGGTGTGCCCCAAGTTTATTTTTAATGAGATGAACGTAGTCTATTACTTTAATAGGGATATCCTTAATGACTGTTTCATTTGCAGATTGAAAGGCTTCGCCAAAAGTGAATTTTCCATCGATGAGTGAGAGTAGTTCAATGTCAAAATGTTCATTGAGGGGAAGCCGAATCAAGCTCTTAACCTGATCATACTTTTGCAAATGCTCAACATCTGAGCAGTCAAAACCAAATTCTTGAATTGCCTCTAATACTTTTTTAAAATTTGAGCCCGTTGGATTCCACCATAAATCCAAATCACCAGTAGCTCTGATATAGCCATGATAATTTACTGCAAAACCTCCGACTACGAGGTACTCAACTTTTTTTGAATTAAGTGTCTTAAGGAATTTCTGTACCTCTTGATCAAATAGATACATTATTTTTTTCTGGATAAGATAAAAGTATTATCCGTGAGATTGTGTGCTTTATTCGAAGACTGAAATTTTTGGGAAAGGCTAATTAGTTCAATGAGGTATGCCAATCGTTCTTCAGGCGTTAGCAACAGACTGTTCTCAAGCTGAGATTCTTTTTTTTTATCGATATCAACTAGAATAGCCTTTTTCATAAACTAACCCTTATTTATTGCAGGCATGGCTTCAACTTTTGATTCCTTTTCAGGATCGCCACACGGATCACCTTCACCAAGGGTTTTTCCACAGTATCCGCAGGTAATCCCCTCCTTCGCTAAAAAAGGACTTTGTGTAGCGCATGTGCCTCTGAACTCTCCATTTTTAACAAATAGCAACCTTACTGACATCAAGCCAAAGAATAGGGCAAATACGCCTAGGGATAGAAGAAATATTAGCATAGTAATTGTCTTTTTTCCTGAACAACAAAGATACAACACCTCTTTCAATTGTTAAGTTTACACAATCATGAAAAAACCACTTTCTGCCCCCGATCTTAACAGAGAAGCTAAATTAAAAGCGTTTGATCGCCTGCTTACCATTATGGACGAGTTGCGGGAAAACTGCCCGTGGGATAAAAAACAGACGCTTGAAAGTTTGAGACACCTTACCATAGAAGAGACCTACGAACTCTCCGATGCAATTTTAGAAGGCGATCTCACCGAAGTAAAAAAAGAGTTGGGAGATTTAATGTTGCATAATGTGTTTTATGCGCGTATCGCTGCGGAGGCCGGTGTGTTTGATGTTTCGGATGTATTGAATAGCATCTGTGATAAATTGATTGTGAGACATCCACATGTCTATAGTGATGTTGTATCCGATGATGAGAAGACTGTAAAGGAGAATTGGGAGAAAATAAAATTAAAGACCGGGAATACATCCGTGTTGGAAGGTGTACCGAAATCATTGCCTGCGTTGGTGAAGGCTATTCGAATTCAGGATAAGGCGCGTGGCGTGGGTTTCGATTGGGAACGGAAAGAACAAGTGTGGGAAAAAGTGGAAGAGGAGATGAATGAGTTTAAAGCGGAGTTTACTTCAGTAGATGAAAGTACTATCAACAAGGAAAAAGTGATGGCTGAGTTTGGTGATTTACTTTTTTCGCTTGTGAACTACGCACGGTTTATCAATATCGATCCGGAAGAAGCTTTAGAACGCACCAACAAAAAATTTATCAAGCGCTTTCAATATCTTGAAAAAGAATCAGCAAAGGATGGTAAGGTAATGGGTGAGATGACGCTCGCTGAAATGGATGAGTATTGGAATAAAGCTAAATCGCTGTAGAATTTCAATTATCAATTTCCCAATCAAACTCTTCGTCTGTTAGCTCAAGTTCTTTTTTCTTTTTAGTGCCTTTTAATTTGAAGGCATCTTTTAATTCCTGAACTTCTTTCTTTAGATCGCTTGCGATTTTCTTCTTCACGGCATCTTTATCGTAGCTTATGATATACTTATCGGTGGTGCCAGTTATTTTTAAAAACACCTTTGCCTTGCCAACGCCATCATCCTCCACTGCGCCAAAGGCTTCATCGGGGTCAATTTTATTTTTGTTACGTAGGGGAGCTACTACTCGATAATCAATGATCTGATCAAAAGTATGCGTGCCACTTAATTGAATGGTGGTTGCATTAGTTTTAATTTCCATTTGAGGGATATAAATTGTCTTATTCTCAATGTGTATGTCATTTTTCAAATCGGCAAATCGCAATCGACTCAAGCTTTCATCGTCCAAATATTTGTTTAGTTTCTTCATGGGTTCGAAATTGTTGAGTTCTCCGTTTTTAATGGTAACTCCAATATCAGCAATCAGCGTAGGCGGAATAAGGTGGAGCTTTTCATTAAGCGTCATTTCTAGTTCTACATTCGCGTATGCTTGACCTTTCAAATGTTTGTCTTGTATAAAGTCTTGATAGAAATTATCAAACACATAAAAGATGCTATCCAGATGCTGTCCATTAAGTTTCATGGAGCTTATCACATCAATAGCCTTTGGATTTTTAGCATCCACAATTCCATTAACCGTTAACTGTCCACCTAATGTATTCATTGTTATATTTCGTGAAACAGCCACTTGATTTTTTACCAGCAAGTCACCTTTAATGTTTTTAGGTTTAAAGCGTTTGTAGCGCATGCTTTTTACATCGCAATTGAAGTTGAGCTGAAGGTTTGGCGAAATTTTGAACTGATAGTTTTCAGATTGCTCATCGCTGAAGCCGATGGCAAATAATTGATCCAGATCGAGAAAGTTTGATCGTAAGTCTGTTTCGATACCTATCGGTTGGTTTTCGAAAATTAAAAAGGTGATAATGTTTTTGAAGAATCCGTTGAGCAGAAAGTCACTGTTTTCAAAATACCCCGACACATTGCTAAGGGCAAGATCATTGTTATTAAATAGCAGGGATCCATTAATATCACGAAAGTGAATGTTTTGCTTTCCATAAGCAAAGTTGATATGAGTGAGCGCAATAGAGCCACTGGTTGTCACTTTTTGAGCAGTTGATTTTTTCTTGAGTAGTGAAGTTTGTCCTTCAAAGGAAATATCAGCAGTAAGAAGTCCTTCTAATTCAGAAAGGCCTTCAATCGGGTAGAAATTAAAAATAGAAGCAGCATCCAAGTCGCCTTTAAAATCAAAGACCAGGTAAGGGTCATCAAACTTGCGTACCGAAAGATTTGCTTTGAATAATTTTCCATTCAATTCTCCTTCCATGTCTTTCAAAAAAAGTTGAGCTGCTGATAAATCGGTTAGGGAAGGACTAGCAAATGAACCGTTGAGGTTCGCATGCGAAATTCTGGATTGATAATCAGGGTGAAACAGCGTAGCGTCTGTGCAACCAAAGGCAGCAGAAATGAACGGGCTCTTTTTATCACTGATTTCGCCTTTGAGCGTAAGAGTAAAAAACACATCGCCATCGCTGCGGTATTGTTTTAGCTTTTTGCTGGTTTCATCAGGAAGAAGGGATAGAAGGGTTTGGATGTCCGTATTCTTTCCCTCCGCTTTAATATCGATCAGGTTTTTTTCTTTGTAGACGTAATTGCCATCCACGGCAAATTGAGAACGCCCAAGTTTTATTGTCGAAGGTTTGATTAAAACACTTTTCTTATCGTCATCATAATCTACAAAAGCATCCACTATAAAATTCTTGTTGGCAAGAAAGAGTGAACTACCAATACCAATTTGTTCTACCAAAACATTTCCCTCGGCTTCAATCTGATAAAGATCTCCGGTTATCCCAATGGAGGCGGCCAGCATATCACTATTAAACACATGATGTTGGTTGGCTTGCTGATCGAGATAACTAACAATGGTTTTATTAAGTGCTACATTTTTTAAATCGAACCGAACGGTTCCACCGTTTCCGCCACTGCCTTCTTTTATGATGTTGAAATTTGTTTTTCCTGCTTGATTGATTTTTAAATTCGTCTCACTCCCGGTAACGGAAAGCCCACGAATAGAATAGTTACCCCGCCATACTTCAATGGGGTTTAAATTAAAGGCAATCCGATCTGCTGTAAGCAACGGATACGTACCTGGATGACTATCTTCAATATATACATCGGTAAAAACAATGGCGAGGTTTGGAAAATCTGACAACATGGAAATGTCAATCTTCCCAATCTTCACCGGAGTGTTTAGCCGCTTATTGGCTTCGTTTACAAACTGCTTTATAATACGATCCTTGAACAAGAAGACAGAGATTGCCAACCCGCTAATGAGTACAGCAAGGACAATACTGATGTAGAAAAGTAACTTCCGGAAGGTCTTCAAAGTTTAAAAAATGGTATACAAAAATACACTACAAGTATTAAACCAAAGAATGGTGAGATTATTATTGAATAGCACCAATGTTTAAACCCTAAATGGGGTGACGGGAATAAAAAAGCCTCGAATTTTTTCGAGGCTTTGTGTGGGAGCTGAGGGGTTCGAACCCCCGACCCTCCCGTCAAAAGGGCGGGATGCTATGAATCAGCTATCAGTTTTTCAATTCTTTTACGACTTTTCCAGCTTTTAATTTCTCTTTCTCTAGCGTAAGCAAGTTCCTTAGATAGATAAAATTCTTTGTATACAACCTTCCAATCTTGGAATTTTCCTGTAAATCCTTTGTGATTTGAGTTATGCTTCCGCAATCTTTCTTCTATCGGTTCTGTTGTATGTCCGATATAAAACTTGTTGGCAGTTGAAGAAAACAGAATGTAGAATAGGGCATTCATAAATAACGAAGCCACTATGAAAGTGGCTTCGTTTTGTGGGAGCTGAGGGGTTCGAACCCCCGACCCTCTGCTTGTAAGAAATAATCCTTTCATATTCTTTCATTATCTCTCTTTGCTTATATTTACATAATCTTTGAAATAGAGTTAAAAACGAATACTTTTTTAGAACTTCTTTTTTCTACCCTTATCGAAGTTCCCGTCAAAGTTCCGTCAAAATAGCTTTCCCGTCAAAGTTCCGTCAAACTAAAACGGCCTCAATAGAGGCGATATAAGCATGGCAAAAAGGAATGAAGGTGAAGTAGTACCCGATTACATTTTGTGGACGTGGAGCGCAAATGATAAAGGCAAACACCCCGTAAAACTTCGATTAAGCTTTCAACAGAAGAGGAAATACTACCCGGTGTTAACGACTGACCGCAAAAAGGTATTTCTTACTCAAAGGGAATTTGACTTTTTAACCTCCACAACAAAATCAAAGCTTCGAAATGAAAACAGGGCTTTGCGTGAAGTCTTAGACGGTGAAGTAGAAAAGGCTAACGAGGCAATAGAGGAGGCCACACTGAAGGGGAAGAAACCATTTTCAATAGGAGAGTTTGAGCGTAAATATTTAGGAGCGGAAGCAAACCGGAATTTCTTGGCTTACTTCAAAAGTCATATTGATAAGTTAGCCCGGAAAGGTCAAGCTGGAACGGTCAGAGCCTATTCATCTGCCTACTCTGCTTTGTATTCGTTCCAAAATGGAAGAGATTTTGACCCGGCAGACCTAACCCCGCAAAAGTTAGAGGCATTTGATAACTGGCTGAGGACACCACGGCCAAAAAGAAAAGGATTGAACGACACAAGCATATGCATTTACATGCGATGTATTCGATCAGTGTATAATGAGATGGCCGCAAATGATGAATATTTGGAAGCAGTCTATCCCTTCAGTCGGAAAGATTCAGATAAGAAATACAAAATCCCTACAGGTGGAGGCCAAAAAGGAATAACCCTAACCAAAGAAGAAATAAAATCTTTCATTAATGGTGAGGTAAGTGGTGAAGCCATACCTGAAAATCCCATGTACCGGGCAAAGCAATTGTTTCTATTCTCATTCTTTGGGCAGGGTGCAAACTTCAAAGACCTGGCTTTGCTCAAATACGAAAATGTAGGAAAGGATTACATCGAATTTGAAAGACAAAAAACCATTCGCACCAAACAAGATGGGAGAAAGGTACAAATTCCCTTAACCGATGAATTGAAAGAGATACTAATTGAACAAGGCAATCCAGATAAGAAAAAAAGCAATTTCGTTTTTGAAGTATTCGAGGCAAATAGGAAGTACACACCAAAGCAGATTGATGACACTATACGCCAATGGGTAAAGGTTACCAATAAATGGTTAAAGAGGTATTGTGTGCTCAATGAATTACCGGAAGTAAGCACATATGCAGCTCGGCACACCTTCGCCTCCATTTCAAAATCTCATTTATCCTTAGCCATGATTAGCGTAATGTTAGGCCATAGCAGGGTAACCACTACCCAAACATATTTGGGAAGGTTCGACAACGAGGAAAACAAGGAAGGGCTTATGAAAGTATTTGGCGGACTTAAAAAGAAAACGGCTTAATCACCATGGAAAAGAAAAAGGACAACATTGAACACATAATTGCAGCTAACACCGCTCGATGGGAAGCCAGTCAAAACAAGTTCAAGGAAAAAGTAGCAAAGAAAAATAGAAAATCGTTTGAGAGGTTAGAAGAATCAATTAATGAGGAATTCAAGCTAATCAATTTTTTCTACAAGTACTTAGAGGGTGGGGTTCATGGTAAGGCGGAATCTGATTACAAGTATCTGGAATCTAATCGCATTGATAAAAATAAAAGCCAATTTAGAATCCCTCCATCAACTACAATAGATCAAAAAGGAAAATTCTGGGAGACATATCTAAAACAAGGAATCAATAAAAGCCTCTTTAGGGATAAATTCCTAAAGCATTTTAATGAAGAAAAGAAAGATCCAAACCTTAACAAAATTGACTTTATAGATGCTCAACTACACTATCTTGATGTGCAGAAATCAGAACTAAAAGAGAAATACTTATTAATTTTAACTAGTCTCAAAAATTCTTTTGAAGAGGAACGTGCAAAACTTATAGAGCCTCGTGCAGGGGTATCTCCACCTCAGAGTGATTTCACTCATAGGAAAAGAGCTATAGCACACCTATTAAAAGTTGATATGGGTGAAGCGAAGGAAATACCACGTAAAGATCAAAAGCCTAAAGGTTTAGAGAAAGCTTTTGATTCACTGAATCCGAAAACAAAGAATATTGAGAATCCTTTTAAACCAGCGAATAAAAAGGAAATGGAAGATGTAATTTTGATGTTAGAAAAAGATAACGCACCCAAAGCACTAGAGGAAGCTAAGGAAAGACTCAAAAAGTTGAAACAAGGCAATCAATAAAAATCGTACCCCCGGTACATACCCTGTATTTTTTTATCCTCAAGTTAGCACCCTTCATATTTGTTTCACATTAACGAAAACAAAGTATGGAGACGCAAACAGCAAACCCCTTTGCCCTTATTGACAATCGCTTAAAGTCGATTGAGTCAACGCTTGCAATACTTGCAGCGAAAGAACTGCCACAACCTGAAAAGAAATTTTATTCAATTGCGGAGGCAGCAAAAAAATTGAATGTTGCTCAAATCACATTGTATAGAAACGTTCAAGCTCAAAAGATTCCTTCGAAGAAAATCGGATCCCGTTTGATGATTCCCGGAAGTTTTGTTGATGGCAGATAAAAAAAGAAGGCCGCACCAACGGCCTCCCAAATACCACAGAAATGACGAACGTAAAAGTAACGACTTCCACCGGGACAATCAAAACCACATTCAGTAATTCTACTGAGGGAGAGCTTCGCATACCTATTCAATTACTTTCTATTGCGTTAGCTGAGAAAAAAACCAAAGCACTTCGCATACTCGCAACGGCCAAACTGAGAGGCCACAGAATTGAAATATCCGCTTTGTGTGACATCTTAAAGATTCACCCTAAGACTATGAACCGCCAAATCAAAACACTTGTAGATGACGGTATGGCGGGAACTGACGACTTGCTTTTATTTCCTCGTGCATGGCGAAAAATGAAATTCAATAAACGTGGAGGCTTATACCTAATGAACGCACCAAAGAACCTAAAGAAATTTGAAGCGCTCTGTTTTGCGAAGGGACTAAAAAAGATACTGGGTAGCAAAGCAAGTCCTCAGCGACTGGAAGAAGGAAAGTCTTTGCCGAAAGAGGACTTGCCAGCTACTTACTTGGCCAAAGCTCTTGGATTAAGTGAGCGGAGATTTGAACGATTGAAATCAACCGCACAAAGATACAGATACATATCTGTTAGGGCACAGTATAGAATAATAGGTAAGGCCAGCGAATACGGAACCATTCGTCAGAACCTCCACGGTGTACCTGTATTCAAGCGTGGAAGGCATACGGTAGTACCTGATATTTCTAAAATTCGAGTATTGATTTAGTGGACAAAATTGGCGGTGTATATCCAAAGGATATAACAGCATTGATTAAGATTTTAAACAAAGCCTTTTGGTGAAGGGTCAACCATAACAACACAAATGAAAAATGAAAAGCCAACGGTAGAAGAGATTAAGGCGCATGCAGCCATGATCATTGAGCCAAAACGGAGAATAGAATCAATAGCCGCTTTCATGGCTGAGGTAGATTCCCTTTTGGCCCAAATGAGAACCCCGCAACAGGTAGGATTTTATGAATCACAAAAATAAAAACGCATGAGAAAGATTATGTATTTCAATGAACTGGCTTTTAACAGCGAGGTTCAAAAAATAAGCCAGGCGGGTGACATGTTCACCAAAGTGCTGAATGAGTTTGCGAGATTGGATTTGTTTAAGATTGAATCCTCAGAGGACTTTGACAAGTTAGTATCAAACCCGGAAACTTTCATAAAGGAAACGATCGGGAAGCAATTGCCTCCACAGACTTGGGGTAAGTTCACTTTGAAAAAAGAAGCAGCTATCAGTATGCTTGATCTTCCAGACTTCACAGTCCTGAAAGAATTAGCTCAGGATTGCAGACAATATTTAGGCCTAAGAAAGTATTTCAATTGCAATGGCAATAAGCTCACGCGGAATGATAAGGCAGTGGAGGCACTGAAAGACAGCCTTTCCATATTTGCCACAACGTCCGAGGAGGTTAGGATTCATGAAGCCCTGACGCATGCAGCGAAAGCAATGGAAACACTATCCCAAGCCCTGACGGAATCCATGGGGCACGGCATTGATTCCAATGAGACGATCCGAAGCTACTTCGATGTTTCTCATGATGGAAGTGTGCACGTCTCACAAACATTCTTTCAGCATCATTGGCGCAATTGGAGGAACCGGCAAGCGAATTAAAAAAGGTACTGTGACGATTTTCATGCCTTTGCGCAAACGATGCTACGCCTCGGTCATTTCCATCGCTGCATATATTTCATTTTTTGTTGTCATTTTGTCGTCATGTCGAGAAAAACGCGTTCGAATTGAAAATTAAGATGGCTGTTCTACTGCAAAAATGATAACTTGTCCTTTAGCAATTCCAACAGAGTAGCTAATTCCGTTTCTAATCGTTTCACCCTTCCATGCTTCGCCTTCTACTAGATCTTCAGCCTTAAAATCAAACATTCCCAAATCCCTTAAAACCTCACCTTTATCACTTGCTGAAAGTGATGGATTTGTAGCCGACAGAATTGCACTTATTGAGCCTAAGAAATTAAATGATGTCTGATTACTTGAATAGGAAGTAGCATTATCTTTAAAAACCCAACCCAAAAGCAGACCCCTCATTGAGTTGTCTTTTGAATTAAGAGTTCCTGTTATAAATAATTCTTCATCAAAAGTATATTCAAATGCGAAACAGACTCCGTCTCCTTTATCGTGTAATATGAATTCATTGATTCGAAGTGGGCTATGAAGCTCCTTTAAGGATTTGTTATAGCTCTCTCTAAATTCTTTCAAGCTGTTACAGATAAAAAAATAATTGCAATCTTTTTGTTTCGGTTCTATAGTGTTTATTTCTGCTTCAGGCATTTCTCCTACGTTCTCATCTTTAGGGTAGTTCCTCTTATTCTCCCAAAGTGAGGCTACTATTATTGCGAACAATATGACTATCGAAACCTTTTTGATTACATCAGAATTCAAATCATTGTTTCTCATAGGCAAAACGTAACACGTCAATAAATATAGGATCATTTTGATCTCACATCCAACTCAGTCATAGGACTAATTTGGGCATGTGGCAAAACGCAAGGACTTAGCACCAAAACTCAACCTTATAAAAGAGGTGTTAGATGCGCAAGGAAAAACTCAGGCGTGGCTAGCAGGAGAAATGGAAATGGAGTTTAGGACTGTGAACCGCTACATAAATAACCACAGACAACCGTCACTTGAAAAGCTTTTTGAGATCGCTAAGATCATGAAAGTAAATGTTAAGGAACTGATTAACTCTTAGAACTAAAGTAAGCCTCACGTCAAAAGCATAGCTTAAATATTCAATTCCGTCAAAGTTCCGTCAAACTATGAAAAAAGAAAAAGCCGTTACTATTTGCAACGGCTTGATTATCAATGTGGGAGCTGAGGGGTTCGAACCCCCGACCCTCTGCTTGTAAGGCAGATGCTCTGAACCAGCTGAGCTAAGCTCCCAAATATTTTACTACTCTTTCGTTCCGACCCTTCCGCCCTAAGCGGAATGCTCTGAACCAGCTGAGCTAAGCTCCCAAATATTTTACTACTCTTTCGTTCCGACCCTTCCGCCCTAAGCGGAATGCTCTGAACCAGCTGAGCTAAGCTCCCTTTTTAAGGACTGCAAAGGTAAAAGAGAATTGCAATTGTGCAAAGCTTAGAATTAAACTTGTCGGGATATTAGATTGTTTTAGGCCTCATTTCTAGACTTTTTTGCCAATTATGAATAGTCGAAGGCCAACCAATCAATGTATCTTAGTTGCAACTACTCTGTTAATCAGGTAGATGGCATTTAATACTGTTTTCAAAATCAGAGACAGATAAAATGAGGATTTAATAAATCCGGCTTATTATAGATTAAGGGAGTGGTGGTGCCCTTTTGTAATACTGAGATTCCGGCTTCATCGGCAATGGCATGGGCTGCAGCAGTATCCCACTCCATAGTTGGGGCAAATCGTGGATAAACATCCGCCTTGTCTTCCGCCAACAGCATGAATTTCAAACTGCTACCCTGCGATACAAGAGCAGGCTCAATGAGTGACTGAATATAAGTTTGTGTCTCTTCGCTCATGTGTGAACGTGAGGCCACTACTCTTACTCCAGGTTTTTTTAAGTCAATCGGCAGTCTTTTGGGTAATGGCACTGTAGTTTCGCCACGTTTCACAAATGCACCTAATCCTTTTTGCGAATAGAAAACATCACCGGTAACGGGTATCGCGACCACCCCTAAAATTGGTTTCTGATTTTCGATCAGAGCAATGTTGACTGTAAACTCTCCATTACGCTTCAAAAATTCTTTTGTACCATCCAACGGATCAACCATCCAGAATTTATCCCAATGTTTTCTTTCTTCGTAGGGAGTGTGCTTGCCCTCTTCACTTAAGATGGGAAGGTTGGTTGGTTTTAGTATGGATACAATTACGTTGTGCGCTTTTTTATCGGCCAACGTTAAAGGAGAATTATCACTTTTCGATTCGGCTTCAAAATCACCAGAATTGTAAACGTCAAGAATCTCTTTGCATGCAAGTTCGGCAGCATGAATAGCCAGTTGTAAAAGTTGGTTCATGGTTTACAGGTTAATGATTAGAACTTCACGCACTATCAGATAATCATACCGGCAGCAACCGTTTCATTGGTGCCTTCATCTACCAAAATAAGACTGCCAGTAATTCTGTTTTTGCGATAGCTATCAAATTCAAGAGGCTGTGCCGTACGCAGTCGTACCCGCGCAATGTCATTCATCATTAATTGTTCAACACCCTCTACCCGTTTTGCAGAACTGATATCTAATTTATAGGTAATCTCTTTAAGTACAGCTTTTGTCTCGCGAGTTGTATGTCGTAAATAAAATTTTGAGTTTAATGACATGGGTCGTTGATTCATCCAGCATAACATCAATTCAATATCCTGTGTGCTTTCAGGATGATTGGTTGGTTTGGCAATGATGTCACCGCGGCTAATATCAATTTCATCTTCGAGTGTGATGATTACAGACATGGGTGCAAATGCTTCTTTCAATTTCTCCTCACCAAATTCAATTGTTTTGATTTTAGAAGTAAATCCAGAGGGCATCACCAGAACTTCTTCACCCACTCTGAAAATTCCTCCAGCCACTCTTCCGGCATACCCACGAAAATCCTGATGCTCCTTTGTTTGAGGACGAACAACGTATTGAACCGGGAAGCGACTGTCAATGTGATTGTAATCGCTTTCAATATGCACAGTCTCCAACATGTGCAAAAGTGTTGCGCCCTGATACCAATCCATTTTTTCGGATCGGTTAACAACATTATCCCCAAGCAATGCACTGATCGGCACAAACTGTATATCATGAACTTCAAGTTTGGCAGAGAAGGCCTTGTAGTCATTAACAATTTTCTGATACACCTCTTCTTTAAAATCCACAAGATCCATCTTGTTGACACACACGATAACATGAGGTATCTTTAACAAAGAGGCGAGGAAAGAATGACGGAAGGTTTGTTCAATCAATCCTTTTCTTGCATCGATGAGAATTAGCGCCAGGTTAGCTGTTGAGGCTCCGGTAACCATATTACGTGTGTATTGAATATGACCGGGAGTATCCGCAATAATGAATTTTCTTTTTGGAGTTGCGAAGTATCGGTAGGCTACATCGATGGTGATTCCCTGCTCTCGTTCTGATCGCAATCCATCCGTTAGCAAGGAAAGATCAACATAATCAAATCCCTTTTTCGTGCTGGATGCTTGAACTGCTTCGAGCTGATCTTCAAAAATTGATTTGCTATCGAAAAGCAAACGGCCTATGAGCGTGCTTTTGCCATCATCGACACTGCCTGCTGTTGTAAATCTTAGTAATTGATTCATACTTATTAGTTCCCAGTCTCCAGTTTACCAGATTCCGGTTATTTGAGTGTTAATTAAAATTTTCGTCTACCCATTGGGTAAATTTATTTATTCTTTTACTTAATGTGTCATACTCGCTTTTGAGTTGTTCATATTTGATATTGTCAACAAAGGATCCAGTCTCAAATAAAAAATCAAGATGTATTAATGTCTCATCACATTCTGATTGTGAATAAATCAAATGCTTAATGAAATCTGCCTTATATTTCCTTCTGCCATATCCTTCAACGATCATCGAAGTAACCGACTTGGAAGATCTCCTGATATGACTTCCTTCTTCATACAGTTCAAACTTTGGCAAAGTCATAGTCAGTTTGTGAATTTCGATTGCCAATCGTTTTGATTCAAGATAAATCTCCAGATCTCTATAACTCTTCATATTCTGATGCAACTGGAAACCGGTAACTGATAACTGGTGACTTAAAAGTACCCCGACTTCTTCCTGTCTTCCATGGCTGTTTCGCCACGCTTGTCATCGGCACGGGTTCCACGCTCTGTTTTCCGTGAGGCAGCTACCTCTTCAATAATCTTTTCCATCGTATCTGCATCAGATTCGACAGCACCTGTAATAGGCATGTCGCCACAAGTACGGAAACGCACCGTCATCTCTACAGGTTTTTCATTCGGTTTTAATTTTAACCAGGGAGATGTGGAAAGTAAAGTGCCATCACGAACAATCACTTCGCGTTTGTGTGAATAGTAAAGTTTCGGAATAGGAATATTCTCTGCATGCAAATATTGCCACACATCCATTTCTGTCCAGTTTGAAATAGGAAATACACGGAAGTGCTCACCTTGATTTTTACGACCGTTAAAGATATTCCAAAGTTCAGGCCGTTGATTCTTAGGATCCCACTGACCAAACTCATCACGGTGTGAAAAAAAACGTTCTTTGGCGCGTGCCTTTTCTTCATCTCTGCGCGCACCGCCCATAGCCGCATCAAATTTATTTAGTTCGATCGTATCTAGTAAGGTTACAGTTTGCAATGCATTCCTGCTTGCGTTGACTCCCGTCTCTTCTTTTGCACGACCCTTATCAATACTTTCCTGTACCGAGCCTACAACAAGGCGAACCCCCAGTTCATTAATCAACCAATCGCGATACTCCATGGTCTCCGGAAAATTATGACCAGTATCGATATGAACCAACGGAAATGGAATGCGTGCCGGATAAAATGCTTTGCGCGATAAATAGGCAAGCACGATGGAATCTTTACCTCCTGAAAACAACAAAGCAGGTCTTTCAAACTGTGCTACTACTTCACGTATAATGTAGATGGCTTCAGATTCGAGCTCTCTTAAATGACTTAAATAATATTGACTCATGTGTACGAAATCCTGGGTAGGACAAATTCAATTAGCAAAGTTAATGATTCAGGCAGACTTTGAAGATGAGTATTGACTGTAATGTCAGGATTTTTGGGTCGATCATAGGACGAAGAAATGCCCGTAAAGTTTTTGATCTCACCAGATCGTGCTTTTTTATATAAACCTTTTACATCACGTTGCTCACATATTTCTAAGGGGCAATCCACAAAAATTTCTAAAAAATTTTCTGCTCCTACAATTGTTCTAACCTGATTTCGGTCTTCTTCAAAAGGAGAGATAAATGCAGATAAAACTACAAGGCCTGAATCCAGAAAGAGTTTGGCAACCTCACCGATGCGTCTGATATTTTCCTTTCGGGAATGATCGGAAAAATCAAGGTCATTACTTAATCCAGTGCGCACATTATCGCCATCAAGCAAATAGCATTTATATTGTTTTGCAAACAATTGAAATTCAAGATGCGTAGCCAATGTAGATTTACCAGAACCTGATAAACCTGTGAACCAAATCACTTTAGGTTTTTGGTTGAGCAAACTCAACCGGTTAGCCTTAGTTACTCTCGATTCGAATGGAAATAAATTATTCAATTCTAAAAATTAAAAGAGATTATAGTAGATCGATATAAACATAATACAAATAATAGTATAAATAACCGTTAACGGGCCACCCACTTTGGCGAAGTCGCGAAAAGAATAACCTCCGGGCCCAAAAATCATAAGATTAGTTTGGTAGCCGATGGGTGTGATGAAACTACCGGATGCTGCAAAGGCAATGGCCACAAAGAATGGAGTGTATGGCAACTGCAGTTCTTGCGCCATCGACATGGCAATGGGAAACATGATTGAAACGGCAGCAGCATTCGTAATAAGAGAAGTTAAAATTATTGTGACTATAAACAGGGATGAGATAACTCCAACGGAGCCAATCGATTTCGCTGAATAGATAAGCCCGTGCGCAATAAGTTGTGCAGTGCCGGAATTCTCAAGTGCAATACCAATTGCCAATGAGCAAACCAATAAAACCAATAAGGATAAATCCAGGTTGCGTTTAATCTCAACGATATTGAGTACTCCAAAAGAAACCATGGCTGTCAGTAGAATAAGACAAACCGTGAAGAGAGGCAAAAATCCAGTAACACCTATTAATAAAATGATAAAACCAATTCCGCCAGCCCATGGACTCCACCATGGTTTATCAGTAGTGATTTTCTGTGGCATTGAAAGGAAGACAAGATCTTTATGGCCCGTGGCGTTAGTAACCTGATCGCCAGCAAGCAGAAGTAAGAAGTCACCGCCTGATAAATGCATTTCTCCCACTTTACCAGAAATTCTTTTTCCATCGCGATGAATGGCAACAATGGAGGCGTTGAATCGATTTCGGAAATCAGTCTCTTTGATGCGAACACCAATTAAGTCGGAGCCTGAGGACACAACGGCTTCAATAAAATTGAATTCACCCCGTTTTTCCATGCCGTCTTGTTTCGGAATACTGAGCCCGTTGTCTTCGCGAATGAGATTGTAAATGGATTCTGTATTTCCGGAAAAAAATAATAAATCGTTTTCTTCCAACACTTCATCAGGCGCTACCGGTGAAACGATTTCATCGTGCCTGAGAATTTCAACAAGGAATGTATCCTGCAAATTTCGAAGTCCGGCATCCCGTACGGTTTTGCCTATGAGTGGAGATCCGCTATAAATGGATGTTTCCACAATATACTCTTTAAGATTTTGCCTCACCGTGTCAATACCCTCTTTATGATTGGGTAAAAGGTTATAGGCAATGAAATACAAGTAGGCACATCCTACAATGGTTACAATAAGACCAAGAAAGAGGAAGTCGGTAAATCCTAACGAAGGGAGTCCATATTCGGTAATCAAACCATTCAATACCAAATTGGTGGAAGTACCAATCACTGTAATCATTCCACCCAAAATAGTGGCAAAGGATAGCGGTATTAAAAATTTAGAAGAAGAGTTACCCGTCTTGTCTGCCCAGTCTTTCACATACGGTATCATAAAGGCCACGATAGGAGTGTTATTTAAAAACGCTGAAATGGGAGATACGGTGGTGATTAACCGTAATAGAAATTTTTTAGGTGAGAGATTTTTATTAAACAATTTCGCAAAAAACTCATCACCATAAATCATGCGCATACCCGCTGTAACCAGCATCAATAAGAATATGATAATGATCTGTTGATTTGATAACCCCTTTAGTAATTCTTGCGGTGTAATAACATTTGCTAACATTAACACCATGGCGCAAATAAAAAAAGAAAGCGATGGATTAAACCATTCCTTATATAGGGATAGGATAAGGAAAAGTACAACCGACAAAGTAATGATCTGCGAGATTAACATACCTACATGTTACTGTGGTTAAATTCTTAGTGCCAATCACTATCAAAAAAATTACTAAATGTTCTGAGGTGATTTTCAGAACATTTAGTAAGTCTACATGATAAGACCAGATAGTAAATAAGTGATTCTATTTAAACCATTTCGCCCTTCATCAAATGAACCAGCATTTCTTTGAAATTTTCTTTCTTGTTTAAATGCGGGAAGGGTTCATTGGGAACGGGAACATTTAAAAATTTGCAAAGGGGTTCCCATCCTTCACTGGCGTCAAATATTAATAATTTATCAGCAGGAACAGATGCCTTAACATCTTCATGATGTTTGTTAAATAATTTTTCAGCTTCCACTTTGTCCTGAAATTTTCCTTCGAAGGTTACAGCAAAGATTCTCTTCTTGGCGAGTTTCACACAAGCAATTACTGATCTAAGCCGTGGATTAAGTAGTAACTTAGTGAGCATGGCTAATTTCTGTGGCAACGTTTGAGGACCCGCTTGCCATACAGTACTAAATACACTGGTATGCCATTTATCAAACGGTCTTGTTGTTAGAATCACTTTTGCATCAGGATATTGCTTCATGTGTTCTTTATACCAGGGATAACATGGAAAATCTACTGATGCCTGATAGCCGTTATATAATTGATCCCATTGTGTGGTTCCTGTAGCTTCAAGCGTTTTCCAGTAATGAAGATTTTCCGGATGCACCAGCAGCTCCTTCATATGATAGGTTTTGTTAAAACCTAATTTCTCCAGACACGCTTTAAGAGTGTTTGTGCCGGTACGGGGAAGCCCTGCTCCTATAATTTTGATTGACATGGTAGGGTTTGGTTAGGGTTGATAATCTTTTCAAGGTAAATAAATGTATCTGTAGTAACTAACAATTTTATGTATTGAAGCACTATCTGAGAAAAACCACAAGACTTTCCATATTTAATGCTTAGATTTAGTGACCCCAACAATCCCTTTAAACATCTGAACTAGCAACCTACTCAGTTCTTTCCCCTCAACTATTTACCCCACTATTATGAAAAAATTATTTCTATTCATGGCCCTTCTCATAGGCATTATAGTTTTGTCTTGCTCGGTGAAGGAAGAAATGAAACCGGCAGAAGATAAAAAAGACCGCAACATGTTCGGCCTTCGAATTCCAAGAGGCCTAACGAAAACTTCGGATGGTCTTACAGACGGCTATGTTATGTTTACTGCTACAAATTCCCCGTTTATATATTTGGTCAATCGCAAAGGTGAAGTAGTTCACCAGTGGAAAGGAAATTATAACGTAGGCGTCATGGGTGGTTATCTGATGGACGATGGCACAGTAATACAATGTGCTGACGATCCAGATTATCCAGTCTTTGGTGAGGGCGGGCCTTATGGACGCATTCAAAAAATAACCTGGGATGGTAAAATGCTTTGGGATTTTGAATATGCCAATGAACAACAAATCGTGCATCACGATATTGCTGTGTTGCCTAATGGAAATCTTCTTGCTATTGCGTATGAACGGATCTCCTATGATGAGGCAATGTCATATGGCAGAAAACCTGAACTAACCGTTGCTGATGGACCATGGTTAGAAAAGATTATTGAAATTGAACCTCAAGATGGAAATAAAGGAAAGATCGTTTGGGAATGGCATTTGAAAGACCACTTGATCCAAGATAATGATGCCTCTAAAGCAAACTTTGGTAATCCAAAAGAACATCCGGAATTGATGGATTTTAATTTAGGGCATCACTTGCCACCAGCAATTTCGGAGGATAGTTTAAATATTTTGAAAGAGAAGGGGATGGAAGATAGAAACACGACAGTGGGCAATCGTGGCTCAGGGATTTTCCATTTTAACGCTATCAATTTTAATGCTGAGTTAAACCAGATCGTTGTCAGCTCACCTTCCATGAGTGAAATTTATATTATTGATCATAGTACTACAACACAAGAGGCTGCCGGTCACAAGGGTGGAAAATATGGCAAGGGTGGCGATTTTCTTTATCGTTGGGGAAACCCCAAAAATTATCATATGGGAGATTCCACAAATCAGCAATTGTTTGGTCAGCATGATGTGCGCTGGATTGAGAAAGGAAAACCAGGCGCAGGAAACCTTACTGTTTACAACAATAATGTTGGTGGGCGCAAGGATAGTCTCGATTACTCAGCCATCTATGAGATATCACTTCCATTAGAACAAAAAGGAAGTTATGCAATGGAGGCTGGTAAACCGTATGGCCCGGAAAAACCTGTCTGGGTGTATGTTGCATCTGATACGATTTCTTTCCATAGCAGCTTTATTTCCGGTGCCCATCGCATGAATGATGGTAACACGTTTATTAATGAAGGTGCAAGAGGAAGATTTTTTGAAGTAACACCTGAAGGAAAAATTGTGTGGGAATATTTGAATCCATATCATGGTGAGATACGCAAACCGAATGGCGACCCTACGGATATTATGCCAATGACCTATTCCCAATTCCGGTCTACATTTATTCCAGCTAATCACCCTGCCTTTGCTGGTAAAGAATTAAAACCGTTGGATCCCCAACCTAAACCATTTGTGTTGCCTCCACCTCCAAAGGAGGATAAGCAGATGTAATGCAAATGGACCATCATTAAATCATTTAATATTTCTTTATGAAGAAAGTAATTTTTGGATACTTGTTAATTTTTGCGTGTACATTCTCGAGTTGTAATAATTCAAAAAAGGATGAGGGTCAAAACCAAAGACCAGATCCTAACATTGGTGGACTTGGAATGCCACGTGGGCTAATTAACAAAACAAATGAAGCAACTCCCGGCTATGTTTTATTTTCACCCTTGCAATCGGATACTACCTACTTGGTAGATATGGATGGCAAGGTTGTTCACACTTGGGCGAGCGACTATGGCCCATCAGGTTGGGTTTATTTAAAAGAGAATGGAAACCTTGTGCGGGGAGGAAGACAACCCGATGCGCCTGTGTTTGGTGGCGGTGGGCAAGGGGGAAGATTGCAAGAATTTAGCTGGGAAGGTGAACTCATTTGGGATTATCGATATGCAACAGAGAATCACCTTTCGCATCACGATGTTTCTATTATGCCAAATGGAAATATTCTCGTAATCGCGTGGGAAATAAAAACTACTGATGAAGCCATCAAAGCGGGAAGAAAAAGTGAATTCATTCCTAAAGCCGGGCTTTGGCCAGACAAGGTGGTTGAGCTTAAGCCGGTTGGAAAAAATGATGCTCAAGTAGTTTGGGAATGGCACACCTGGGATCATATGATTCAGGATAATGATCAAGGTAAAGACAACTATGGTGTTCCTGCTGAGCATCAAGAGTTATTGGACATCAATGCTGGTGCATATCTTCCGAAACCCATTACACAAGAGGAGTTAGACAAAGCTCTTGCAAATAATAATGCAGTTACCAACGCCACGATCAATAATAGAGGATCTGATCTTTATCATTTTAATGCCATTGATTATAATGCTGATCTGGATCAGATTGTATTGAGTACTCCAGCTTTGGATGAAATTTTTATTATTGATCACAGCACAACGACAAAAGAAGCTGCGTCACACAGTGGAGGTCGGTGGGGAAAGGGGGGTGACTTCTTGTATCGATGGGGAAATTCCGAAAATTATGGAAAAGGAGATTCTACTAATCACAAACTCGGAGGGCAACATGATGTTAAATGGATTCCAAAAGATTTTCCGGGTGGAGGCCATCTTATGGTTTACAATAACAACGGTCCAAATTCCAAAAAACCATACTCAGCAGTATATGAATTGACCACACCACTCACCGACAAAGGATATGAATTATCTTCTAATGGAGCATTTGGCCCGGAAGCACCTAACTGGCAATTTGTAGCAGCAGATACACTACCAGCCTTTTCACCTTTTATATCAGGCGCGCATCGAATGGCGAATGGCAATACGTTTGTAACGGTTGGTGCCAAGGGAAGATATATGGAAGTAACACCAGAAGGAAAAATTGTTTGGGATTATTGGACACCTTATGCAGGTTATGTGAGGATGAAAGATGGCACTACTCCGCAACCTGTGGGTCCGTTAGTATACGCAACATTCAGAGCTACGCATATAGCGATTGATCATCCTGCTGTGAAGGGCAAAGTGCTTAATCCACTTGATCCTCAACCAAAAGTTTACGTGGAAAAGAAGAAGTAAGAATTTAGCCACAGATTTTCAGATTGATTATATCTGTGAATCTGTGGCTAACCATTATCGGCCAGAAAGTATCACTCCATTCTCTTTCACATAAGTATCCCAATGTCTTAGTAACTCCTGATATTTTTCAGGAAACTTTGCTGATAGATCATTCGTCTCTGTTGGATCTTCATCTAACTTGAAAAGTTGGAAATCTCCTTTTCCAAAAGGAGCTTCAATTTTACTAATCTTCCATTTTCCTTTGCGAAGCGCACACCGGCCAAATAACTCCCAACCCATTACATACTCTTCATCATGAACATTTTCTTTCTTGTTATTCAACATAGGTAAAATAGAAGAGCCCTTAAGGGGAGTAATCGCTCTCCCTTTAAAGGTGGAAGGATATTTTACTTCAGCTAGATCAAGAAAAGTAGGAGCCATATCCATCACAGTAGTAAAAGCATCTACAAGCCCTTTGCCTTCTTTTTGATTTGGCATCTTAACAATCATGGGTGTATGAATTCCGCCTTCAGAACTATAGCCTTTGTAAAAACTGTTTACCGCACTCGAAGCATGTGCCCAGGATGAACCATAAGCCACGAAAGAATTAGGTGTACCCATATACGGATATGGATTAGCATCATCAGGAGTTGAGGCCGCATCCAACGAGGAGGCTCCATTGTCTGAGAAAAAAACAAACAACGTATTTTCATATTCACCTATCTCTTTAAGGTACTGAATCAACCTTCCAATATTGTGATCAAGATTGTCGATCATACCTGCATAGATTTCCATTTTACGGGCTTCAATTCGTTGTTCATTTTTTGATAATGATTTCCATGAACGAAGAGGCTTATCAGAAACATTATACAGATCACCTTCAAAGGTTGGTAGATGCGGTAATGCAACATTAGCACCAACAATTCCTTTTTTCTTAAGTCCCTCAAATCGTAATATCCTTAAACTATCATAACCTATATCGTACGTGCCATGATATTTTTCAATGTATTCTGTTGGCGCTTGCAACGGCCAGTGGGGTGCGGTATAAGCAGCATAAAGAAAAAATGGTTTATGATCAGTGTGATCCTTTTGAAGGAAGCTGATTAATTTATCAGTGTAGAAATCCGTTGAATATTGTCCCTCCGGATAACGAGTGAAATTCTCATCTTCCCAGAAGGTACTCTGTGATGAAGGGAAATAATGATTTTCAGCAGCATCCATAAGGGTAAACGATCTTTCGAAACCTTTAGCTTCCGGACTTTGATCAGCAGTTAATCCAAGGTGCCACTTTCCAGCGGTATAGGTATGGTAGCCAACCTCCTTTAATAATTGAGCAACCGATACAACTCTATTATTAAGATACCCTTCGTATCCGGGTTGTCCACGTTCCTTATCAATACTAATAGAGCGCTCTGCCATGTCGCCTAACCCTGCAATATGATTATCAGTTCCGGTGATTAGCATAGCCCTTGTCGGTGAACAAGTAGCTGCAGTATAAAAGCTTGTAAAAATTTGACCTTGGCTGGCTAACGCATCAATATTTGGTGTGGCGATTTCGCTTCCAAAACATCCAAGATCTGAGTAGCCCATATCATCGGCAACGATTAATACGATGTTTGGAGTTTTGCGAATAGGGGGTGTCTCTTTGCTTTTGCAGGAAGACAAACCGGAAAGCAGTAATAAAACAAAATAGATGAGTTTCAATTTTGTACTTGTGTGAAGAGAGATGCCCCAATTCATTGTGTTCCTAAAGATAGTTACATTTAGTGGGATGAGTGAATCTTAAAAACTAACTTTAGATCAACCTCACAATTAAATTAATCACTATGGCATCATCGGGTAAAATGAAGTTAACGCTACTTCTTGTCAGTAGCTTGACGATTATGTCTGTGATTACGATCTCACCCGCTTTGCCACAAATGGTCTTGGCCTTTGCCGATGTTGAAAATGCGGAATTGCTTGTCAAGTTAGTCTTAACAATACCTGCATTATTTATTGCCATCTTTTCTCCCATTACCGGCCGGCTTATCGATAAGCATGGAAGGTTAAGGATTCTTTGGTTCTCGCTGGTGCTATATGCGATCTCAGGAACGGGTGGATTTTTTCTTGATAATATTTATCTCATACTTATCACACGAATCACGTTAGGCATTGCAGTTGGCATGTCGATGACGATTGTCATTACATTGATTGCAGATTATTTTGAAGGGCCGGAACGTCAGAAGTTTGTTGGATTGCAAGTGGCCTTTATGTCGTTGGGGGGTATTTTATTTATTGGACTGGGTGGAATTCTTGCTGATGTTGGCTGGCGATTTCCTTTTTTGATTTATCTGTTTTCCTTGATCGTTCTTCCGCTAAGTATCTTATTTCTTCATGAACCTCCTAAAATAAAAAAAGGAGAAACGGTAAGTTCCAACACAAAAGCTCCGGGTTTTATCTGGCTGTTATTTTTCAATACCATGACCATGTGGATAATTTTCTTTTTAATTCCAGTTCAAATACCATTTTACTTAAAGGAGATTGGAGTTGAAAAAAATGCGTTGATTGGTGCGGCTATCGCTTCCAGTACTTTGTTTTCAGCTATCTCGTCCATTTCATATTCTAAGCTTAAAGGACGCTTTAGTTTTCTTTCCATTTTTTCAATGGGCTACCTGTTAATGGCAGCTGGCTTTTTTACAATATCTATATCGGGAAGTTATATTATGGTACTAGTTGCCATGATGTTGACTGGATTGGGCATGGGTATGATGATTCCTAATACAAACATGTGGGTGATGAAAATGGCTCCTCCGGAAATTCGAGGTAAAGAAATTGGAAAGCTTACTACCTTCTGGTTTTTTGGTCAGTTCATTTCTCCAGTTATAATTTTTCCAGTATTACAAGCATTAACTCTGTCCTCTACATTTATGGCTGGGGCAGGATTGCTCTTCATGCTATCTTCGGCCTTTGTAATTCTTAATGTAAGCAGGACTGGAAAATCACTGCCGCAATAGCGAAAGAAAAGCTTTACTTAAAGAAGAATTAATTTCTTATTGCTCCGCTACTTAAGCGTATAACCTTGGCGTAAATGACGAGCATTGCCCTTGTAAGGATACCTTGTCGGGAACAAAAATGGATAGTGGAGAATTAAAAATCAGGTAGCTGGCCCAGCGCCAGATTATTAAAATAACCAATTACTATTTTTTGAATCAAAAAAAACGCAGAAGTAATAACAGCTATCCCAAATAGGTAAATAGCAATTTGACCGTATTTCATAAACGAGTGTTCAACACGATCTAATGCCCCAGAAATATTCAATTTCCGAGTCATCTTTGAGGAGATAGAACTCATAGCATTTAGGTTTAGGTTAAGTGAATATAAGAAATCATTTCCTAAGTGTCTACAGGGATCTGATTTTTGTGTCAGCAAGCAAACAATCTGTGCAATTAGTACTAATTAGGTTTAATTTAAAGCGGTTAAATAATTTCAATATTCGACTATGAACTATAAACTTCTTGGAAAATCGGGTCTGCGTGTTTCAGAACTTTGTCTTGGCACCATGGGTTTTGGCACTGAATGGAATTGGGGTTGCGATAAACAACTTAGTCAGCAAATATTTGATGCGTATGCAAATGCGGGCGGTAATTTTATTGATACAGCCAATCGCTATACGGAAGGAACCTCTGAAAAATTTGTTGGCGACTTTATTGCCAAAGACCGCGATCATTTTGTGGTAGCTACAAAATATTCTCTCCGCGACCGGGGAGGGGACTTAAACTTTGTGGGCAATCATCGCAAGAATATGATGCGCAGTGTAAAGGATAGTCTGTGGCGCCTCAATACCGATTACATCGATTTACTTTGGGTGCACGCGTGGGATGGCTGGACACCCACTGAAGAGATTATGAAAGGCCTCGAAGATTTGATCACCCGAGGGCTTGTTCATTATATTGGTATTAGCGATACGCCTGCCTGGGTAGTGAGTCAGGCAAATACGATGGCGCAGTTGCGTGGTTGGAATCAGTTTGTTGGATTGCAAATAGAATATAGTTTATTACAGCGCACAGTAGAAGCGGAGTTAATGCCAATGGCAAAAGCATTTGGCATGACGGTAACACCCTGGGCTCCGTTGGGTGGAGGTGCACTTACGGGAAAATATTTAAAAGGAGATAAAGGTCGTTTGCCTGAAAGCAGCATTCGGCTTGGCGATAGAGCAACTGTTATTGCGCAGAAAGTTGTAGAGGTTGCTACCCAACTCGGGGTCTCTGCTTCTCAACTTGCCATTAACTGGACACGTCAACATAAAAATCAATCGGTGATTCCAATTGTGGGCGCAACCAAAGTAAGTCAGGTAGAAGATGTGCTAGGATGTTTAAATTTTGAGATTCCGGCTGATGCGATGGCTCAACTTAATGAAGCATCGAAGGTGGAACTTCCTTTTCCGCAAAAGTTTCTTACGGAGGGCACAGTTTTAGATGTACTGTATGGAGGGATGAAAGATAAATTGAAATAGATGACACTAGAAGCCAAGGATATTCAGGTAAATGATATACAGGTAAGCTATCTGGATGAAGGTTCACCTACAGGTTTTCCTTTAATCTTTATTCATGGTTTTCCTTTCGACAAGTGGATGTGGGAAAAACAATTAGTTGCGATCAAGGAAAATTATCGACTCATCGCGTATGATGTGCGTGGTCATGGCGAAACAGAAGCAGGAACTCCGACCTTTACCATCTCGCAATTTGCAGATGACCTTATTGCTTTAATGGATGCTTTACACATTGAAAAAGCAATTGTGGCCGGATTATCCATGGGTGGTTACATTGCACTTAATGCAATCAAAAAATATTCAGATCGATTTGCCGGATTAATATTATGCGATACCCAATGTGGTGCCGATAGTGTTGAGGGAAAAGAAAAGCGAAAGAAAACCATTGACTTTATTAAACGAAATGGATTAGAAGTTTACGCACAAGAGTCATTGAAAAATTTATTTGCTCCTGCTTCCCTGGAAGGGAAAATGAATGAAGTGCTGTTTATAGAGGAAACAATTTTACGATCCAAAGCAGATAATATTTGCCTTACTCTTCAGGCGCTTGCCGACAGAAAGGAAACTTGTTCATCACTTAAAAAGATAAAAATTCCGGTTGCTATTCTTGTTGGGAAGGAAGATAAAGTGACAACTCCTGAAATAGCAGAGAAATTGCATGAATTAATAAAAGGATCAACACTTCATATTATTGATGAGGCAGGCCATTTAAGTAATTTGGAAAACCCAGATTCATTTAATGAGTATTTGCTCGAATTTCTGGAAACCAACTTTGGTAGTCAGACCTCAATGTCTTTATAACTGCGCATCATTTCGCCATAGCTTTGTTTTTTGGCAAAGGCGAGTAATGAAACTACAATACGCTTGGTTTTAGTTTGTTTGGTCTTGGCACTCTCAACCCATTTACTATAATAGTTTTGATGCGATTTGGGTAGGGACGAAAAGAATTCCATTGCAATGGGATCTTCTTTCAAGCATTTTATTAGGTCGGCTGAGAGTTCAAGTTTTCGATCATCGGCTTCAAGCACAACTTTTATTTTGTCGCCCAATTTTTTTCCAGTTGCTTTTCGCATGGCAGCATTGAAGGGCATAATAAATTTTCCATCGCCCATGGGAAGCAAGGCTGTCTTTTGAAACGAGTATGTATCAATAGTACCCTTCACCCGAAACGAAACTTTACAATTGGGTTTAAGTTGATGCGCTTGTTTGGCTGAAATTTCAAAATACGTCCAGCCGGTTTTTTCACCTTGTTTGTCAAATTTGTAAAGAGTGGCAGTGAACTGAAGCATAATCTTTCTGCAATTTAAAATTGTTATTTTCGAATAACCAGCATAAAATCAAAAACTAAATCTGAACAATATGGAAGATTGGGTAGGCAGATGGGATAGTAGATATAGTAATGAAGAGTTTGCTTATGGTATAGCACCTAATAATTACCTAAAGGCGCAATTAGAAAAACTTCCTGTTGGGTCAATACTTTTTCCTGCAGAAGGAGAAGGACGAAATGCAGTGTTTGCCGCCAAACTTGGATGGACTGTCTCCGCATTTGACATTAGCGTAAAAGGAAAAGAGAAAGCACATCGATTAGCTGAAGCAAATGATGTTACAATAGACTATCAGTTGGGGGAATTGCAAGCTCTAACCTATAACAGTGACCAATTTGATGTCATTGCGCTTATCTATGCTCACTTTCAAGCAAAAGTAAAATCATCATACCATAAAGCTCTCAGTACTTATTTGAAAAAAGGCGGAGTAATCATATTTGAAGCGTTTAGTAAAAAACATCTTGATTATATTTCTAAGAATGAAAAAGTCGGAGGCCCAAAAGACATTGACATGTTATTCTCAATAGATGAATTGAAATCCGACTTTGAGAATTATGAAATTATCGAGTTGGTGGAACAAGAAATTGAGTTGAGTGAAGGCCAGTTTCACAATGGAACAGGTTCAGTAATTCGATTCGTGGGACGAAAGAAATAACTTAGTCAATAAGGTGATGGACTTATACTTGTCCAGCCACCATCAATTATTAATGATTGACCGGTTATATGCCCTGCTTCTTGAGAGACTAAAAAGAGCGCAGCGTTTGCAATGTCTTTTGTGGTAGCAGGTTTTCCGATCGGGGTAATACCTGACCATGTTTTTTCATAATCAGGATCGCTTTTGGTTCTTTCGGTAATGGTGGCTCCTGGTGCAATGGCGTTTATCGTTATATTGTAAGGGGATAATTCCAATACCAGATTTTTTGCAAGCATCTCTAAAGCTGCTTTACTCATTCCATACGCTGCAAGATTTTTATGAGCCTGATGTCCTGTTACTGACGACATCAATAAAATTCTTCCGCCTGTTGCTTGCTCTTTCATTTGCCGGGCTGCTTGTTGAGTTAAAAAGAAACTGCCACCCAAATTAACCTGCATTACTTTATTAAAGTCCTCAGGTTTGTATTCAAGAAAATCGCCAAACAAGGTGATGCCTGCATTGGCTACTATAATATCAACACTCCCAAACTTTCTAACCGTATCACTTATCATGGTTTGGATAAATGAAAATTCTGAGCAATCGCCAGAATACGCAAGACAAATTCCTTTCTCTTTATTAATAGAGTTAGCTGCTTCTTCCGCCAACGCAACTTCGATATCATTGAGAACAACGTTAGCTCCTTGCGCGGCAAGTTGTCGGCAAATTTCAAGACCAATGCCTTGACCTGCCCCGGTTACAATCGCTGTTTTGTTTAGAAATTTTTTCATGATCATTCAGAACTTTAAAAGTTCATTCACTTCACTTTTGAGTGTTGGAAGATCGTTTATGATCACTGCCCAAATTGTGAAATGATCGACAGTATCATAGGCATGTATTACCTTATTCCTTAAGTCCACAATCCTTCTGGCATGGACAATCTTTATGGCTGAATCTATTTTTAGAATTCGGTTAGTTGCTTCACCAATAATTTCAAGTCTTCGTTCAACAGCATCACTAAGCTGACGATTGTTTTCATAATCTTTGAAATTCCGTTTGCTTCCTAAATACTCTTCGATAATATTTATTGAGTTAAGGATATCAGTTAATGATTTCTTTATCTCGTCACTCATAAATAGGAGTCTTAGTCTTATTCAGAACCTTAGAGAAGTATGGGTTTTTAAGAGTATTCTCTGAAACGAGATCAATTTCCCGATTCATTAGTTTTTGAAGTGAATAGTAAAGACTCCACCAGTTTTCTCCTTGCACAAGAGGATCCAGTCCATCTTCAAAAGCGATTAGGAAGTCTATATCACTTTTATCAGTAAATGAGGAGGTGCAGACTGATCCAAATGCATACGCACGCTTTACTTTGTATTTCTTAAACAAAGTTTTTACTTCAGGAAGTTTTCTTTTGAGGACTTCATGCATATTCAAAATTGCGAAAAAAAATTTTGGTGTCCTATCTCATTTAAATGGACTCGCGTCAATCTAATAGATAACTAAATGGCTTATTTTCAATGCGAATCTCTCGACACTTCACTGCCTGAGCCACCTTTTAGAAAATCCATATCAGCGCCTAAGCTAGCTTGCTCAACATGTTGTTGATACAACTTTACATAACCGCGGTCATACTTTTGATGGATAGGCTTCCAATTCTTTTTACGTTTTTGAATCTCCTCGTCAGAAACTTCCAAGGTTAATGATCGCTTGGCTACATCCAGATGAATTACATCACCTGTTTTTACAACAGCAAAGTTTCCACCCAACGCAGCTTCAGGGGATGCATGTAGAATTACCGTACCAAAACCTGTTCCACTCATTCGACCATCAGAGATGCGCACCATATCTGTAATTCCTTTCGCTAACAACTTTTTTGGTAGCCCCATATTTCCAACTTCGGGCATTCCGGGATAACCGATAGGTCCTACATTTTTTAGAACGAGCACACTATTTTCATCAACATCAAGATCGGGTAGATCTATTCTGTTCTTATAGTCATCAATGTCTTCAAACACGACAGCTTTACCAGAATGTTTCAGTAAGTGTGCGCTGGCGGCTGATGGTTTCATCACTGCACCGTTTTCACAAAGATTTCCTTTTAAGATTGCTGCACCGGATAGCGGATTGAAAGGCTTATCGGTTGTTGCAATGATGTCGCGATTATAACATTCTGCTTTAGCATAATTTTCAGCTACTGTTCTTCCATTTACGGTTATGATATCCTTATGCAGAAACTGATCAAGTTCCTTCATAACAGCGGGCAAACCCCCGGCATAATAAAGATCTTCCATAAAATATTTACCGGAAGGTTGCAGGTTTGCGATGAAGGGAACGTTGGCCGAAAGTTTATCAAAGTCATTAAGCTCTAAATCAACACCCATTCTTCCTGCAATAGCCAGAAGGTGAATGATAAAGTTAGTTGACCCACCAATAGCAGCATTGGTAATAATAGCATTTTCAAAAGCCTTCCGCGTAAGCACATCTGATAACTTCATGTCTTCTTTCACCATTTCAACAATGCGAATGCCCGACATCTGGGCCAGTACTTTTCTGCGTGAATCTGCTGCAGGAATAGCAGCATTGCCAGGAAGCGAGAGTCCGAGTGATTCGACCATACTTGCCATGGTAGAAGCAGTTCCCATTACAGCACAGTGTCCGCGACTGCGCCCCATACACGCTTCAGCTTCTCTAATTTCTTCATCGGTCATTTCACCCGAGCGTGCTGCCTGATCGAAACGCCAAACATCACTGGTTCCAATATCGCGTCCTTTGAATTTACCCGTAAGCATCGGTCCACCCGAAACAACAAGGGTTGGAATGTTTACGCTACACGCACCCATCACTAACGAAGGAGTTGTTTTGTCGCACCCGCACATCAATACAACACCGTCTATTGGGTTTGCACGAATTGATTCCTCTACATCCATACTGGCCAAATTGCGATATAACATGGCAGTAGGCTTTATGAGTGTTTCGCCTAATGACATCACCGGAAACTCAACCGGAAAACCACCGGCTTCTGAAATTCCGCGCTTAATCGATTCAGCTAATTCGCGAAAGTGTGCATTGCAAGGAGTTAATTCACTCCACGTGTTACAAATTCCAATCACGGGCTTTTCACGAAATTCATAATCGGGAATACCTTGATTTTTCATCCAAGAACGATAGATGAATCCGTCTTTTCCGGTTTTACCGAACCAGCCCTGACTGCGGAGTTTTTTCATAATGGAGTGAGGTTAGTAGGCAATCAAGTGTTAGGATTGATTGTTCTGAGTTGAGGTTAATTTTTAAGGTTATAAAGTTAAACGGTTTTCATCAATTCGCTACGATAAGCACTTAAGATCCGTGCTTTGGAAACAAATCCTTTATAGACCTTATTTTTTACCACGGGTAAGTTCCACTGGCGTGTATCATCAAACTTTTTAAGAATGTCATGAAGATTGTCATTAAAATCTACGGAAAACGGTTCTCGCATCAATTCTTTCACGAGCGTGGTATCATAAATTTTGGTATTAAAAATCAACTCGCGAATGTGATCGAGATGGACAACTCCTACGAGTTCGCCTTCTTTGGTGACTACAGGAAATGTATTTCTATTTGAGATAGAGATTACCCGCACCAGTAAGCGAAGACTGTCTGTGGGTTTTACCGTTGAAAAGTTGGTTTCCAGAAGCTCCTGCAGATTAAGCTTACTTAATAAATATTTATCGCGATCGTCCACATTAATGTTTAAAAGCTTTGACAGTTTCCGGGCTTCCATGGATAGTGGTTGAAAGTATCGGGTCACAGTTACACTTAAAGCTGCAACAATCATGAGTGGTATAATCAATGCATATCCGCCAGTAATCTCAGCAATCAAAAATATCGCGCAAAGAGGAGCGTAAAAGATTCCACTTAAAATACCCGCCATAGCGACCAACGTAAAATTGGTTTCGGGTATATGAGCTAATCCCGTAAGGTTAACAAGCCGTGCGAATGCAAATCCGAGATAGGCACCCACAAAAAGTGATGGACCAAAATTTCCACCATTTCCACCGCTGCCCAGCGTTATAGAAACAGCAACTACTTTTATGAATGCGAGTGCCCCTAAAAATAAAAGTAAGGTGTAATCATTTTGTATAAACTGACTTAGGATACTGGTCTTTGTAATTTCAGCTGTATTTAGATTAGCTAAAAGTTTAATACTTTCATACCCTTCGCCAAAGAGTGGAGGAAAAATGATTAAGAGAATCGAAAGGGAAACACCACCAATAATAATTTTCTTTACATGACTTTGAACGGAAGCAAAGTAGCCCTCCATTCGTTCCATTATTTGTGCATAGTAGAGTGAAACGAAGCCTGCTAAAATTCCTAATACTATATAATAGGGAACATTGTGGTAATCGAATGGTTGTTGTAGCGAAAATGAAAGTGTGATTCCTTCAGCTAGAATTATTTTAGATAGCAATGCTCCGGCAGCAGCGGCAATAATAATTGGTATAAATGCAGCGACCGTTACATCGGCCAATAAAACTTCAATGGCAAACAAAACCCCTGCAACTGGTGAGTTAAAGGCTGCTGCAATTCCAGCGGCTGCGCCACACGCCAATAGTACGGTTCGGTCTTTATAAGAGAGATGAAAAAAGTTTCCATAGTTAGCGCCCACAGCCGAGCCTGTGCTCACCATGGGTGACTCTAACCCTAATGAACCACCAAAGCCTACCGTGAGAGCACTCGTTACAATATGCGAGTACATTTGATTTGGAGGCAACTTGCTTGATTCGCGCGCAATGGAATAACTTATTTCGGCACTTCCTTTTTTAAACTTTCCTTTCAATACAAATTGCACGTACAGTACAGTCAGTGCAATACCTACAATTGGAAAAAGTGTGAAAAGAAAAAAATGTTCATAACTGTCGGAGTAATAAGTTACCCACCTACCAATGGAATGCACGGCAAGTTTTAAAATGATGGCTGCCAACGCTGATAATATCCCTACTACTATGCTAGATAGAATGAAAAATTGCCGAGGTGAAAGTTTCTTCTTGCTATAGAAGATAGCTACTTTCAAAAACCGAGCAATAACTTTTACCATGCTTACAAAAATTCAGAACCTTTAATAGCCACCTTGTTAAGGCATTTACAATATTACTCACGTCTGCTCGAAATCCCCTAAAATTTGAGATAAAGGAATTATTTTGTTATTAATCTTGTATCTACAATTATTGAGTCTGTAATTATGCCCCTTGAAAAAGACATTCATCAGGAGAAGTTTCAAAGCGAGCATCAAAAAGCTTCGATCAATATTTTGTACACAGGCAGTTGGTTGTACAATGTGAATGCAGGTTATCTAAAAAAATTTACGATCACGCCTGAGCAATTCAATGTGCTTCGCATTTTACGAGGCAATCATCCTAACCCAATGATGCTAGCTGAAATTACCGCTCGCATGATTGATAAGAACAGTAACTGCACGCGCCTTGTTGAAAAGCTTCGGCAAAAAGGATTTATAACGCGTGATATCTGTAAGAACAACCGAAGACAAGTGGATATCGCTATTACCGATAAAGGGCTACAGGTGCTAAAAAAAATTGATGCCGATCAACCTGAATGGCTGCGAGCGATGGAAAAAATATCGAAGGCTGATGCAAGGGAATTAAATCGTATCCTAGATAAGCTTAGAGGCTAATCTTCAGTAATGGCCTCCTTTCCAAGGCTCATTTTCTTGACTAAATCAATGTGAGGTAAATTCTGCCACTCACACCCTATTCAAAATAATCTACTGCTAAACTGACTTTAGAGTACGCTTCATAAGCTCAGCTTAGCTAATGGAGAAATTTTCCATCGGTATAAAAAATCCAGTTTTTGAAAAAAATTAGCAATCGATTGAAACATCATTCCTGGTACTAAAAAAGGCCTCTCATTACCCAAATATTTAATTTTTATTACCTACAGATTAATTTTTACCCATAGTTTATAAAAAACTATATGTTTTTTTGAAAATGGGATCGATTTATACCCTACTACAATCGAATTCTGTAATAAATATTTAAAACAGGGTTAATTTTTAATCACTATTTGCAAAACTTGAGGTAAGTATGATTAATTTTTTAACACAAACCCTTTAACCCTACCTCTATGATTGAAGCTCTATCTGACACTACCTTTCTCGATCCGGGAAGCACGGCAGCACTAACTGATTCCCTGGCGGCAATGTCGGCCAAGTTAACTGCTGCTTCTGATAATGCTGTCTTTACTGCTAACAACATATGGATGCTTTTATCCGCTATGTTGGTTTTTATTATGTCACTAGGCTTTTCTTGCGTTGAAGCAGGATTTACTCAAGCCAAAAACACGGTCAACATTCTTTTTAAGAATACAGTTGACACCACTATCGGAATAACCACGTTCGCCTTATTTGGATTTGCACTCATGTATCCAGGCACCTTTAATGGTTGGTTTGGCTTTGCAGGATTTGGATTAAGTCTTCCTGACGCGTATGAACCTATTGGATATGCTAGTGGACACTATACGTATTGGACAGACTATTTATTTCAGGCTGTATTTTGTGCAACTGCTGGTACCATTGTTTCTGGTGCCGTAGCGGAACGCATTAAAATCAGTGCTTACTTCATCTTCACCATTTTCCTTACGGGATTGATCTATCCTGTGCTAGGTAGTTGGAAGTGGGGCGGAGGTTGGTTGAATGACTACGGCTTCTACGATTTTGCCGGTTCAACCATTGTGCATTCAGTTGGGGGCTGGGCTGCATTGGCAGGTGTGCTAATATTAGGACCACGCCTGGGTAAGTATGTTGATGGAAAGTCAGTAACCTTTCCTAACTCTTCAGTGCCTTTAGCAGTGATCGGTGTTTTCTTACTATGGTTAGGATGGTTTGGATTTAATGGAGGTTCTGTTCTTTCTGCAGATCCTGAATTGATTTCATTGGTATGTGTAACTACTGCTTTAGCAGCTTGTACGGGTGGACTTGGTGCATTAATCGCGGGCATTTTTGCCTTCAAGCGTCTCGATCTTGGTATGGTACTAAACGGAATCTTAGCCGGCTTAGTAGGTATTACTGCAGGTGCTGACCAGATGTCGCCCAACGAAGCCATGTTTATCGGTCTCGTATGCGGGCTGGTTGTAGTTTACTCTGTAATCTTTTTTGATAAGATCAAAATTGATGATCCGGTGGGAGCTATTTCAGTTCACTTAGTGTGCGGTATCATTGGAACTCTTGCAGTTGGCGCATTGGGTAACCTGGCCAGCGGGGATCAATTCCTTAAGCAAGCGGTTGGTGTAGGTTCGTATGCACTGGGTGCTTTTATCCCATCCATTCTAATCTTCTTCATTCTTAATAAAGTGATGGGCATACGAGTATCTGCCAAGCATGAGGAAGAAGGACTTGATAGTCATGAGCACGGTATGCGCGGATACACAATCACTTTTGAAGACTAAAAATAATAGCCAGAAGGTGGGCAATCGGAAATTGATTGCCTGCCCAATGGTAAAATCACCAAAGCGTTCCAGGATAATTCGCGTCACCCACTGGAATCACTCTGGCTTAATTGTTCAAATAAAACAACTTATAAAAATATGAAAAACCTTAAAATCGTTCTACCCATACTACTGCTAACATCGATGTCGTTTAGCTCGTTTGCTCAGCAACCTACTGTTCTTGCTTCCGCAGAAACAGAAACCGAAAAGGATAAAAAGAAAAAGGCCTCTGAAAAAACAGAGGCAGTAGAAGAACCAGCTTCCAAAAAAGAGGAAGATGAAGAACCTGGTTTTACTTTCTCTGGATCAGTTGATGCATACTTTCATTCGCCTTTCAAAGTTGAGAACCCTTATGGAATGTATGGCCCATCATCATCGTTTGCCAACCTGAAAGGATTTTCACTGGGTATGGTAAATTTAATTGCCTCCTACGATGGAGAGAAATCAGGCTTTGTTGCTGATATCGTATTTGGTCCGCGCGGTCAGGAAGCAGTTTTTGGAAATCCTTCAACAGGACAGCGAATTATCAATCAAGCGTTCGCTTACTATAAGTTTTCAGATAAGGTTACGTTAAACCTTGGTCAGTTCAATACTTTCTTAGGGTATGAAGTAATATCTCCCACTGTAAACTTCCATTACTCTACTTCTTATTTATTTTCTTACGGCCCCTTCAGTCATTCAGGTGCCCGGTTGGATTTTGCATTAGAAAATGGAGTAGTAGCAAAGTTAGCCGTTATGAACCCAACAGATTTAGTTGAATTTAACCCGGTAAATACTTACACCCTTGGTGCTCAAATTGGAAAGACAACTGATAATGGTGGTATCTGGTTTAATTTCTTGTATGGTGATCAGGATGGTAAACTAGATGAAAACAATATTGCTTCAGGTGAGTCTTCTGCCGGAAAACTTTTTCAAGGAGATGTTACTTTAGGATTCGACTTGACTGAAACATTTTATTTAGGCTTTAATGCTTCCTTACAGAGCACAGCCGTAGGCGAGGAAGAAAATAATGGTAGTATTATTGATTCAACAGGAGATCCAAGTTCATTCCTGGGCTTTGCGGTTTATCCTAAGCTAACCTTGTCTGAAAATTTTGGACTTGGACTAAGAGCAGAATACTTCTCAGTTAAGAATAATCATCTAAGTATTTTTGGATTGGATGGAAATGGAGATGGTAATGTAATGGCATTCACATTATCAGGAAATTATAATGTGGGTGGTCTTACGTTCATTCCTGAAGTCCGAATTGATAAGACTTCAGAAGACTCATTTGTTAAATATGAAAATAACGTGGCCGAACCTAAAAGCCTTATGCCTTCATTAACCCTGGCAGCAGTTTATAAATTTTAAAATCATAATTCACCTTAACCAAATTCTACCATGTCAAAAGTCAAACTTGAGTACATCTGGCTGGACGGGTACAAACCCACACAAAGCCTGAGAAGCAAAACAAAAATTGTTAAAAATTTTGATGGCTCGTTAGAGAGTTGTCCCATGTGGTGTTTCGATGGAAGTTCCACCGAACAAGCTCCGGGCGGTTCATCTGATTGCTTGTTAAAACCTGTTGCAATTTTTCCTGATCCCGCAAGGAAGGATGGTTTTTTGGTAATGACGGAAGTGCTTAGTCCTGATGGAACTCCACATCCCAGCAATGGACGTGCAACGATTGATGATGACGATGATGACTTTTGGTTTGGTTTTGAACAAGAATATTTTCTTTGGAACCCGACCTTTAACAAGCCACTCGGCTTTCCTGAGTTAGGTGATCCTGCACCGCAAGGTCCTTACTATTGCTCAGTGGGCGCCAGCAATGCTTTTGGTAGACACATTGTAGAAGAACATTTGGACTATTGCATTGAAGCAGGTATTAATGTAGAAGGCATCAATGCTGAAGTAGCACCTGGCCAATGGGAGTTTCAGATTTTTGCCAAGGGTGCGCAACAAGCAGGTGATCAGGTTTGGATTGCCAGGTATTTAATGGAGCGTACTGCTGAGAAATATGGTGTGGCCATTAACTGGCATTGCAAACCAATGGGCGATACGGATTGGAACGGTTCGGGCATGCATGCAAACTTCTCCAATTCAATTTTGCGCGAGTGTGGTTCAAAAGATATTTACTCGCAGATATGCGAAGCCTTTGCTCCATATGTGAAAGAACATATTGCAGTATATGGTGCCGATAATCATTTACGCCTTACGGGAAAACATGAAACACAATCTATTGATAAGTTTTCTTTCGGAGTATCTGATCGCGGTGCATCTATCCGCATTCCGATTGCTACCGTAGAGAATGGTTGGAAAGGTTGGTTGGAAGATCGAAGACCTAATTCCGCTGCCGATCCTTATAAAGTAGCAGCACGAATTATTAAAACAGTAAAAACAGCTCCGGTGTATGAACAGGAGCCTGTGATGGTAAACGGGAGAGGGAGGTAGACTCTCTCGTTAGTTGAGTTAGAACGGAAAGGGGAAGCGCAAGCTTCTCCTTTTTTATTAGGTCGAATCGAGATTTGAAGACTTTTTCCACTTTCAGATCACCCAAAATAAAAATTTTTCAATTTTTTTTCATTCTCTGCACTCGTTTGAAATTCACCCATTCGCAGTCTTTTGAGCGAATTTTAGTAGCATTTTCTTTTTTTCTGATACCCTTTGGCTCCAAAACATAAAATGATTTTATATGTATCGGGTGTTAGCAGACCCTATCAATAGAAAGTAGATTTTATTGCAAGGTACTCATGGCCAGTGTGTTATAAACAACCTATTGGTTTAACCGTTACATTTAATAAATCTTAAAAACGAAAACGGTATGGTAAAGACAATGGATATCTCTAAAAATGCTCTTTTAAAGAGTGAGTTGAAGACGAAGTATGCTGACCTAACAGATGCAGAAATGAACCAGATCAACAATTCATTCGATCAGTTTGTAGAAAGCATTTCGTTGAAAACGCTACAACAAAAAGAAAACGTTGCCCGCGAAGTTTCAACTTCTGTGGACTACGCAAAGTCTAAGACATTATAATATTTCTTTTAACTCAACTAAAAGAATGGGGAGAAGCGAAAGCTTCTCCCTTTTTATTTACAAACCTTTAATGGATTGCAGAGCAGCTTCAGCTGCATACTTAACATCGCTGTTGCGCGAGGCGTTTAACACACGTTGAATAGACTTCTCAGCAGGAGCAGCATCTTTTCCAATTTTTCCTAATAGCGTGATCAATTGAAATTGAAGTCCACCTTTTTGTTCAGTGGTATTATCCAGTGCTGTGATCAATGGCTTTACCGCTGGCTTACCAATTTTTACCAATGCTTCTTTGGCCGCTTCGGTGTCATTGCCATAATGAGGTAACACCGAGATCATGTAGTCAATGGCTTTTGAGTTTGATGTTTGGCACGTACCCAACACTTGAATAGCGAGTGTTTGAATAGCCGTCATGGTAGAACGATCTTCCAAACTGCGCTTGCTGAATAAATTTACCAAAGTAGGTTCAATCTTTTTGGGTTTCGTACCCATCAAAGCCAATAGCTTCATCACACGCAATTGTTCTTGCAAGTCCGTCCCTTTTAAAATAACATCCGCTTGCTCTATCGTTGGAATTACTCCCGGGATGGGTATATCATATTTTACACAAAAATTAATTCGATCATCTTTCTGACTGTTATAAGGAGTAAGCATAGCATAGGCAGAAAACTTTTCGCGGCATTTTTTGGTAAGGGCAATAAGGTCTGCTTCTGGATGTTCCTTTCGAATTTCTTCGTTTCTCGATTCAGAATACGTTAGTTTAAAATTCCAAGCAAAGTCATAGAGTTGTTCATGCGCTTTTGGATAGTCATTGGCATTAACAAACGTACCGAGCCAGCCAATCAATTCTGTTTTACGCGCGGGATTGGTTTCATCTTTATACATGGCTGTGAGTTCGCTGAACAACGTGCTCTTTAGTTTTTCGTCAGCTGTTACTCTTGATGAGTAGGTTTCATAAACATGTTGACGGAGCGGTTGATTGCTTTTAAGTCCGTCCATCATTTCCACAAAGGCAATTTCAAAAGTGATGGGTCGGGGCAAGCCGAGTTTATTCTCTGCTGCTAATTTAAAGTAGGAAGCAATCCGGGCTTTCTGTTCTGCTTCGGGATTGGTGGTTTTGGCTAAAAGATAATTGATATAATTCGAAAGTGAATAATTGCCAACGCGCGCCAGTGCTGTGAAACTCGATTTCCATTCTGTTTCATCTACTATTCCATCACTACTTAAGTAGCGTACTATTTCATAGGCACGATCATCACCAGCCGGATAAGCAATGGTATCAAGTGTGTGGAGGAGAAACGTTTTATATTCTCTCGAATCAATTTTAAAGCGCGTGAAGTAATACATCACATCGTAATGCAGCTTTCCACACAAATTATCGAATGGAGTTTTAAGAGCTTCGTTTACAACCGAGTTTATTTTTTCGGGTGTGGTGAGGTCGTTCAGGCGTGGCCGGAATTCAGCAATGTGTTCTTTACAGATTTCTTCTTTTGATTTAGAAACGGCAGTTCCGTTTACCGAATTGTTAATGGTAATCTGCACTGGAGTTGTATTGTTTGTTGGGTTGCCGGCAGGCTTGCTGATGACCATCGGCTGCAGAAAGAGTGCAGCCATATTTTTATTCATCTTAATGCGACCCACATAACTCACCGTAATTTCTCCGGATGTAACATCAATCACGCGGGCACTTACTTCAATGTACGATTTCAGTTTGGTGTACGTTCCTGAAAGCAACGCATCAATGGGAGCAAGCTGCCCGATTTTTAAAGCAGCAGCCGGCTTCATTAAATCGGTAAGAATAAATTCATGTTCTTTCAAAATCGCATCCATGCGGGTGCGTTCAAATAGTTTTAGTTTTTCGGGATGACCGGAGAGCAACCCAATCATGGTCTCCGTAAGATATTCGCCAAACGCTTGAGAAGATTGCACCGAAGAAGCAGTTGCTGTAAAAGGAACTACCGCCAAATTTTGTGGAACCGTGGCCGCGGGAGCAACTACAATTTTTTGTGTCAGTTCCTGGGTTACGGCCGCGTAACTTTTCTTCTTTTGCGCGTGCAGGCTTAGGGAACTGAAAAACAGAAGGAAGACAACTGAGATTTTCATGGATTTGGGCTCACTAAAAAAATACTGGTTCAAGGTAAGAATAGGTGCCCAATATCACCAGTTAAGCCACCCCACCTGTGGAATTAATTCAACAAGATTGCCCACCAGTCCGCCATTTGGTTGAGTTTTCTGCTATATGCCCATGGCATTATTCCTGTCGGATGGATAGCAACAAACCAATACTACTATGGGAACGTTCATGTTTATCTTAATTGGAATATTGTTGTGCTTGTCCATTTTGGAAATGCATCATTCGCGCCAACGCGAATAGACTCATTTCATTTTCCTCAGCGCTTCAATGTCTTTCAAAATCTCAACAACTAATGCTTCTGTCACTAACTTTCCCTTTTCATAAGTCGCTAATGTAGCATCACCCCACGTGCCGGAAGGAGAGTATGTAGAATTTTATTGTTAGGATCGCGCGTGAGACCGCGACCCGTGCTGGGTGTATAATCTTTCACAGCCTTTTTCATATTAACCGCTTCAGGTTTCATATACAAAATCATAGACGTTTCAATTTCATCGGCATGAGTGCCGCCTTCCTGCTTACTTATCTTTTTCTCGAGCTCGCTAATACTTTTTAAATCGGTGTAGCGCATGGTAATGCCTTGTGCCGCTAGCGTATCGCGTGCAGGGTTTAACGCTCGCACAGTGCTGATACCAGTATTGAGAATATAAAATTTAGTAGGACCATAAGGTGCGAGGCTTCGGCAAATATCCACCACCAGATCACGCGCGGTTTCCAGTCGCAACGAAGTTGAACCGGGATATTCTAAGAACGAAGGATAGAAGTGATAGTTGATCATGGGGGCAATGACTACGTTCGCATCTTTTAACACCCGCGCTTGAAAATATTCAGCCAGAATAAGATCATTCTTTAATAATAAATGTGGGCCGTGTTCTTTCGATGCTGCACCTAACGGAATTACAACAATAGTTTCTGGGGTAAGAATTTTTTCTGCTTCAGGCCAGGTGAGGTCTTGCAGCATGATGCCTTTGTTAGGTTGAGCAAAGGAAAGAGTAGGTAACAGGAGGGCGTAGATAAAATATTTCATTGCTATAAAATTGAATAACTCTAAGATAATCTTTTTGACTTTCTTACTAACTGTTTTCCTCATGGTCGTTGTTATCCCCGACCAGTGCACCAATAAAAAACCTGGCACAATCCAGAGCGGTTAAAGATGCTGAATAAAACTATAACGAGAGTAGGAATAAATTGCGAACCCTTTAACCTCAAAACTACTTTAAGCGAAGGACCCCCTAACGATTGGGGATCCTTCGCTCGTGTTGTTTCCATAAAGGCAGTGTGCTTCAACTGCGATTGTTGATTAAAGAAGATTATGATCCTGAATCGCTCAGGATTGCTTGTATTATTTTTTGTTATTGCTTCGATAAAAAACCTCGGACAATCCAGAGCGGTTACAGGTGCTGAATAAAACTATAAGGAGAGTTTGAATAAGTTGAAAACTCTTTAACCTCAAAACTACTTTAAGCGAAGGATCCCCTAACGATTTGGAGATCCTTCGCTCGTGTTGTTTTCACCGCAGTAGTTAGCTTTAATTGTGGGATTGTTCCTTAAAGTAATTGTACTCCTGTATCGCTCAGGATTGCTAGTATTATTTTTGTTATTGCTTCAATAAAAACCTGGCACAATCCAGAGCGGTTAAAAATGCTGAATAAAACTATAACGAGAGTTTGAATAAGTTGAAAACTCTTTAACTTCAAAACTACTTTAAGCGAAGGATCCCCTAACGATTTGGAGATCCTTCGCTCGTGTTGTTTCCATAAAGGCAGTGTGCTTCAACTGCGATTGTTGATTAAGGAAGATTATGATCCTGAATCGCTCAGGATTGCTTGTATTATTTTTTGTTATTGCTTCAATAAAAACCTGACACAATCCAGAGCGGTTAAAATGCTGAATAAAACTATAACGAGAGAAATGAATAAATTACGAACCCTTTAACCTTAAACTACTTTAAGCGAAGGATCCCCTAACGATTTGGAGATCCTTCGCTCGTGTTGTTTCCATAAATGCAGTGTGCTTCAACTGCGATTGTTGATTAAAGAAGATTATGATCTTGAATCGCTCAGGATTGCTTGTATTATTTTTTGTTATTGCTTCAATAAAAACCTGACACAATCCAGAGCGGTTAAAATGCTGAATAGAACTATAACGTGAGTATGAAATCTTTCCTTCCTCATGGTCGGTGTTATCACCGACCAGCACCAGTCTTACAAATGCTCCGCATAATGTGTGAGAAATCCCCGGTCATCTTCTTTGATTTATTCATAGCATTTGCTCATGGTCGGTGTTATCCTCGACCAGTGCACCAATAAAAGACCTGGCACAATCCAGAGCGGTTACAGATACTGAGTAAAACTATAACGAGAGAATGAATAGATTACGAACCCTTTAACCTTAAACCACTTTAAGCGAAGGATCCCCTAACGATTAGGAGATCCTTCGCTCATGTTGTTGTCACTTCGGTAGTTAACTTTAATTGTGGATTGTGACTTAATGAAATTGGACTCCTGTATCGCTCAGGATTGCTTGTATTATTTTTTGTTATTGCTTCAATAAAAAACCTGACACAATCCAGAGCGGTTAAAATGCTGAATAGAACTATAACGTGAGTATGAAATCTTTCCTTCCTCATGGTCGGTGTTATCACCGACCAGCACTAGTCTTACAAATGCTCCTCATAATGTGTGAGAAACCCCGGGTCATCTTCTTTGATTTATTCATAGCATTTTGCGGGCGAACATGCCTCTGTTTATAATGGTTGGATTCAGGGTGCTATCGAATCGGGTAAGTGAGCAGCAAAAGAAATTAATAGTTTGTAAATTGTCTTGGGAATGATGTGAGCAATGAATTGCTAGCTAACTTGAGTTTTATGTTTAAAATCCTTTATATCCTTTTAGTGCTGAATTTATTTTTGTATTCATGTAGCAATGAATCGCATGAAACGAAAGAAGCATCCGCGATGATTAATCCTACACTGCCCTTCAAGCCTAATATCATTTGGCTAGTGGCAGAGGATCAAAGTCCAAACATTCCTTCTTTTGGGGATAGTACCATCGTAACTCCAACGCTTGATTGGTTAGCATCCGAGGGAGTTTGTTATGATAATTTTTTCTCAGCGCATCCGGTTTGTGCTCCGGCCAGGGCATCGATCATTACCGGAATGTACGCTAATCATATTGCGGCCAGCCACATGCGTACTGGGCCGTGGTACTCAGATAATGTATCGCAACAAGCAATTGATATTTATACCGAACGTTTATCCGCTGCTGGTATTCAACCTTATGAGGCGATACCGCCAGCAGAAGTAAAAATGTTTACCGAGTATCTACGCGCTGCTGGATATTACTGCTCCAACAACGCCAAGGAAGATTATCAGTTACGAAAAACGATGACCGCCTAGGATGAGTCTTCTAACCAGGCACACTGGCGGAAGCGTGCTAAAGGCCAGCCTTTCTTTTCGGTTTTTAATTTTGAAGTTACTCATGAGTCAAGAATCTGGGCGAAGGCCGATGATTCTTTGTGGGTTGATCAAAATCTGGAAGTACCAATGCCTCCGTATTTGCCGAACACAGCAGTAGGGATAAATGATGTGAGGCGGATGTACTCTAATATTTTAGAAATGGATGCGCAGGTGGGAAAGATTCTGGATCAGTTGAAAGAAGATGGTCTGCTCGATAGTACCATCGTGGTTTGGTACAGCGATCATGGCGGGCCACTACCTCGCCAAAAGAGATTATTATTTGATGCCGGAATTAAAGTGCCCATGATCATCCGTTTTCCAAACAAGCAGTTTGCGGGTGAGCGTGATGATAGGATGATTAGCTTCATTGACCTTGCACCTACGATGCTCTCGGTGTTGGGAATAAAACCAAAAACGCACATGGATGGGAAAGCCTTCCTGGGTGAATACATGAGAACGGAAGAACCTCGATATATTTTTGGTGCTTCGGATCGTTTTGATGAATTAACGGATCGCAATCGTTCGGTTCGCGATAATCGGTATAAATACATTCGGTATTACATGCCCGAGAAGCCAATGATTGTTAATGTAGAATACCGAAAGCAACAGCCTATTATGCAAGAGCTTCTTCGTCTTCACGATGAGGGTAAGTTAACCGAGGCTCAAGCATTGTGGTTTAGAGAGACTAAACCGGCAGAAGAATTTTTTGACACCTGGAATGACCCACATGAAATTCATAATCTGGTCAATGACCCTGCGTACGCAGAGAAAATTGCTGAAATGCGGCAAGCATGTGAAGACTGGGTGAATGATATAAATGATACTGGCATAATTGACGAAGTAGAACTGCTTAAAAAATTATGGCCTAAGGGAACACAACCGGTAACAGCTGATCCAGTAGTTTCAGTAATGAATGGAATTGCTGAAATAACTTGTGTGACTGAAGGTGCTTCCATCGGATATAAAATTGTAACGCCATCGGTCATTCCGGAAAGTTTATCCTGGAAAGTGTATACAGAAAAAGTACACGTTCCTCCCAATGCAACCTTAATCGCGATTGCACATCGGCTAGGATTCAAACGAAGTGAACCCGTAACGGGTAAATAATAAGATTGATTTAATCTCTTAGCGTAAGGTTATACGTTACATATTAACCGATTCACAAATGCTCTGCATAGTGTGTGAGAAATCCCGCGTAATCTTGATTTAATTCATAGAATCGATACGAGAGAATTTGTATTGCTCTGGAGTTTCACATAACCCAGCCTTCACAGGATTATAATGCATGTAATCAATTTTCTGACTTGCTACTTCGCGATTATACATCGTGGCTGAATAAGGTCTTCTTTCCCAGAAATGATATTCCCTGTCTTTTTGTGTACTGATGTAGTTTTGTTATTGCTTCAATAAAAAACCTCGGACAATCCAGAGCGGTTACAGATACTGAGTAAAACTATAACGAGAGAAATGAATAAATTACGAACCCCTTAACCTTAAACCACTTTAAGCGAAGGATCCCCTAACGATTAGGAGATCCTTCGCTCGTATTGTTTTCACCGCGGCAATTAACTTTAATTGTAGATTGTTAAAGAAATTGGGCTCCTTTATAGTTCAGGATTGCTAGTATTTTTTTGGTTTGCTTCAATAAAAAACTTGACACAATCCAGAGTGGTTAAAATGCTGAATGAAACTATAACGAGAATATGAAATCTTTTTGACTTTCTTACTAACAGTTTTTATCAGATAGCAAAATTCATCACATCAATTTTCTTTCGTTCTTTTTGTCTTAGACCTGCCTTTGCCGAAACGGCTCCGTGCAGGCAGGCACAAAAAGAACCAAAAAGGTCAAGGCAAATCCGCCAGCTGGCGGATTGCCGGGCCATCGCTGTTACGTTTTCAAATTACATTTTGACAATTTATGTAGCGAGCTAAGCACTTTGTCAATCATCAAATAGCTTATCCAAATCTTAATTCGAAATAATCAGTGCGCGGGCCTGAACGAAGGGCGGGGGTGCGCCAGCATGCGGGCGGAAGCATCCTTCGTTCTTGACTTTTTTTCGTCCTTTTTTGTGTCAAGACAAAAAAGGACAAAGCAAATGATAAGTGAAGCAGTCTGCTATCTGATAAAATAATTATAACGTTCTATTTACAATCGGGTTGCCACACTCTTTTTTCCCCACTATCTTTCTCCATCCTATGGACTTCACAAAAAAATTTCCAGCTACACTCATACTACTTGCTATTAACACGGTAGTGTTTGCGTATTGCCGCTATACCATCGGCACGTTCGATGATCCCATGTGGAGCCAGGGCTTACTCTTTCGCGGGGCGGACTTTGCACCCCTCACCTTAGATAAAGAATGGTATCGGTTATTCACACACCTATTTATGCATGGCAACATCATGCACCTGCTGTTTAATATGTATGCGCTCTTCACCGTAGGGCGCGAAGTAGAACAAACCACCGGCACAAATAAATTCTTGTGGATCTACTTCCTCTCGGGCTTTGGTGCCAGCCTTGCCAGTTTGCACTTTAACTTATTTGCAGTAGGTGTGGGCGCATCCGGTGCCATTTTTGGGTTGTTTGGGTTTTCATTAGTCGTGCAAATCAGCGAGAGCCGTAAGAACGATCATCCTATTGCACCCATCATTATTAACTTTTTAATTTTTTTAGGAATCAACATTTTGTTTGCCAAGGCACTCAATGCCGACACCTATGCACACCTCGGTGGACTTGCCTGTGGCTTAATGATGGGACTGCTTACGTTAATGCAACCAACCTATCATACCTTAAAAGCAGAGTTGCTGTTGCTGCCCGTGTGTCTGTATTTATTTTTTTCAATGCCGCGCTATCCCGTTACCTACTTCAACTTCTTTCAAAAAGTTTTAGCCATCGAAGATTCTACGCGCGCACTGTATGATGTCCCCAATCTCACCAACGAAAAATTTCTGGAACGCTACAAACAATATAATGTGCAATGGGACACCGCCCTCGCCCTGCTGCAGGCACATACTTACTTACCCGAACAACTGCATGCCGATACCTTTAAACTAACACGCTACATCACCTTCAATAAAAAAGAAAGTGACTTTCGCATTACCATGATTGCCGATGAATCGTATCGCTACCTCGATAGCATAGAGTGGGCACAAGAACAACGGCAACCCTATACTCAGTTGGAGTATGTGCTCACGCAGCTGCAACCGATTAAACCCAACACCAAAAAACGCGACACTACTAATTTAATTCCCACAGAAGTATGGTACAACGAAGATTGGGAAGAACTGCCCGGCCCACCCGGAGCCTACTATCGCAGAGGCATGCAAGATTCGCTCGGCCGCTGGCAAGGTGCCCTGCGCGATTATTATCAAGATGGCACCGTGCAAATGAAAGGCGTTTACAAAAACAGTCAGCGCGATGGCGTGTTTATTTACTACAGCAACCACAACACCTATACATCCGCGGGCCGCTATGTGGAGGAGCGCTCCGTAGGCAAGTGGGAAACCTTTCACGACAACAGCCGCTTAAAAAGCGAAGAATATTTTCTCGACACCTACTACATGAAAAACATGTGGGACACAGCCGGCTATTTTTTAGTGAAAGAGGGCGAAGGACGATTTGTAGAACGCTATGCCAACGGAGTAATTTCCAAAACCGGTATGTATAAAGAAGGCCGCAGAGAAGGCGTGTGGGAAGGCCGCCACAAAAATGGCGCGTTATACTTCGAAGAATTTTATAACGATGGCCGCTTGGTCAGTGGCCGCTCGCGGTTGTTGGATGGCCAAACCTTTGTGTATGATGCCTCCAGTTTTTACCCGATGCCCGAAGGCGGCAATGCCAAGTTAGTGAGCTACCTCAAAACAAAAGTGGCGCAAGCAAACCCTGCGCAACAAGGCAAAGTGGTGTTGGCCTTTCGGGTTTCGGTGCATGGTGTGCTTAGCGATTTTTTAATAGAGAAAAGTGTAACGCCCCAACTCGATGCACTGGCCATTGAGTTTATTAAAACCGGCCCGCAGTGGATACCCGCCCGCGAGCATGGCCATCAATACCAACCCGGGTGGGGCTGGGTTACGGTGGAGTTTTGAAATTTAAGTTTTTAGTTGGGCGTGCCCCGCTTACTCGACCCTACCCATTGCCAGCGGGTCGTGCTATCCGCTACAATCCACGCGAAGCGCGTGGGATTTTCACTTCTATCACTCACGCAAGCTGTGTATCTTTAAGCATAAAGTACACGAACCGGAAATTAATGTTTTTGAAAACCAATAGCGAAATAGAATGATCAATGTGACGTGTGCCATTATTATCAATAATAAAAAAATCCTTGTAACGCAACGTAGCGAGAAAATGAAGCTCCCTCTAAAATGGGAATTTCCAGGAGGAAAGATCGAAGAGAATGAAACTTCAGAAGAGTGCATTCTTCGAGAAATCAAAGAGGAACTAAATTTAGAGATTGTTATATTAAAGAGACTTAATGCAAACCCATATGACTATGGGACTTTTAAGATAAATTTAATCCCCTTTATTGCCAAGTATCAAAATGGGGTAATAAAATTAGCTGAGCATAAAGATTTTAAATGGACAGATACTAAAGAGCTTTTAAGTCTTGATTGGGCACCCGCAGACATTCCAATTTTGAATGAATTTCTAAAAGACTATTATGATGGAACTTGGGCTTTATGAACAACTAATTAATAAAGTAATCTTTTCTAAGATTAATGAATTAGATAAAAACAAATTCTTCATAAATGAGTCTGTAATTGATAAGCAAGAAGCTGCCCGAATTCTTTCTAGATATTTATCTGATAGGATACAATTTGCCTTGGGCTTATTCTCCGGAGATAATAGTATTGAAAAGCAGATTGAACTTGCCAATAAGATCATCTTGCTATTGCGTAATGAATTGGATAATCAGATTTTCGATGAGGACATAATTGCAACTGAAGCAAAAATTCTAAATGCAGTATTTTCTAAGATCGACCCAAGATTTTCTGATTTCGAAAAGTATCTAAAGGAGATAACCCCTTACACTAGATTATCACAGAGTGAATTGTTTACTGGAAACAATGCGGGGATCTCGCTTGAGAGTGAAATAAAGAAAGAAATACTTTCTTCTGATAGAGTTAATTTTCTGGTTTCTTTTATCAAGTGGACTGGTATAAGAATATTTGAAAAGGAATTAGTTGAGTTTACAGAGAGGGGCGGAGAGTTAAGGGTGATCACTACTTCTTATATGGGAGCCACTGATTTGAAGGCTATTGAGTATTTATCCTCACTGAAGAACACTGAAATTAAAATTTCCTATAATACAGATAATGAACGCCTTCATGCGAAGGCTTATTTGTTTTTTAGAAACACTGGTTTTCATACAGGATACATTGGATCTTCAAATTTATCAAGGTCAGCCCTGACAAATGGATTAGAGTGGAATATAAAAGTAACAACGAAGGAAGTAGGTCATATCATTGATAAGTTTCAAAAGACATTTGATACTTATTGGCAGGATAAAGAATTTGAATCTTTTGAGAAATTAAAACATTCTGAGAAATTAAGACTAGCTCTAAAGAGGGAGCACTCAGCAGTCAAAAATGATTATGCTTCTTATTTTGATTTTAGACCTTTCCCTTTTCAAGAAGAGATATTGGAGAAACTCGAAACGGAAAGAGTGGTTCATAAGCGATTTAAAAATCTAATTGTTGCAGCCACGGGTACAGGTAAAACTGTTATTTCAGCATTTGACTTTAAGAACTTCAAAAAAGATGAACCAAATGCAAGGCTTTTATTTATTGCTCATCGAAAGGAAATCCTACAACAAGCTCAAACGACTTTTCAAGGAATCTTACGAGACAATAATTTTGGTGGGTTATGGGTTGATGGAATGGAGCCAGAAAGATATGAATGCGTTTTTGCGTCTGTTCAGACATTGAATAATAGAATTGACTCGTTAAATCTTTCAGAATCGTTTTATGACTTTATAATTATCGATGAGGTTCATCACATATCAGCTTCAAGCTACCGACCGATATTAAATTATTTTAGGCCAAAAATTCTGTTAGGATTAACTGCTACACCGGAAAGAATGGATGGTGAAGATATTCTCAAGGATTTTTCTAATGTTATAGCAGCTGAGATTAGATTACCGGAAGCTTTGAATAGAAAGCTACTTTGCCCATTCCAATACTTTGGGATTACAGATAGCGTAGATTTGACGAATATTGAATGGAAAAATGGAAGGTATTTACCCAGTGAATTGTCTCGAATCTATACAGAAAATGATCGAAGAGTCGGTGAGATAATTTATAATTTAAGCAAATACTTAAGAGATATTAATGAAGTTAAGGCTTTAGGGTTTTGCGTAACGCAGGAGCATGCTCAGTTTATGGCGGAAAAATTCTCTCTTGCCGGTTTAAAAGCAAACTACTTAGTGAGTTCTAGAAATGAGTTAAGAGATGATTTAAGGAAGGGATTTCAAAGGGGCGAAATCAATTATCTATTTGTTGTTGATATTTTTAATGAGGGCATTGATATTCCTGAAATTGATACGGTATTGTTTTTGAGACCAACGGAGAGCTTAACAGTTTTTCTTCAGCAGCTCGGTAGAGGGTTGAGATTAGCTGATAATAAAGATTGTCTAACCGTTTTGGATTTTGTTGGAAACTCAAGACCTGAGTATGATTTTGAAGGAAAGTTTAGAGCATTGGTTGGCAAGACAAACTCTTCAATCCGGAAAGAAATAGAAGACGACTTTCCTCATCTTCCCTTAGGCTGTACAATTGTTTTAGAAAAGAAGGCAAAGGATGTTATTCTTGACAATATTAAAAATGCGACCTCGCTGAATACGAATCAATTGTTAAATAAAATTAGTAACTATAAGTATCAGACTACATTACCTCTCACCCTTAAGAATTTCTCAACATTTAATCATATTCCAATTCAAACGATCTGCAAAAAGTACAACTGGAAAAGATTATGTGCATTGGCTCAGCAAATTGAAGATTATCCGATACTTAATGAAAAGGAAATCTTTAGGGCAATAAGTAAGAAATGGTTTTCATGTAATTCCTATTCATACTTTCAATTTGTATTGGGACTAGCAAGAAAGGATTTCGCTGCTAGAACAGATGAACTTGAAGAAGAAGAAAAATCTCTATGCTTAATGCTTCATTATGATGTTTGGCAGACCGAGGGTGGTTTTCCATCTCTTGAAGAAAGTATTAGAGAAATTGGAAAAAATAAAGTTCTCACATCTGAAATAATTGAAGTCCTTGAATTGTTAATTGATAAAATTGACTTCATGGAAAGGTCGATTTCTCTTCCGTACAATCAGCCACTGAAATTGCATAGTCGTTACTCACGAGATCAGATTCTTGCAGCTTTTGGATTAAGTACTTTCGATAAAAAATCATCTAATAGAGAAGGTGTCGCTGAAAATAAAAAGCTTAATACCGAATTGCTATTTATAGATTTGATTAAGTCTGAAAAGGATTTTTCTCCATCAACATTATATCAAGACTATGCTATAAGCGAAACTGTATTTCATTGGCAAACCCAAAATGCAACCAGTCCTGAAAAAGGTAAGGGGCTTTCTTACATAAATCACAAAAGTGCGGATAAGATAATTTTACTATTCGTCAGAGAGAAGAATGAAGATGAGTATAAAAATACTATGGGATATGTTTTTCTTGGAGATGCAACCATGATGGACCACTATGGGTCAAAGCCAATGAGTATAAAGTGGCAGTTAAATGAGCCAATTCCTCCTTATTTATGGAAAGTTTCCGCGAAGATGGCAGTTGGATAAAGTAAGAATGTAGTTGAAGTAATTTATTCTCCAGTCTAAAAGCTAGATTTATAAAAGCATCCCTTTTCGATAGCTTCAGGAATATTAGTCTTTAATCTAAGTTCTTGTTCACTCACTTCTAGATGGGATTCATCAAACTCATTAATGATTCCGAATAGTTTGTCACTCGGATAGTAAACTATTCTCTTACTGGATTTTGCAAGACCGCCAGCCAAGACAATGTAAAAATGCTGAAAATCATCATTCCAGCTATTGGCTTCTTTTTTCAGATGCTCTATAGATTCAATTTTCATCTTCAATGTCTTAGCGCCAATTTAATGAAATACCTGCTGTTAAAATGCTCCTATTTTAAACCACCCGTGTAACTTCTGCCGCAGTTATGCGTCATAGCCACATTAGCAGCGAATAACCTCCCCATGATCAGAAACTACATCCTTACTGCCTTTCGCGCGCTGCGCAAGCAAAAGTTTTATACATTCATCAACATAGCCGGGCTTTCCATTGGCATTGCTGCTTGCCTGGTCATCTTACTGTTCGTAGTGAACGAATTCGGATATGATCGCTATCATACAAAGGGAGATCGTATCTATAGAGTAAACACCGAAATCAAATTTGGTTCAAATCATGTTAGGGTGGCATCGGGCTATCCGGTAATGGCCGAAATGTTTAAAGAGAATTATCCGGAAATAGAATCGGTAGTGCGTTTTACCTATTGGGGCAAACGAAATGTGCGCCCCGTAGATGGAGTTGAAAAGACACAGGAGAGTGCCGTTTGGGTAGACAGTACATTCTTCTCCGTTTTTTCTATTGCTGTGTTGGAGGGCGATGCGCAATCGGCTCTTCGTGACCCAAACTCAATTGCCATTAGTCGCAAGATGGCCAGCAAATATTTTCCAAATGGAAATGCCCTAGGGCAAAGCTTGATTCTGGATGACGATATCAATAGCAAAGTAACGGCTGTGTATGAAGACATACCCGATCACAGTCATTTTCATTTTGATATTCTGCGCGCCATGTCGGGCCATGAGGGAGCTAAATCGGTTACGCTGGTGGGTGGCACAGATGCTCACGTGTATCTGTTATTAAAAGAAGGTGCGGATGCAAAACAATTGGAAGAAAAATTTCCGGCCTTCATTGAAAAATATGTGATGCCTCAGATTGCCGATGCGATTGGTGGCGACCAAACACTTGAAAAATTTCGGGCAGCTGGAAACAACTGGGAGTACTCACTCACAAACATTGCCGACATTCATTTGCATTCTTCGTTGCTGGCTGAATTTGAAGCGAACGGAAATATTACCTACGTCTATCTTTTTTCGGCCATTGCAATTTTTATTCTGATTATTGCCTGTATCAACTTCATGAATTTATCTACGGCACGGTCGGCCAATCGCGCGCGTGAAGTAGGCGTGCGTAAAGTGATGGGCTCGCTGCGTGGGCAATTGATTAATCAGTTTTTAGCGGAGTCATTTATGCTCACACTTTTTTCGTTTGCGTTGGCATTGGGCGTTGCTTACTTTTTTCTGCCCGTGTTTAATACGCTTGCGGATAAACAATTGTCGTTACCACTCACTGAGTTTTGGTTTTATGGGTTGTTGCTTGCAGCGTCCATGTTAGTAGCGCTGTTAGCAGGACTTTACCCGGCCTTCTTTCTTTCGGGCTTTAAACCGGTGGCCGTGTTGAAAGGCAAACTCGCACTCGGAACAAAAAGTGGTTGGGTGCGCAATGGCTTGGTGGTCTTTCAATTTGTGGTTTCCATCTTTCTGATCATTGCTACCATTGCGGTTAACCAGCAACTCAACTATATGCAAAGCAAAAAGTTGGGCTACGAAAAAGATCAACTGATTGTAGTGAAGGAAGCGTTTTTGTTGGGCAACAATCTTGAGCCTTTTAAAGAAGAAGTGCTGCGCAATGCCTCTATTAATAGTGGAACCATTTCGGGCTACGTGCCTGTAGATGGTGGGTGGCGCAGTAATAGTACGTTTTGGAAAGATGACGTGTTGCCTGATCAGGTAAAGATTGAAGAGATGGTAAACATGCAGCAATGGCAAATTGATAACGACTATTTAAATACTTTTCAAATGAAGGTTAAAGTGGGTCGTGGTTTTTCAAGAGAATTTCCTTCAGACTCCTCGGCCATTATTCTTAATGAGACAGGCGTAGCCCGATTTAAAATTGCAGGCGACCCGATCGGAAAAAAGATAAGTTCTTTTAGAGGCATACGCCCCGATGGTTCGCCAGATCCTAACCAGATTAAATCATGGACAATCATTGGCGTGGTAGAAGATTTTCATTTCGAATCGCTTCGTGATAATATCGGACCGCTGGGATTGTTTTTAGAAAAAAATGATAACAAGATGACGTTTCGGTTTGAAGCGGCCAGCGCACCACAAGTAATTGAGTTGCTGGAAAAAACGTGGAAGAAACTTTCGCCTGACAGTCCGTTTCAATATTCATTCCTTGATGAAGATTTTGGTAAGATGTATTCCACTGAACAGCGGCTGGGAAAAATATTTGCACTATTTGCTATGTTGGCGATAATCATTGCGTGCCTTGGGTTATTTGCCCTCACCGCATTTACTACTGAGCAGCGCACCAAAGAAATTGGTATTCGCAAAGCGTTGGGTGCATCCATCAATAATATTATTCTGTTGTTGTCAAAAGATTTTAGCCGACTGATTCTTATTGCTTTTGTGCTGGCGATACCGCTTGCGTGGTATTCTATTAACCAGTGGTTGGGTAGCTATGCGTACAAAACTGATGTCGGTGTGCTGGTGTATGCGATAGCCGGAAGTTTAACGCTAATTATTTCGTTGGCAACCATGAGTTACCAATCGATAAAAGCTGCGCGGGGCAACCCTGTGGATAGTTTGAGGAATGAGTAGATTAAAAATCCCTCACCCCGTCCGTTGGACACCCCTCTCCCTGCCTTTGCCGAAACGGCTTCGTGCAGGCAGGCCCAGGGGAGAGGGGAAGGGCCTGCCTGCCGGTAGGCAGGGGTGAGGGATTTCAACTCTTCTCTCCACTAATCTGAAATTTTACCCACTTTTAAGTGCATTGAGGTAATTAATCTGAAAAATTACCCACTCAATGACTATTTAGTCTGAAATTTTACCCACGAGATCAATAATTAATCTGAAATTTTGCCCTCGAGTGAAGGTGAGTTTCCAATGAAATGTCATACCGGCCGAGGAACGAGAGCCGGTATCTCTTCGAAGTGAATTATACTCTAATATAAGATTCCGGCTCGCGCAGTTATTCGATTAGCATTAGTAACAAGAAATAAAAGGAGATTTATTGTTCACGATTCGTCATGCTTGGCCGGAATGACGCGTTGTGATTGAGAGAGCTGTTACATCTACTTTTCTCCATCAGCATCTTTCATATGCCGATATACCAAAACCAACTTTTCAAATTCTTTGATTAGCGTGGGAGCAATAAGATCACTACTGATTTCGGCATCACCAACGGTAAAATTTTTCCCGATGATAAGAGCGTAATGCATCCAGTTGTCGGCTTTCGTAAATTCCCAGAGCGTGTCTTCGCTCTGAAATGTTTCAACTGCTTTTTTGTCGCCAGCTATTTCAATCCAATAGCCGGCACCCAAACCAGTGAGCAGTGTAAAGAATTGCTTTTTGTGCTCTTCATTGTACATCTGCTTATTAAAAAATTCACGATCGATTTTTCCCGTATTAGGTTTAGCGGTTAACCATACACCGACTTCCTTTTGCTGAAGGACAATTTGTAGTGTGATAAAATCTGTGAGCGTAGTTGAATTTAATTTTTTTAATTCGGTTTCGCTGCAGCCATAAGCAAGCCACATCTTTTGAAGTTTGTTATCAGGGTGATCTGCCGGAGCAAGGCTACTCACTAATTTAGTTGTATCCGGGTCTTCATGCAGTTTCATGCGCGTTACATCTTTTTTGATCAACTCATGAAGTTGAATCAATTTAGCTTGTGCACTTACACGTTCGGCATGAACTTCAGGTGAAGTAGCTCGTGCTTTACTGCTGCTTAGCACGAGGTAATCTTCTTTCTTGAAATATTGATTTTTGAATTTTATAAAATCCCAATTGAATCCAGCGGTTGTTAGTTCAATGAATTGTTTCTTCTCTTGTCGCGAGGCAATGTCGCGTTGCTTGAGGGTAGGGTACAGGTATTCATATTCCTGAATGAGTTCTTCTGAAAGCGGACTTGAAAATTCATAATAACCAATGAACCAAGATTTCAGATTTTCAATTTCTTTTGGGTCGGTGATTTTATAAAAGAGTTCTTCGTTGTCTTTAATTCCTTCCAACGTAAACTGACCGGAGCCTACAAACGCAACAGCTTTTCTAAATGGTAAATCGAAAATATAGACGTTGGCATGAAAGAAGTTTTTCGTATAGATATTGAGTGTAATGCGCCCCTGATAATTTCGCCAGATTCTTTTCAGCACTTCGGGCGATGTGGGTACGTCAAGACCCGTCACAATCTCCATCTTACTTTTTGTAGGAATGCGACTTCTAATAAAATCGAACCCGGCATCGGAGATAGCCGCAGTCGCGATGTAACAATGTTCTACTTGTTGCAGCAGTTTATCGTTGATGAACGGAACTGCCAGTTTTTTAATGATCATGAGTGAGAATAGTACGTGTGTTTTCGAGGCAAATTAAGCAATGTGTCCCGCCCGCTGTGGAATTTTATTCGAATAGATTGAGAGACGAAGATTATTTCTTAAATTTTGTAATTCAATTTTGAATGATACTCGGAAACAATTTAAATGCAAGGTTTATTCTGATGGGAGTCCTGCTTTTGAGTCTGGCAGGGTGCAGCGATTTTTTTGACTTATTTGATACAAAAGATAAGTATTATGCTTTGGATGATGCTTATAAAGTGAAATTCAAAGAGGGAGATATACTTACCTATGATAATCATCAAGGCACTCTGTTTAAACTGGTAGTTGCAGAGATTAAGTATACTGAGCGAATTGTTTCAAGGAAGGGATCCAGCGGACCATACGATCACTATGAATACGAAACCGTGTACTATGACTCCGTCATCTTTAATCCTATTTCATATTCACCAATTCGGAACATCTATTCGATGCAAGCGCAAGGACATGTATACTGGGAGCCAAATTTGTATGAACGTGATACTGACGCAATATTTCATGAACAGATAACTCTTAATTCAATAGTTTATCATTCGGTTTTTAAGTTTTCGGGAACTCCAGCCCCAACAAATAATATTGTGACCTGGTATTATACCCGTCACTACGGCTTTGTGGCTTTCGAATTAAACAATGGACAACTTTTTACTTTAGATATCCCTTAGTGATCCAAACGGAGTTTATCACATCGTGCACCAACTACACAGATAAAACACACAGCGAATTATTATGGCACGAAGTAGAGCAAGCGTATTCCTCAAAGAGTCGACACTATCATACACTTGCTCATCTTGAGAATTTGTTAATACAACTCAAGCCTTTGAAAACTCAATTCAAAAATTGGGATACAATTATATTTGCGATCGCCTATCATGATGTGGTGTATAATGTTTTAAAAAACAACAACGAAGCAAAGAGTGCGGACTTTGCTGAAAAGAGATTGCAATCCATCTCATTTCCAGTAGAACAGATTGAAGAGTGTAAGAAATTAATTTTTGCTACTCAAAAGCACGAACCTGGTGATGAGGAAGTGAATCTATTTACAGATGCTGATCTTTCTGTGCTGGGTACAGAACTCGAAGCTTATAAAATTTATGCTGCTCAGATTCGGAAGGAATACAAACTCTATCCCGATTTAGTTTACAATCCCGGTCGCAAAAAAGTGTTGCAGCATTTTTTATCTATGCCCCGTATTTTTAAAACCGATTTTTTTTATGAGAAGTATGAAGCAGCCGCGAGACGTAATTTGGAGTGGGAGTTGGAATTATAACAAAAAAACTCTACTGCAATCCAGAGCGGTTTGGATGAATTGTAAAATTGGTAACAGATAGAATCAATGTTGTGTACTCTTCATCACAAAACTGACTTTAAGCGAAGGATCCCCTCACGATAAGGAGATCCTTCGCTCGTGGTTGTTATCATAGTAACAGTATGCTTCACCTGTGATTGTTCCTAAAAGGAAGATTTGTGCTCCTATATCGCTCAGGATTGCTGGTGTTATTTTTGAGTGTTGATTCTTAATACAAAGCTTTACTGCAATCCAGAGCGGCTAATTTGGAGAGTAAAAATTATAGGTAGAATATGAATAAGTAGTGGACTCTTCACCATCGAGCCACTTTAAGCGAAGGATCCCCTAAAGTATTGAGAGATCCTTCGCTAGTGTTGTTTTCATAGTGAAAGTGAGCTCCTGTATCGCTCAGGATTGCTGGTATTATTTTTTTGAGTGTTGGTTCCGAACAAACCTCTGTTGCAATCCAGAGCGGTTTGGATGAATTGTAAAATTGGTAACAAAGAGAATCAATGTTGTGTACTCTTCATCACAAAACTGACCTTAAGCGAAGGATCTCCTCAAAGGATCGTTACTTGTTTATTACCATCATGGATTCATATTCATTATAACGTCTGTTAAGTCATTCCATTCTGGATTTATTCCTCTAATTAATTCTTCCTTCCACTTTCTTGATTTTCCTTTCATGTATCGCTCGCGTTCAAGAGCTTCTTCCTCAGAATCGAAGCCTTCATAATAAATAGGCTTAACTAAATTGTACCTGGCAGTAAAGCTTGATGGGTTTATTTTGTTTTTATGTTCCCATAAGCGTGTGCGCAGATCGGTAGTCATTCCAACATAGAGTACCGTGTGGTGCTTATTGGTAAGGATGTAGACATAGGCAACGGGTAGCATCTTCTAATCTACTTATTTTATTGTAATTGATAAGTATCGGGCTTAATTAGGAGATCCTTCGCAAAGAGGTGCACTTTTTCATAATGGTTTTTCTATTGATACTCATTATTTTAGATGAGCTTTTTTTTAATTGCTCAGGATTGCAAGTATTAATTTTGGTGGTCTTTTCAAAAAAAACTCTACTGCAATCCAGAGCGGTTTGGATGAGTTTTAATAATCGTTAATAGGAGACTACAATGAGTAGTGCACTCTTCATCACAAATTTACTTTGAGCGAAGGATCCCCTTAATGATTGAGAGATCCTTCGCTGGTGTATTTTTCACTACAGTAGTAAGATTTAAACTGTGATTGATCCCTACAAAAGATTGTGTTCCAGTTTCGCTCAGGATTGCACCTGTATTTTTTAGTTGCTTGTTCTGAAAAAACCCTACTGCAATCCAGAGCGGCAGGCTTGGCCTCTTCATCAAAAAGCTGACTTTGAGCGAAGGATCCTTTTGTTGAACGTGTAATTTCTTTGAAACACAATTCAATCAAGCCTACCTTTGCCTTCATCACATGGCACCTCCAAAAAACATCCGCAAAATTATTCACATCGATATGGATGCGTTTTATGCATCCGTAGAGCAACGAGATAATCCTGACTATCGCGGCAAGCCCATTGTCGTGGGTGGATCACCCGAAGGGCGCGGGGGAGTAGTAGCAGCAGCTAGTTATGAAGCGCGCAAATTTGGAATTCGATCAGCCATGGCTTCGAAAAAAGCACAACAACTTTGTAAGCATGTCATTTTTGTGTTTCCACGATTTGAAGTGTATAAAGAAGTGTCGCAACACATTCGAAGTATTTTTCATCGCTATACAGATTTGATAGAACCGCTTTCGCTGGATGAAGCCTTTTTAGATGTTACCGAGGACAAACAGAACATTGGTTCGGCTTTGGAAATCGCAAAACTAATCCGACAAGAAATTAAAACCGAACTAAACTTAACGGCTTCGGCAGGAGTGTCGGTAAATAAGTTTGCTGCCAAGGTGGCTTCCGATATGAACAAGCCCGATGGATTAACCTTTATTGGCCCTTCCAAACTCGAATCGTTTATGGAGAAGTTGCCTGTAGAGAAATTCTTTGGCGTTGGAAAAGTGACTGCTGAGAAAATGAAGAAAATGAATCTGCACACTGGTGCTGATTTAAAAAAGCTTTCTCAAACAGAATTAGTAAAACACTTTGGTAAGTCGGGCAAGTTCTTTTATAAGATTGTTCGGGGTATTGACGACCGCCCGGTGCGCCCTGATCGCGAAGCAAAATCCATTGGAGCAGAAGATACTTTTTCATTCGACCTGACAACACAGGAAGAAATGAACCTTGAACTTGAAAAAATTGCCAACGTAGTGCAAGGGCGGTTATCCCGCTATCAGTTAAAGGGAAGAACCATCACGATTAAAATAAAGTATCATGATTTCAAACAAATAACCCGTAGCCAATCTTTTAAAGAAGCGGTTGATGATTTAGAAGTAATAGAGAACACCGCCAAGCAATTGTTGAGCAGTACGGATTTGACGGATAAGAAAGTACGCCTGCTGGGAATCTCGCTTTCTAATTTTACCGATCCGGCTTTTAGAACACGAACAGAAGAGGAAACCGATCAGTTAAAGTTATTTTAGACTAACGAGGTTTGGTGTATCTTGCGCGCTATGAGTACAACTAAGATAACAATCAACAACAACGGTTCAGTAAAAATTGATGGCGATTTTGAAATTGTGGATATGCAAGGAACTGCCTATGGTCTGCAAGGCCGCACCATTGTTTCATTATGTCGCTGTGGCAAGTCAGCCAACAAACCATTTTGTGATGGTTCGCACAAAGGTCATTTTGAACACGAGGCTACTGCATTTGATTTGCCGCCTAAGAAAGTATAATTTTTAACGGAGTAGAGATGAGTAAAAACCCACTTATTTCAGTTGGCGAACTAGCAGCAATAAAAGGCCAACCTAACGTTCTTGTTTTTGATGCAAGTGCCGGTCCGAATGCAAGGGCAAACTACGAAGCGCTTCATTTAGAGGGAGCAATTTATGTTGATCCGGAAACTCAATTGGCAACACCGGCTGATGCTTCTAAAGGAGGTCGTCATCCGTTACCCACATTAGAAAAATTTTCTAGTGTGCTGGGTTCACTTGGTATTACACCAGATAGTCATGTTGTTATTTATGATGACAAGCAAGCCGGCAATGCAGCCGCACGTTTTTGGTGGATGTTAAAAGCGATTGGTCATGAAAAAGTTCAGGTGTTAAATGGGGGCTTGCAATCAGCGAAAGCTGCGGGTTATCCAATGAGTTCTACTAAGGAAAAAGTTACTCTAAAAAGCCCATATCCTGCCAAGGAATGGAAATTACCTATGGTGGATCTTAACGAAGTAAAAGTTGCTTCGGAAAAGGGAGATCAAATTATTGTAGATGTTCGTTCTTCCGAACGGTTTGACGGAATCACAGAGCCAATCGATTTAATCGCAGGTCATATTCCGGGTGCTATTAATATTCCGTTTACTACCAACCTGAATGCAAAAGGTGAATATTTATCATCAACAGAACTGAAGGAAAAATATACAAAGGCATTTGAGGGCAAGAATGCTGACAAGATTATTGTGCATTGTGGTTCGGGGATAACCGCTTGTCATACTTTACTAGCTATGAATGCTGCCGGATTAGAAATACCAAAACTCTACGTGGGTTCCTGGAGCGAATGGTCGCGCAATGAGTTACCGATGGTTCTCGCTAAATAATTTTTGTGAGGATCGTTTGTGGCATCGGTTATCTTTGCCACTACTACTGCGCTCTTTATTTGACTGAAATGAACTTTTATGTAAATTTTACTAACTGGACTTACGCACTTGGTGATTCTTTGTGTCTCAGTGCCTTTGTGGTTCAAAAAAAACCAAAAAATTGAACCACTAAATCACAAAGTCACGATGGGGCACAAAGAAACTCGAACCAAACTTAATCCATGCGTAACTCCAGCACTTAAAAAATATTTCTTACCCTAGCTTCTTAGTACGCTGTATGATCAATAAGTTACAGGCTCAATTGAGTCACCTTTCTGCACACACTCTTGGAAATAAAACCAATGGCGAAGACTTAGTTGCATCCCGTGCAGAAATTGAGTTACCCGATGAAGAAGTACGCGCAAAATTATGCACCTCATTTCTGGGTGCTTTTAACTCAGCCGAGTATTATCACTTTACTTCAACGGACGGTGATTTTAAACACAACCCCATGTTTCAATGGGTGCAAGAAATTTTTGAAGCTGAAGATCAGTTTCATTTAAAGTCGGTAAGCATTGCCAAGCATTTGTATGAAGTGTCGGTGCATCCTTTAATTAAGTCGGGAGATTTATTTGTAGCGATGTTTTCCAACATTCAGGTGGACGGTACACAAACGGAAGCACTCGGAATTTTTAAATCGGAAAACAAAAGCTCAATCCTTAAACTGATCACAAAGAAAGATGGTCGGGTTGAAGTGAATTATCAGGATGGTATTAATCCGGATAAACTTGATAAAGGTTGTTTGATTTATAATCTGGATGAAGACAAAGGGTATCGACTTTCAATTTTGGATCGATCCGGTAAATCATCGGATGCTCAATATTGGAAAGAATTGTTTTTGCGCGTTGAACCTGTGAAAGATGAGTTTCAGGCAACACGAAATATTCTTGACATTGCCCGCCATTTTGTAGTTGATCAGATTGGCGATGAATTTGAATTATCGAAAGCTGATCAGATTGACTATTTAAATAAGTCGATTGGCTATTTCAAGAAGAAAGACGAATTCAATCAGAAGGAGTTTGAGCAGGAAGTGTTTGAAGATCCGGAAGTAATAAAATCGTTTCGCAAGTTTGATAAAGGCTTCCGCGAACAATTTAGTATCGATCGCGAAGATGGATTTTCTATTTCTGCGGAAGCGGTGAAAAAGCAATCACGGGTATTTAAAAGCGTATTGAAGCTGGACAAGAACTTTCACATCTACATTCATGGCGACCGTGAGTTGATTGAACGCGGAGTGGATGAAGACGGAAGGAAGTATTATAAAATTTATTACAAACAGGAGTTATAGATTATTTCGGAGCCGATATTTTTACAGAGGTCTCATAACGAATGATTACTTCTTCCGCATAGGGTTTTAATAAAGCTCGAACTTGCTCTTCCATCTTTGGTTTCGCATCTTTTATAAAACCAGCCTGAGCAGCATAGGTTCGCGCATCTTTAATGAACGCGTTAGTTGCTTTTGTGCGATCATTCATATCCACCCAATTCCAAACACCATTCTCATCGCGGTAAGTGATGTCCGCTTGCGATTCTATCGATAGTAAACTGGGTTCCGGTAACGTTACGTAAGCTATGTCATCGGTAAGTTCAATCGAGAATTTTCGATGTAAATCAAATCCGGCTTTAGCTTCGAATGAACCTGTAATGAAAATCTGCTTAGTACTGCCAAGCCAGGTGTTTGTCCAGGTATAATTATGACCAAAGTTTTGAGAGAGCAGGGCTAGTTCGAGTACAGGGGTTTGTTGGTTGAGAACAATCGTGTGATCTACTGAAATTTCAGGTGTAAACTGAAATGCTTTTCTAAAATCTTCGCCCAGGGTTTTGGCCGCTTCGTAACTACGCTTAACCATTTGTGTAGGGATTGTCACAAACACCACGTAGGTGGTAATTGAGCCAACTATCAGTAAAATAATAAACAGCTTGAGGTTGCGCGAAATCATTGTGTAAAGGTAATTCTATTATCACCCTCTAACCAGTTTAAAATTATTGGCATGTGATGTAAAAAGTATATTTTTGCGCCCGAATGAAAAAAATAATAGAATCGAGAAAGCTTTTAGGCGTTGAGAAATCAGTTGAACTGAAAGAATTGAAGTCCATTTACCGGAATTTAATGAAGGATTGGCATCCTGATAAATTTCAAGACGACACGGCCAAACTTGAAGCCGAGGAGAAAAGCAAGGCTGTAATTGAAGCCTATCATTTATTGGTAAGCGTTGCCCCAGAAACTCATGCTCAACAGTTGGACCAATACACAGAAGTAATTACTGCTTCTAAAATTGTTGACTTCATCTATAAGTCCCAAACATTGCAAGTCAACTTTGCTGATGGAAGCAGCTACGAATACTTTGGAATTCCACACGGCACTTACAATAAGTTTCTTAATTCTGACACCCCGGATCGTTTTGCCCGCAGACATATCTATCACTCTTTTATTTATAGAAAGGTGAGCAAGGCGGTGGAAGCCTAGAAAGTCGGATTAACTCCCAGTCGTAAACGCTAGTTTCATAAACTTTTTCACTTCGGCATTCACATCTTCTTTGGCAAGCATGCGAAAGTGATGGTTAAATTGCTTGGCATCGCCTGGAACCTGCGCAATTTTTTGAAAGCATAGATTATCAGGAAAGGATTTTTCGAAAGGAAAGACTACGTGAATAAAATTCTTTCCAAGTTGTGTGATGTAGGCAATACGCTTTCGCGGAGTAGCAATCCCAATCATGCTTTTAGCAGGATGTAAGGTGATGCTTCCTATTTGTTTGTATTGCTCAACAAAGTGGTGAAAAAGGGAAAGCGTATGTTCTGACTTTCCCGTTAAGAAATCTTCCAGCGTTTTAGTTGAATCCATAGTGAGTGTATGGATTAAAGTAGGTGAATTTCATAGAGAAACTCAACCCCACTTTACTTATTCACTCCGTAACGAAGTAACCGGGTTTGATCGTGCCGCACGCAATGCTTGCGTACTTACGATCGCAATCGCGAATGCCAAAGCAACCAACCCCGTTACTGGGAAAATCCACCACACAATATCAACATGTATCGGGTATCGCTCCAGGTATTTTGTTAACGACCACCACGCAAAGGGAGATGAGATCAGAAACGAAATTATCACCAGGATAGAAAAGTCTTTGGACATCATTCCAACTAGACTGGAGACAGATGCTCCTAACACTTTGCGGATACCAATTTCTTTGGTGCGCTGTTCGGCAGTAAATGAGGCAAGCCCAAACAAACCGAGTCCAGTTATAATAATAGTAAGCGTTGCGAACAAGCTTGACAACTTACTGGTAAGGTTAAGCGTGGTAAACTTTTTCTGAAACTCCTGATCGGCAAACGTATACTCGAATGGATAGGCCGGTGCATACTTTTCAAACACCGCTTTTACGGTATTGATAGCAGCTGGCAAATCTTCCGTCTTTTTTAATCGGATCGTTACAGCATCGATCCATTCAGGATTAAGAATTACAAACATAGGTTTAATGGGTTGATACGGAGAGCCCATCAGCACATCATCGAGGATTCCAATTAATTTTCGCTTGTCACCCCACAGATCGAGTTCAGTACCGATGGGGTCTTCAAGGTTCATTAATGCAAGTGCTGCTTTGTTGATAAGGATGGCAGTCGTATCGGTTTTAAAATCTTCAGAGAAATCACGGCCCTCTATAACCTTAATGCCCATTGTTTTTGCATAATCGTACTCAGTAGCAATGGTGGTGAAGATTACTCGTAAGTCTTCGGGTTTGCCGGGCCAGCCTAAGAAATTATTTGAATTAATGTTGGTGATAGAACTATTCGACTTAGTAACAGACTCAACAACTCCAGTTGCAAGCAACTCCAATTTAATGGGACGATAGTTTTTACCAACCTCATTGCTATAATTGACCGCCATAAGATTTTCCTGATCATACCCTAACTCACGTCCTTTTACTAATTGTATCTGTTGATAAATAACAATCGTACCTATGATCAACAAAATAGAAAAACCAAACTGAAGTGTTACCAATACTTTACGCGGAGTGCTTGCTCCTTTGCCAATAGTAGGTTTGCCTTTCAATACTTTAGCCGGTTGAAATGAAGAAAGATAAAAAGCAGGATAGCTTCCGGATATAAATCCTGTGATGAAAATCATTCCTACCGTGAAGATCCAGAATTGCGAGGAGGTATAGTCGATAAATAATTTCTTTTGCACGAGATCATTATAGAAGGGAAGCAGTAGTTGTGCTAATAATATAGCGATTGAAAAAGCAATGAGCGAAATGAACATCGATTCGCCAATAAACTGCATAATTAATTCATAGCGTCTAGAGCCCACACTTTTACGCACACCTACTTCACGTGCTCTGCGTTCCGATCGGGCAGTAGCCAGATTCATGAAATTGATACACGCGATCACAATGATGAAAATAGCAATCACCGAAAACATTTGAACATAATCGTTCATGCCACCAGTCTCCACTCCGTTTTCGAAGTTACCATGCAATCGCCAGCGAAGGAGAGGGTATAAAAAGTATTCTGGGTTGTTTTCAGTCTCGCCATTTTTTTGCAGGATGCCACGAATTTGATCTTCAACAGCTGCATGTTTAGAAGGATCGTTTAATTCTACAAAAATCTGAAAAGAATAATTACCCCAATTGGTGGTGTTTTCTCTAACCCACTCATTGGTTTGCTCTCTGAATTTCCAAGGCATTAAAAAATCAAATTCGAACGAAGAGTTGGTAGGAATGTCTTTTAAGATACCCGTAACTTTTAATTCGTGTTC